>JAYUKI010001067.1:0-9318 GCA_043764595.1 Myxococcales bacterium | reverse complement strand
GGTGACAAGTCTTCGGGCCGGGTCGAGGCCGAGTCTTCGAGGTCGAGACCCCCGCAGACTTCGTAGCGAAGCGGAGAAGTCGAGGACTCTCAGGCCCGCATCTCGCAGGAGCTCGAGGGGCTGCGCCCCTCGAACTTGAAAGCCCCGCTCTCGTCAGGCGTCGAACCCGGGGCTCGTGCGTTCGAGGCGTCGGAGCAGTCCCGGCCAGGCCAAGTGCCCCGCGAGCCCCTTCGTGACGAGCGCGATGTTCGCTTTCACTCCGGCCAAGATCGGAGCCGGAACGGTCACGAGCTCACCGCCACCCGCTTGAGCCAAGACCTGCACTTCACAAGCCCGCTGGAGATTGAACATTCCCAAGAAGGCATCGGCCACGGTCTCGCCGACGGTCAAGAGTCCGTGATTCCGAAGAATGAGTCCCATGTTGGTACCGAGATCGTTCACGAGGCGGGGCTTTTCGTCGTCCCGAAGGGCAATGCCTTCGTAGTCGTGGTACCCGAGCGAAGCGAGGGCAACTGTGGCCTGCTGGGAGATCGGCAAGAGTCCCCCCTTTTGCGCCGAGACCGCCACGCCCGCCGGGGTATGCGTGTGGAGTACACATACGATGTCCTCGCGCGCCGCGTGAACGGCGCTGTGAATGACGAACCCGGCTGGGTTTACAGGGTAGGGGCTCTTGTCGAGCTTCTCTCCAGTGAGACCGATTTTGACGAGGCTCGAAGCCGTGATCTCCTCGAAGAGCATTCCGTAGGGATTGATGAGAAAGTGATGCTCCGGGCCCGGGATGCGCACCGAGATGTGCGTGAAGACCAGGTCGTCCCACCCGTAGAGGGCGACGAGCCTGTAACACGCAGCGAGGTCGATTCGTAGGCGGCGTTCGGCTTCGGAGGTCATGCAGGCATGGTCGCGAAAGCACGAACGCTTGGAAAGTCCATTCGCACTTCTGTCAGGCCACTATCCCCACCCGCCGCTCTTCGTCCCGTCGAGTCGTGTGCTGAACCAGAAGGCTCCTACGCAAGGCGTCAATCCCCTGACCCGGCTTCCAATCCTCGTGGAGCTCAGAACACTTCGACGTTGGCCGTGACGCGCGAGTCCGCGGGCTGCACCGACAGACTGTCGAAATGCACGTAGTAGGTCGTTCCGGGCACGATGGGGAGCTCGATAGGCCCTTGCGACGAGCACACGAGGTCCCTCGGGCCGCCACACGTGTCTTTGGCATAGAGCACGACCGGGCCCGCAATCGACTTCGTCGACTCGATGACGACTCGCATCCGCGTGCCGGCCATCGGCATCAGTGGCTGGATACGATCCGGACCGGACGCAAAGATGCAACCGCTCTTGAAGGTGTCGGTGGCGCCGCCGAAGGGAACTGTGAATATCGACGGAGTGCCCGCCCGCACTTGGATCACGCCCGCATTCGCGAGGGCCGCAGGCGAGCAATCGTCCGCGGCGACGGTCTCGGGCTCGGTCGCGTCCAGCGTGGGCGCAGCGTCTCTCGTTTTCGGAGCCGGAGCGGCATCGGCGTCGTCCGCCAATACCGGGCTCCCCGTGGGACCCGTGCGAGGCTTGCACGACGGATCGTTCGCGGCGCACGAATCGAGCGGATCGAGAGTGCGCCTCGTGCCATCGTTGCCTTCGGAGGCACAGGCCGCGGCGAGTGCGGAGGCCAAGGCTACGAACGCGAACGAGATCATGGCGCGAGCTCCGAAAGGCGAGTTCATGCCCTCTTCATAGCAACGGACATGCCGCTCGGGACACTGCGCAAAGACCTCTTTTTGTAGAGGACTCGAGGCTCGCCTGGTGCCTCCGTGGACCACCGAGGATCGGTTCGAGCCGTCCGTCGACCCGAACACTGGAACGCCGTAGCCTCTGGAACCATGATGCGTACGTCCTCTGCTCCCGACCGCTCGGTTCTCGTCGTCTCGTTCGCGAGCAAAGTCTTCGGCCTCGACCGGTGGACGGGCGCTCCACGTTGGGAAGTCGACCTCGCCGGATACGGGGAGGCGGACCTGCATATCGTTGCGGAGGTGGTCATCGCGGTGACGAGCAGCCACGTCGTCTTCCTGGACTACCGAAGCGGTGGTGTTCACGCAAAGGTGAGTCTCGGCGTCAACTACGAGCGACGACCGACGTCGATCGTCGACGAAGGCCACTTGTACGTGGGCGCGAATGGCGAGCTCGTGTGCTTCACGCTTCAAGGCCAGCGCGTTTGGCATCAGCCCTTCACCGGGAAGGGCATGGGAAGTATGGCGCTCGCACTTCCGGGCAACGTGCGCCAAGCGGACGATGCGGGCGCGAAATAGACCATTCGCTCGACGTCTCGCCTTCGTCTCGTGGTAGTGCGTTTTGGCGCGCCCATGGCCTTTTCGAGCAACATCATGCGTCCCGGCTCGAGCGCCGCTTCCGGATACGCCAGCACGCTGCAAGAGGCGCCGTGATTCGCCCGCTGGTGAGCTCCGATGTCGACGCGGCAAAGGCCTTGTTGCTGGAGGTCGGTCTCGCGAGTGGCGTAGCCAACGTCGCGCGGTACCTTCGCTGGCAGCCCAATGGAATTTGGGTGGAAGACGACGGTGGCATCGTTGGTATGGTCGCCCTCCTCCATCAGGGCCACGTAGGGTTCGTCGGGTGCATGGCGGTGTCTCCGCTGCGCCAAGGAACGGGGCTCGGGCGTCGTCTGCTCGAGCACGCGCACGATGAAGGCCGTCGCGCCGGGCTGCGGACGTTCCTCCTCGAGGCGACGGAGGTGGGAGCAAAGCTCTATCGTGCCCTCGGCTACGTCGCCGAATACGAGACCATGATCGCGTCGCGCGTCCCGAGCGGCCCCACACCTGGGTCGAGGATCACGCTCGCCCACGATGTGGTCATCCGGCTCGATCGAGAAGCGACGGGGGTCGACCGCGCCTCCATGGTGCGGAGTCTGCTCGCCGAGCCAGGCGCAGGAATCGCCTTCCCCGACGGGTACGGTCTCTTGCTGGGCGACAGGCTCGGTCCGGTCATTGCGCAGACATCGAAGACCGGCCGTGCCATCTTCGACGCCCTCGCCCCGGCAAGTGCCGCCGTGACTGTGCCGATTCCCAATGCAGAAGCGATGGCTGCTTCCGCCTCCCACGGTTTCGCCTGCGTGCGCCGGCTCACGCGCATGCGCCTCGGCGAAGCCGTACCCGTTCGGCCGGACCACGTGTGGAGTCTGGCGAGCGCCGGCGCCGGCTGACTTCAATCCGTGGGCGACGCAGGTCGGGCCAATTTCCGCGCTCCCAGAGTGCTCACGGCGACCGACCCAAAGAGCAGCACGAACCCGAGCACGAGTGCCACCGCTCCCCATTGAACGAGGGAATGAGGTCTTGGCAAGAGCCCAGAAGCCGCGAGACCCTGGCCCACGATGGCCGCCTCGAACGCGAGGACTAGCCGCGCGCCGAGCCGCCACGCCATGAGCAGGCCAAAGCTCAGGAACAAGGCATCGACGAGAAGTACGTGCGGCGGAAGAGCCCCGCCATTCCAACCGAAGGTCCAAACGCCGACATAGGCTGCGGCCCACGTGCCGGTGCAAAGCCGCAATCGCTCTGGCTGGGAGACTCGAGCGAAGCATTCCTCGAACGCTACCGTCGAAACCCCACGCACTGCGCTTTCGTCCACGTTCACGCGGTAAGGCGAGGCTTCGTCCGAAGAAGGGGAGACTATCCGCACCGAGCGAAGACGCGAAAAGGCACGCAGCAAGAGGGTCATGGCGACGAGCACCGCCGCCGCCGAGAGGTGTGTCGGACGAAAGAACGCCACGAGCGCCATTCCGCCGAGCGAAAACGCCCAAACGCGCGCTTCGTTTCGATGCCTCGCCAAGGCCAGGGCGCCGACCGCCGGGAGGACTCGGGCAAGGTCGATGGGGGCTTCCATGGCCCAGAAGGCTACGTGCAAGCCCAAGAGAATGCCCCAAATGGTCCAGGTCGCGCGCACCGAACGCCTTAGGACCGTGTTTCCCCACGGGTCGAGATCTACCTGCGAAGTCACGCATTCCGATGGACGCCTCGGGAAAAGGGCTCCAAGCACGAATACGAAGACGGCCAAAAGCGTTCCGGATCCCCCTGCGCCTAGTCGGGAAAATCCATATGGAATGAACGCGAGGCCCACGGCGCCGGTGATCGCGGCGAGCCCAGCGCGTCGGTCGATGCGGATCCGTAGCGCCCAGCCCAGAAAAGCGAGCTTCGCGACAAAAATGCCGAGCCATAGAGCCGAAAGCGCCAGTCCGAGCCCACCCAGAACGGCGCACGTCTCGGTGTGAAGGGTCAAATCGGCTTGGTACACGACCGCGACCAGTGCGAGCAGCACGGCCGGCCTCTTTTGACCCATTCGCGTGAGAAGCGCAGCCCCCCCGATGAGCGCGGCCGCGTAGATCTCGGCAAGCAGTCCCACGGCCAGAGGTCCATAGAGGCTTCCCTCGTGCGCGAGTCCCTGCGACACGCAGTTGAGGCCCACGAGGACCAACATCGCGCTCACGAGATAAAGTGGATTGTATTTGACGAACCAGCGATGAAAGAGGTCTCTCCAGAAATCGGTTCCATCGGGTACGCGAGGGGGAGGGGAGTCGGCGGTGCTCATCGTGAGGCCCACTCCAGCAACGAGCATGCCCACGCGATGCGGCGCCGTTTCCCTGCGATTCGAGCCGTTTCGATGCCGCACCCGCGCGCCTTGGCTCGCCTCCTGGGACAGTTTGGCAAATCGAGCTTCACGTGCGTCCAGAATGGCAATCGGTGAAGGCCCCGCCCCTCGAATCCAAGGGCCGCCATCGCGAGCGCTTTTGCGCTAAGACCTCGGCTCGCCATGAACCTGCCCTTCCGGTCCCCGCTCCTCCCCATGCTCGCCAAGCGTTCCCTCGAGCTCCCCCAGGGCGACGGCTGGATCTTCGAGCCGAAGTGGGATGGCTTTCGCGCGCTGGTGTTTCGTGACGGCGCCGACATCCTCGTCCAGAGCCGGGACGAGAAGCCGCTCCAGCGCTATTTTCCCGAAGTCGTCGAGGTCTTGCGCGCAGAGCTCCCCGAGCGGTGTGTCGTCGACGGTGAGATCGTGATTGCCACTCCGCAGGGCCTCGATTTCGAGGTTCTCCAGAATCGCCTCCATCCTGCGGCGTCACGCGTGAAGAAGCTCGCCGAGGAAACCCCCGCCTCGCTCATCGTTTGGGACCTCTTGGCGCTCGGCGACCGCGATTTCCGGGCCGAGCCGTTCTCCGTTCGACGCGCCGAGCTGGCAAGCTGCCTCGCTTCGGCCAAGGCTCCCCTCCACGTCACTCCCGCCACGACCGACCGGGCCGTCGCTGCCGATTGGTTCGCGCGCTTCGAGGGCGCCGGCTTCGACGGAGTCATCGCGAAGCGAGCCGAGGGCGTCTACGAATCGAACAAGCGCAGCATGATCAAGGTGAAGCACGAACGCGAGTGCGACTGCGTCGTGGGCGGATTTCGATGGCACAAGGACGGCGAAGGGACCTCGGTCGGCTCGCTCATGCTCGGGCTCTACGACGACCAGGGCGCCCTCCACCAAGTCGGAGTCGCCGCGAGCTTCACGGCCGAGAAGCGCAAAGAGCTCGTCGCGTTCCTGGAGCCCTACCGCGCCGATTCGCTCGAGGGACACCCGTGGAACTGGAGCAAGGCCGCTCCAGGTCAGCGCGTCCCCGGAGGAAAGAGCCGCTGGAGCTCAGGCAAAGACCTCTCATGGCAGCCCCTTCGCATCGAGCTCGTGGTCCAAGTGGCCTACGACCACATGCAGAGCGAGCGCTTCCGTCACACGGCGCAATTCCGTCGGTGGCGCGCGGACAAGAAACCTGCAGACTGCACCTACGCCCAGCTCGAGGTCGTGGCCCCGCAGGAGCTCGCCGAGATGTTCGCGAGCGAGCTCACTCAGGTTACGTCGAAGTAGCGCTCTCAGAGCCGCAAACCACGCGTTCTACGGGACCTTCTTTTTCGCCGGGGAGCGACTCGGCTCTTCGTCCGGATCCGGCGCTTCCGCCGGAGGACGAAGCTCCGCCGGAACGTTGCGCAAGTTCACGCGGATTCGCGTCCACGTCGTCGATCGGCCGCGCATCGAGTCGACGAGCACGTCGTCCACCGCGAGGAGCTTCGCGACGTCCGGGTACTTGGCTTTCCAACGTTCCAAACCTGCGAGTGCCGCGTCTTTGTCCTCGGACTTGCCAATCACGACGAGAGGCATGGACGACTTCCGACGACCCGTTGCGCCGGTCTTCGGTGGGGCGTCGACCTTCGCCGCGCTGTCTTCTCCAGCACCCCCTTCGGGAGCGGCGACGGGCTTTTTTGCACGAGAAGGACGCACCCGTGGCGCTTCGCCCGCCATTTTCTTGAAGTGCGGAGGCCAGGGAGCATCCCCGATTCCCGAAAATTCGTCCCGATCGGCGAGCGCCAAGAGGGCCTCGAGAGAGCCACTCGTTTCGTCCATCGTGGCGTGTGGGTCCCCGATTTCGAGAAAGCGCTTCGGGAGGGTGCGCACCGTGAAATCCTCAGGGTTCGCATCCAGGACCTCGTCCCAGGTGAGCGGCGCGGACACCCGCGCGTCCACGAGGGGCCTCACCGAATAGGCCGAGCACGTCGTGCGATCTTTGGCATTCTGGTTGTAGTCGAGAAAAACGCCGTGGCGCTCTTCCTTCCACCACTTCGCCGTGGCGATGGTCGGAGCGCGGCGCTCGATTTCCCGTGCGAACGCGAGGGCCGCCCGCCTTACTTCGTCGAAGGTCCACCGCGTTTCGATGCGCGCGTTGACGTGCATTCCGCGCGAGCCGCTCGTCTTCGGAAACCCCGAGAGACCGACCTCTTCGAGCAGGGTCTTGACCTCGAGTGCCACTTTGCGGACGTCGTCCCATGGGACCCCAGGCCCCGGATCGAGGTCAATCCGAATTTCGTCGGGATGATTCAGGTCGTTCGAGCGAACCGGATGGGGGTGAAGCTCGATGCAGCCAAGGTTCACGATCCACGCGAGACCTGCGGCGTCGTCGACGACGATCTCCTCCGCGGTTCGTCCGGAAGGAAAGGAGAGAGTGGTAGTTCGTACGAAGTCCGGACGCTTCTCGGGTGCTCGCTTTTGGTAGAAAGGCGGCGCGCCGGCTCCGTTGACGAACCGCTTCAGCACGATGGGCCGGTCGCGAATCCCCCTCAGCGCACCTTCGGCCACGGACAGGTAATACCTGACGATCTCGATCTTCGAGAGCTTCGGCTCCTGCGCGAAGTAGACCTTGCTCGGGTGCGTCACCCGAACTTCATGGCCCCCGATCGAAAGGAGCTCCGGTTCCTCGTCTTTGGCGGCCATGGCAACCATCCTTTCGCGGACAGGCCCCCGCGTGCAAAAGAAAAGGCGCAGGTCGCGGCGGCTTTGCTTCTGCGGGTCTTCGTTCGCCCGATTCGTGGAGGATGGTATCGCTGAAGGAGCGGCCGCAGCGCGACAAGGGGTCCCATGAGCTCTCGCGAATACTTTTGCTACACCGACGGTTCGTGCAAAGCGTCCTCGGGTACCGACCGTCCTGGCGGGTGGGGCTATTTCATCAAGACCCCCGCAGGTGAGCCCATGGAGGGCTACGGCAAGGCGTCGGACACCCATGCGAAGGTGATGGAGTATCAGGCGGTGGCGGAAGCGCTCGCCGCACTGCCCGAGGGAGTGACCGCGTGCGTCTTCTCGGACAATCAGTCGCTCGTCGAAAACCTCGCCAAAAACTTGGCCATTTGGAAAGCGCGCTCGTTCGCAAAAGTGGACGCGCTCATCGTCGAGAGCGTGCGCCGCATCGAAGCGAGCATCACCGAGAAACGTCTCGTCGTGCGCTGGCAATGGGTACGCAGCCACAACGGAAACGCGGGCAACGAACGCGCGGACGCCCTGGCCACCCAAGGCGCCCGCGAAGCCAAGGCCGAGCTTTTGCCACTCGACCGAAAGCGCTGACGAGCGGGCCCGACGTCGCGTCCAAGCCGCTCCATGACGGGTCGAATCGGGAGACAAAGAGGCGCAAACCTCTCCTGGGAGGCATGGGAAAAAATTCGAGCGACCCCCGTGCAAGTCATGGATATCCTTCAGTTCAGGCTCTTGTTCCGGCGCCGGAACACCTCGCGTCCAGCCCGCACCACGGAGAGGGAATCGTAAAGAAACGTTACCGCGGGAATCTCCGCGCGTTTGGCGTGCTCCACTCTCGCGCGAGGCAAGGTCTCCTCGCTTCGAAAGGAATGGGCCGCATGAAAGACGCCTGCGAAAAGGTCACCTTGGATGCCCTCGCCAGCCGGTTGGAGGTCGCCCATTCCGCCCTCGGTGGGCACCAGCGGCTCGAGGAGGACTGGCATTTGGCTCCCGTCGATCTCGTCATGGTGGCCCTCGAAGTGGCCGACGTCCTCGGGCGCGTGATGACGTTCGATGGCCTCGCTTCCATTCGTACGGTGTCGGATTTCGTGGACCTCGTTCGCGCGTCGCCCACGGATGCCGAGGCGTTCGGAGACGAGCCCGTCGAGCCTCTGTGGCCGAACGAAGCCCCGTTGACTGCGTGATTCGAACGAGGCACGTGAGGTCCGGTGACCTCGGTTCGGGCGCCTCGTAAAGCAACGCAAAGCGCGGCATCGAATGGACGGATCGGGCGTCGAACCCACCGAGACCGAAACGAAACCCGGTCCTGACCCGAGGTAAAACGACCATGAAGCGCTCTTTCATCGCATCGCTCTTCGCCCTTCCCGTTCTCACCTTCGCGCTCGCCGCGGGCGCCGAAGAGCCGAAGCCTGCTCACCACGAGCCACCGCAGTTCCCCGTTCCCGCAGCCACGTTCCAAGCGCACCACGACGCCCGCGTCGTCAAGATGCGCGCGAAGCTCGAAGCGCGAATCGTCGAAAAGAAGGTCGAAGCCGAGAAGGCCAAGGAGATGCGCGCCCGCTTCGACGCCCGCACCGCGAAGGTGCAAGCGGCCATCGCCAAGGCCACGGCGGATGGCACCGTCACGAAGGCCGAAGCCGATGAGATTCGCGCCGTGGCCAAAGAAGGACGTCACGCGCACCGTGGTGGGGAGCGGCACCGGCACGGCAAAGAAGCCCCGAAACGCGGATAACGTACGTCACGCCCGCACGCGCAAGAAGCCCAGGACCCCGTGGTCTTGGGCTTCGCTCTTTTGGCTCACAAAGGCTCGAGCTCGTTCACGACTGCCCATCATCGCCATCGCCTTCGCATCGCGACTTGCGCGCGCGCTTCTCGCATCGTAGGGTATCGACGTGATGCTTTTCGTGATGACGACGACCACGACCACCGAAACCCGCAAGGGCGGCTCGGTCGTGACTCGCGTTGTTTTCACGTGAGCTGACGTTCCGAACC
>JAYUKI010001066.1:0-2736 GCA_043764595.1 Myxococcales bacterium | reverse complement strand
AGGACGAGTACACCGACCTCTACGAGGCCATGGCCGCGCGCGGCGAGGAGCTCGTGGTGGACCCCGAGTCCTTCGCGGAGACCACCTATGCACCGAGCTACCTCCCGCTCCTGGGTGCGCGAACCGCGCCCTCTCGTTTCACAGAGAGCGAGAGCATCGACGAGGCCTGGGAGGTCGCGTGCGAGCTGGGGCCGCCGCCGTGGGTGGTGAAGGATCATGTGAAGTCCGTGAAGGAGGCTTGGCACCGTGCGTGCTTCGTACCCGAAGGCGCGGACCGCGCCGACTTCGGAGCGGTGTGCGAGGCGCTGCTCGAGCTCCGCGGCGACGGTTTCGAGCGGGGATTCGTGGTGAAGAAGTACCTGGAGCTGGCGACCCTCCCAGGTTTTCTCCCGGAAGGCCGCCGGGTGACCGACGAGCACCGGCTCGTGTTCTGGGAGGGCCAGCTCGTGGCCCATGCGCCCTACTACGACGTCGACGTGTGGCTCGACAATCCCGGGCAGTTCGCGGACCTGGGTAGGCTCGTCGGGTCGCCCTTCTTCACCGCGGACGTGGCGCGGCTCGCGACCGGTGGTTTTACCATCATCGAGCTCAACGACGGCGGTTGCTCCACCTGGCCGGAGCAGCTTGATCCACGCGAGGTGTACCGCGCGATGTTGCGTTGATCGTGATGATTGTCGTAGTAGCGAATCGCCGCCAGCGGCTCGGATGGCAAGAGTGTCGGCGCGACTGCGAAGTAGAATTAGGGCCTCATCCTCTAGAATTAGAGCTGCACGAATACCCGCGGCAGGCAGAGCATCACTTCGTGCGCCTTGCGATGTGGAAGCCATAAACGGTCTCGATGACATCGGAGACCTCGCCGGGCTTGAGGAAAAAAACAGGCACTGCAAAGGACGATGGAAACTTTCCTCGAGAGAATACGCCGAGTCTCCTCCCATAGATCGCGTGGCATCGTCTCCGAACTGTGTGGCAAGATGCGCGAAGTCGCCACCTTGTCGAGGATGGCGGTGCACTCGCCAGCCGTCGCAAAACCTTCGAACTCCCAGACGAGCGGACGCGTGAAATCGAGATGACCGGCGTACACGAGGCAACTCTAGTGCGCGGACGGCGGGGTATCCCGATGACCCGAAACACTTCGGAGCATGCGCCAGGGCGTTGATCACCTGCTAGAAGTAGCGCGACACCTAACACTACTGCTCGATGTTGAATCCAACTGCTCGATTTTGCTCGTGAAGCGGACGTGTGCAAATGTCGTTTGTTTCCCACTTTGTCGGCCCAATTTCGCCGTCGCCCGGCGCCCGCATTTCCATGGGGGTCCACTAGGGCCACGCTTCGTGGATGGAGTACGCAGCCGACTGGGAGATGGAGAATCGACTTCGAGCCTTCATGCTCGGTCGAATTGGTCGGCTGTTGCCGAGGCTCGAGCAGAGGGAGTGCTTCGCCACCTACGCCCAGGGAATCATGAGCGACGGAGAACGAAAGAGCGTCGAGCCGATTGCGGCGCGGGCGACGGCGGATGCGGTCGAATGCTCTCGCGCCCACGGCTCGATTCTCCACTTTCTTCGACAAGCGCCGTGGGACGACCACAAGGTTCGGCTTGAATCTGCTTCGTACGTGATTGAGGCACTTCAGGCACAAGAGAAGGTCGTCGTGTGGATTATCGACGACACTGGATTTCCGAAGCAAGGCAAGCACTCGGTGGGTGTGCAACGGCAGTACTCCGGCACGCTCGGCAAGGTAGGGAATTGCCAGGTCGGAGTGAGTCTTTCGATCGCAACGAGGCACGAGCACGTGCCTATCGATTTCGAGCTCTACATGCCAGAAAGCTGGGCCGAGGATAAGGCTCGTTGCAAGAAGGCACGTGTGCCTCTGGACCTTGTTTTTAAGACCAAGACGGAGCTTGCGCTCGATCTCATCTCGCGAGCAATGGACAACAAGATTCCCGGCGAGATCGTGCTCGCGGACGCGGCGTATGGCGGATCCGCCGAGTTCCGAAATACGGTGCAGATGTTCGGGCTCGATGTCGGAGTCGCCGTCAAAGGAAACATGAAGGTCTGGTTGCTCGATGCGATCGAGCGTCGTCGTGGCGAGCCGATCGAGGCGCGGGCCCTTGGCGCGCAGTTCGGCCGCGCCGCGTTTCGACGAATGACATGGCGCGAAGGAACGTGCCGGAAGATGGCCTCCAACTTCAAGTTCTGCCGCGTGAAGGTCGCTAACGACGACGGTACCGAGGTGGCGGATCGCCAGCCGATGTGGCTCGTCATCGAATGGCCTGATGGTGAGAGCCAACCCACGAAATTCGTACTCACCTCCCTTCGCCGGCGGATGTCCAAGAAAGAAATCGTCCGAGTCTTGCAGGAGCGCTGGCGCACAGAGCGCGCCTACGAGGAGTTGAAGGGCGAGCTCGGGCTCGACCACTTCGAGGGGCGCACGTTCACTGGATGGCACCATCACATCTCCGTCGTTCTTTGCTGCTACGCGTTCATCGTAAGTGAACGAGTGCGGCATTTCCCCCCCTCGGCCAGACGGAAAAATCAAGCCGAGTCGGTCGTGCTCGCGGCCTGAGCGACACTTCATCGACTCCTTCATTACAATCCGACTCGCGATCGCCCGGGTCCTCGCTCGCTGGCTTCCGCGATGTCCGGCGTGTCACCGTTCCCGCGATCCGGATACGCCAAATGCGACGCGTGTGGCGACCACGGGACCGTCACACCGCGGAATCAACATCGAGCAGTAGTG
>JAYUKI010001065.1:0-9321 GCA_043764595.1 Myxococcales bacterium | reverse complement strand
ACGGCTACTTTGCCGGACGGATCGATCCGGTCCTGTAGTTGAGGGTATGCCAAGTAGCCCTGCCGAATGCTCGAGAATCACGACCGCTGATTTAGAGCTTCAGCCAACTACCACTCTCGGGCAAGGCCGCCACGGCCCTTCCGAGTGACGACAAAACTGGCTGCCCGTGGTCCATGCGTGACGAAAACCTGTTCGCGGGTGACTCGGGAGATGAGCGGGCAGAACCGGAAGACATGGGCGCATGGCCTGGCTACCGATGAACGAGAGCAGAGCGCAACCATCGCAAACCTTGTTGTCGCCTCCGCCGCGTATCGGTGTGAAAGAGTCTAATTCTTGGTGGGCGTCTCAATCAACGATACGCCCGGCCATCGAGCTTCGCTGACGATGGGCACGGAGATCTCGAAGCCAGGTGGCCGTGCGATCATCCTCTGAGACGAGCGAGAGCGATTGTCGCGGCGGCAAGAGCTTCACTTCGGAGCTCCACGGCAAATGGCTCACCGCTCGATATGCTTGCAATTCGTATCGAGAACCGTTCGATTGCGGGGATGCCCCGTTCGTCTCCTAGCGCCGTGAGCGCTTCGACGATTCGCGTTTCCTGGTGCAAGTCCAGCGCTACCGAATCGAGCGCCTCGATGAGGGCGGTCACGGCTGTCGCGCTTCCAGTATCGGCAAGAGCGTCAATCAAAAGGGACACGTTTCCTTTCGCGAGCCCCTCGGTTCCCGCCTTCGCGCGGGCGTCACGGAGGTGCTGGACGAGAGCGCCCGTCGCCCGTTCTCGTTCGGCCAAAGGCGCGTCGGTCGCGAGGTCCGAGAGCCCTTGGATGAGGGCCGCCGCAACGTAACCGTCTTCGTCAATCGCGACCTTGGTCATTGCTGCGATCGCGCGGTGCTCACGTACGGTGACGGCGCTCCGAATCACGAGGAGACGGTCGGCACGCGAGCTGGTCGGGTTCATTTCAAAGGCCATCCCATCGTTCTCGGGCCGCGCACGGCTCGTGTCGACGGTAGGGGCTTGGAGCGCTTGCGCGTCGTCCACGCGGGGAGCCAAGGTAGACGCGATCGGCACCCGATCGGACGGCCCAAGGGCACCATCTTCGTGGGCGAACGCGAGAAGATTCGCGCCGCAAAGCGCAATGGCGGCGGCGGCGAACCCCGCCCAGCCAAGGTTCACTGGCACCCCGCGATACGGCAGTATTCCGTGCGAATCTGAGCGTACGAGTAGTTCGGCTGGCCGTAGCGTCCTGGCGGGAGCGATGCCCACTCGTGTGAGATGCGATCGAGAACGTTTCCGAGCTCCGTTGCCGTCATGCTTCTATCGTTAGGCACGCTTGCGCCGCGGCCCCGAACGAGCTTCATCGCGCCGCGGTCCTGGTTGTCCGGGGTGAAGGTCGCATACCCCAGCCCGTCCCAGGTCGTGCTGAGGAACTGGTAACGACCGGCCGCGTCGGAGGACAAACCGCCAGAGCGCTGAAGCTGACGAGGGTGGCGCGTGCAGTCGTTGAAGTAGACATACGTGAACTCGACGTTGTAACCGTCTTGACCACGACCTCGCGTGCCCTCGGCAAAGGCTATCGTGTCGAGCAATATACGCTCCTTGGCTCCAACGGCTCCTACGGCGCGCGACGGTGAGCACGAAGGAAGGTTGGGATCGTTTGGAGCAGGCGTGTTGGGGGTGGACCAGCCCGAGAAGTGATCGCGGAAAACGTAGACCTGGGCTCCCCCGCCGAACCTTCCCGAACAGCCGTGCGCCGTGGCAAGCTTGCCGACGACATGACGGCCCAAGGTCGTGGGAGAACCAAGCGAAACTTTCGTGCCCTTTGCAATGCGACACTTGTTCGTAGCTGAAAGCGTCGCCGAGTCTCCCGTCGACGTCTTGAGGAAGGTGTCGCTCGTCGCCGTCACCACTTCGTTGCCTGCCGAATCGCGAATCCCACCTTGAGACTCGCCAAGGTCGGATTCGATGCCCACGGCTTCCGCCGAACAGCCAACGACTCCACCGAGCAGCGAGACCACGAGAAGGCCGAACGAGAACGAGGATTGTTTCAAGGGGCACCTCCACCAACGGCGACTGTCGCCAACGCCCCCTCAGCACATCCCGTACCGACACAACTTCCGCACAACTCTCGCACAATCGCGGCACCGCGAACGAGACCGACCCGGTCTCAGGAAGTTTCCGAACGATCCGGGGCGTAAGCGACGGCCGAATACGTCTGCCGCTCCAGCTCGACCACGTTCGGTGGCTCGACCGAACCATTCCGGAATCTACGGGCGACCTTGGTCGCCCGACGAAGGTGAAAATTTCAGCCAACGATGGCGGCCAAAGCCGTCACGTCTCCCGTAGTGAGAGGAACAATTCGTTCTACCCTGCGGCCTTCAAATTTCTCCGCGACTCCGAAAACCCGTTGCGGTTCTCATCGCCAGCATGGCCGATTCCTTCTTCGCGAGGCAGCCAAGCTTCGAGTCCTCTTCGAGCCGACGGCGCACACCGCGCTCGCCGATTGGCAGGTACGCGCACGCAGGTCTTCGTGAACGGGCCGAGCGAGGACCGATTCGCACCTGTGGTGGATCCCGTCGATAGCAATTCCGCCGAAATGGTCCACAAAGGCGCACACAAGGCGCCAAGCCCGAGGACCAAGTGGTTGGCATGGTGCGTGCTCATGTCGAGGCATGAAAAGGTCTGTCGCTTCGGTCGCCGCGGTTTCGATAGCTCTCCTCGCCATTCCGTCGTTCAGCACGGGGTGCTCGGCCGAGGTGAACGACGACTTCGAGACCGACGTGCCGGTAGCGGAATCCGAAGACGGCCTTGCTCCGGCGATTGGTGTCGGTGCGTGTCTTTTGAATCCAGCTTGCGCGACGGCCGTCGCCGCGGTGCTCGGATACGCCGTCTACAACGTGTCTCAGATTCCGTCGTCGTCTTGGGATGCCGTCCAACGAGCTGCCAACGACTGGTTTGCTTCTCAGCGCCGCGGACAGACTTGCACCGCGAATTGTGCACTCATTCTCGCCAATTCGGCTGGTGGAACGGGCAGCGGCGGACAATGTTCCGGGTCCGTTTCTGGCTCGGGATCGTCTCAAGCTGCCGCACAGAAGGATGCGAACAGTCGGGTTCCCCGCGGTTGCCGCCTAAAGCACTGCACCATCCGCTGCAGGTAATCAGATCGCTCACGCGATGAAGCGACGAAACAAAGCGGTGGACCGAGCACTTGTCGCGCTTCGACGCGGGGATCGTTCCCTATCGGGGATCGAAGTGCTGGCGAATGGCGCGTTCGCGAGCCACAAGTTGCCGCACAGGCAAGTTTCTGCGCTATTCGCGGCGCTCGCCAAGCTCGCTATGGATCGCGGCGAAGAAGAACCTATGCGGCGCGGGGCGCTCTACGGGGTGCGTGGCTTCTTCGACCGCCGCTCCGCTCGCGTGATGCTCCGGATTCTAAGTCATCGGGAAGAACCGCCGATACTGCGGGCGGAAGCCGCAGAAGGCCTTGGGGCCACGCTTCGAGCCCCAAAGGATGGAGTGACAGACCCGTGGCTCGGCTCCGTCAGCACAGTTCTGGGCAACTGCCTGTCGGACCCTTCAGTCGACATCCGCTTTTGGGCAACCTATTCGATAGGAATGTTGCGACTCTCGGAGCACCGTCCAAAGCTGGAGTTGCTCGCGCAAGACGCCGCAGTGGCCGATGGATTCTGGAGCGTCGCCGTCGAGTCGGCAGACGTCCTCGCAGTGCTTGACGGTCGGGAGTGGCCTTTGCGAAGACGTACGCCGTGACCCCTACGTAGGGGCCCAGATTTGGCGTCGCGGCCGTCCACCGACGGGTGGTGGCGCTCGCGCACTGTCGAGCTGCTTCCCGAGCCGGGACACGTTGCCACCCGGGACGAGCCCGGCCCGCGGGCGGCGCCACGCCCATGCAGTCAGAATCCCCAGGCGACAACCGGCCGGTCGCGCCGGTCCGCAGGTCGAGCACAGAGCCTCGCCGGACGGTTGCCGAAAAGTGGAAGCTGGCGTGGATCGATAGAAGCGTCCAAGGTGCTACGAATGGCACTACGACGGACGCACCTTGGCTTGGCAGCCGCCTTCCTCGCTGGCTGCACTTTGCTCGTTGATCCCTTCGAGCTCCCACGGTCCGTTGCCCTCGCGCTCGACGGCAGCTCGATCGGACCGGAAGCGGCTTCAGAAGCCAGCATCCCGATCCCATGCGTACTCGATCGCCCTCCCTCCCGCCCAAACGTCCAAGATGGGCCATCCCAACCGTCGACATCCTTCGCCGCGCGTAGGCTGCGGGTTCGGGCGACGGACGGCTTCGACCTCGACAATAGGTGCACATGCGACGACGCTGGGACCGAAGCCATGGTCTCTTCATCCTGCTTTCCTAAGAATCCAAAGCTCGCCCTTTGCGACGGCCCAGGAGGCAGAGACAACGCGGCAGCGGCGTTTCTTGCGCAGGGCAGAGCGGGCGACGACTACGGTTTCGACGAAATCGCGAGGCGTGGGGACCAGACCATCCTTTTCGAGCTCCGTGACTACAACGGAAGCCGCAACGATCCGAGCGTTGTCTTTTCCGTCGTCGACTCACCGGGGCTCGACTCCGCGCGTGCGTGTGAGGGTGATGCGGGCCCCGACACAAGCGGTGATGCCGGAAAGCTCGAACCCACTTGGTCGGGCTGCGATACCTGGGCGCGCGTAGCAAGCCCTCCGCTCGAAGCGTCGAACGCTTGGGTTCGCGAAGGCGTCATCGTGGCGGCCTTCGACAACCTTCCGTTGCGCCTGGCGGATATCTACATACGATTGCGGGGCGCGGTGCTAACGGCCACTCCATCGAATGTGGCCGGCGAATGGGTCGTGCGCCTCGGTGGCTCGGTCGCGCCGAGAGAGCTTGTCGAAAGTCTAGGTCAAGCCATTTTTCAGGGGCAACCGCTTTGCAGGCAACCCCAAACGTACGGCGCATTCGCCCGTTTCGTCTGCGACGGCGTGGACATGACGCAGGGAGTCGGTAGCGACTGCAACGCCCTGTCCTTCGGCGCAGAGCTCGACACAGTTAGGGTGTCTTTCGGCCAGAAACGGCCCCCCCTCGAAGTTACGGATGTATGCGACGGTGGTTCCGCCCCCATTCAATGCGACTAAAGGTCGGTGCATTCGGAGGCGGTAGCACGCTCCTTTGTGGGCCCGCGCTCAACCAGGTTCGACGGACCAAATGTTCGCAAGGATTATGTCCGACTTGGTTGCACGCCGCGAGGTCTTCGCGCCACTGCACGCCTCGCCGTCCAACCGATTCGACGACCTCGGCCCGCTTCGCACCTCGTGCGGACTCGGTGCCTTGGGCTCCATGGAGACTCCCCGATCGTAGTGAGCTCTCCGAGGTCCCCCTCTGCAACGGGTTCGGGATTGGCATTGGCTGAGGTCGCGATATCGTGCCGGCTCGGACGCCGAGCCTGTCGATGTACGGACCGAGACCGGTCGGCGTCCGCGCCAGGGTCCACGAAAGGGCGATCCGAGGAGCCTCTGTTGCGGAGCCTAGTTTTCTACCCGTGCACTCGGCCTCGCGCTAGCCGGACATTTTGATCCTAGGTTCGAGAACCGACGGCCACACTGGTTCAACCAGTTGATCAGTAATGCTCGCGCCGCGACGCCCTTTTCCGGATCCCCTGCTCGTCACTCCGACGGCACGGGATGTGCTGAACGAGCCATCATGAAAGCATTCTGTCGCTCTCTCAATGTTGCTTACTCTCGTTCACGAAAGGGCCCGGACAGTCGGTTGCTGGCAACGCGCCTCGTAGCCTTGGTTTTCGCCGCCAGCGTCGGTTGTGGGGGTCAACTCGACCCGTCCGATCCCGGCCCCGCAGAGCCGACCATTCAGAACGGCACAGCCGAGTTGCCAAAGAAGCCAGTTTCTGCGCCACCGACGATGACAAAGACCCGCCGCTACTTTGCCGTCCGTAGACTGTTGCTTGGCGAGCGGTACCGCGACGGCTCAATCGACCCTGAAGGAAAAGCGTGGCGCTCGTACGGAACGAACATAGATGGTCTCGATTCCACCAAAACATCGGCGACACATTGCACACTGGCCCCTGGAGCTCCAGAACGTGTGCGTGAAGACGGTGCAAATGGCATCGACAATGGCTTCGGCTTCGCGTTTCTACCGATCTTGATGGCTGCGGATCCCGACCTGCCGCGAATCAATGAACTTGCTCTCGAAGCTGGCGCCGAGACCCTAATCCTCGAGGTTGTAGGCCTCGACTCCGCTCCTTCGCAAACCAACACGGGACTTGGCGGGCAACTCCTACTCTCGACATCAACCAAGAATACGCCAAAGTGGGACTCTAACGACGTTCGCGCCATCGCCGCTGACTCGCTCAACGATGGCACGATTGAAGGAGGCTCGAAAACCCCATTTATCGACGCCTACGTGAGCTCGGGAACGTTCGTCGCGAAGGCACCGCGCGCAATCGTCCACTTTCGCTTCGGTGGCGGTCGAATGCCAATCGCGCTCTCGAACGCGACGATTTCGTTCAAAGCCTCGCCATTGGCCACCGACACTCTGCAGGGCACCATTTCGGGAGTCATACCCTTCGCAACGTTCGAATCCGAATTTCGCCGCCACGCGGGCTCGTTCTACAAGGAACTATGCCCGGGGAGTACGACAGACTGGATTGTCGAACAGGCAGGTCACGCTCGTGACATCCTGAACGATGGCACAAACCGTGAAGGGGTCGCTTGCGATGCCGTTTCCGCAGGTTTTGGATTCGAGGCCAAAGAGATTGCGGCGCCTACACGAGTTGGTGAGGGATCACCGCCAGATGTCGACCTGTGCCAATCTCGCTGAAAAAGAGCGACTCTTCGAGCGGTCCTGCAAAACAGGCTTTCCCGGCGACTGACGAATGGGAGCCTCGGACTGGCGCCTGTAGACCTCCGCAGGGCCAAGTCCCGCAAGGCATTCCGTTTGCGCGCAGAGCTATCAAGCTTCGGCGCAAAGCCTCCGATTATGCAACGATTCGATCGTGCTCTATCGTTGCTCACTACGTTGACAGGGCAGTGCGTTTTTGCCAACCGAGTGGGTAGCTTGTCCGCCTCGAGTCCGCCGGTGCGTGAGCTCGGGCTTCTTCGTTCAGGGCTTTTTGCCCGAGTCAGGTCTACCCGTCATTGGGCCGTCGTCGACGGGAACGTTGAACACGGACAGCGGACCGTCGTCGCGGTTCGTCACTTTGGCGGCCTTGAGCTCGTCGAGGTGACGTTTCGTGGCTTCTTCCAGCGCACGGCGAGCGAGCATGTCGCGAATCTGCGGCGTGGCCTCTTCGAGCGTGCGCTTCGTGGCAGCAACGGTGCCGCGACGCCATACGATGGCGAAGCTCGTTCCTTCGGCGAAGGGCTTTGGGCAAAGCTCGCCGTCGCGCACGGTCTTTGCTGCCGTCACCAGCCCTGGGTCGGCCTTGAGCCCCGCCTCGTTCGAGGCGCCGTCGGGCCCGAGAAATCCGAGGTTCCCGCCGCGCATGTTGGTGGCCTTGTCCAGGCTCTTTTCGCGCGCGAGGTCCGTGAAGGCCTTGAGCGTCAGCTCTTTCTTCAGCGCAGCAATGTGCCCAATGGCTTCGGCTTCGGTCGCCACCAGAATGCGAAAGACGTGGACCCGCTCGGGCGAGTCGTAAAACGAGATGTTCGCGTCGTAGTAGGCCTTGACCTCTTCGGCGGTGATGCGAGCCCCCGTGGGCACGGTGGCGCGCACCGCCCGGAGGGTGGCGCCGCTCTTCGCGCGTGAAATGGTCTCGGACCACGGCAGCTTCGCGGCCACGCCTTCGGACTTGGCGCCTTCGGAGAGCAGAAGCTCGGGGATCACGATTCGATCGAGAAATCCCTGGCGAATCTCCGCGGGCGTCTTACCGAAGTCAAAAAGCTGGAACCTCGGAATGGCGGCGAGGCGCGCCTCGAGCTCGCCCACCGTGACCTCGGCACCACCAACCTTGAGGACCACGACCGCTTTTCGCGCGCGGTCGGCATCCTCTGCGGCGGTCGCCGCGGCGTCACGGGGAGAGAGCCCTGCCGCCGCAAGGGCGAGAAGGAGTGCACACGAGAAAGACGGAAAGCGAGAGCGAAGCACGCCCTGGTGGTAGGCGGGGGACCGGCCCGCGGTCAAGGACCGCCGCAACGGGGTTTGCCAAGGGGACGGGGATCGCCGCTCGCGCCCTCGTCCTTTCGTTGACGTTCGAGGCGTTCGGCTCCGTCTCGAGCGACGAGCGTTGCGCACCGAGGACGCGGATCAGCGGCTGGGCTTCTTCACGGGCGGCGCGGGCCGCTTCTTCCGGTCCTCACCTTCGAGGGCAATTCCGGCCTTCGCCAGCACTTCGTCCGCAATGCCCACGAAGCGGTACGATTCGGGACGGAAACCGTAGGCCTCATGGAGGCGCGCCACAACGTCGACCAAACCCTCGGACGACGGCTCGGAAGGAAGGGCCCTCACCTTGACGACCTTGCGAAGGTGCGACAGCGGCTCGCCAAGCTCGAGTAGCTCCTGGACGCGAAGAAGGACATCGATGGGCTTGAGCTCTCGCTTGCCGCGAGCCATCCCTTCTTCGAGCTCCTTGATGAGGCGCTGCCGACGTTTTTCCGTTCGGCCGTCTCTCTGGGGCGAAGAGGACGCGCCGCCCAAAACGTCATTGAAAAGGCGGGCCACTCGGCGCTTTTCAACGGCTTCCGGGCTGCCTCTTTTGTTCTGCGGCTTCGTGACCGGTGCCCTCGCCATGTGCTTGATCTCTAGCACTTTTCTTTGCGACATGTCCATCGCCTTCCTTGCGCCTTCAAACGCACAAAGTGTCACGACGCTGCGGCTGAAGGCGGGAGGATTGCGCTCTGGCGAGGGTTTCGGGGTGTGATTCGAGGTGCCTCCACGAAACGCCATCGAGGCTCGCAGCCCACGCCGACTCTGCCCCGTTGCTCCGTTTGTTGGCAAGTGGATATCCTCGAAACTCAAAGGCAAAACCGACTTTCGAAGCCCCTTTCTGGGGAACCAAGGAGGCTTGGGCGTGGATCCGGGATGGCGGCCAATCCACGGCCTACGCCCTGACCGACGGCGCCGAGCCACGGCACGACGGTCTCGAAAGGTGCCGCATCCAAGGTTCTTTCGGAATTGAACGGAACGGTCGTCCTAGAACTGTCCGACGAGGAGTTTGCCGGTGAAATCGAGAAAGAATGGTTCTTCTCGAGCCGCGCAGAGGAAGGGAAAGGATCCCGAGCGTAACGCTGGCCAGAATACGGCACCGCCCTGGCTCAACCGTTCCACTTCAGGCCTCTTCTCCGTGTGCGCCCTCGCCTCCGTCTTCGCTGCGTGCAGTGACTTGACG
>JAYUKI010001064.1:0-2738 GCA_043764595.1 Myxococcales bacterium | reverse complement strand
GTCTGCGAAGTGGGTACCTTTCTGCCACACCGAGGCGTGCACGTAGGACGCTCCGTCGCGCTCCCAGGGATTGTCCGAATTTGACCCACCTCCAGCGTTGGAACGTCCGCGAAGGAAGTCCTCTCCGATGGCGAAGGCGCCAGAAAGCCCCCCGATGACACGAACCTCTATGTCCACCATCGCTCGTTTCGCTCCCGTGCTCCCGTTCGTCATTGCTCTCGCTTCTGCCTGCGAGCGGAGGAGCGAGTCCCCGCCGATGGTCCCGGAAGGCGCCAAAAAGGCGATCGCGAGCGCGGTCCAACCTGAAGTGAATCCCCCCTCCGATAGCTTCCAGTCGTCCCAGCAAGAGAAGCCCAAGCCGAACGAGCCCGCTCCAAGGGAGCCGAAGCCCAAGGATCCGAAGGATCCGAAGTAGGCGAGTGCCATCCGTGCGAACCGTCGCTCACGACTGCGCGTCCGCCCGTGGGCGCTCTGCGCCTACTGGGACTCCCCCCACTCCCTGGCCGTCGTCGTGAGGCGTCTTGCCAAACGATCTATGCTCGCAGCGTCGGTGGCGTTTTTCGTCGTGGCATTTGGCGTCGGGGTGTTTGCTTGTCGCAAGTTGCCTTCGACCTTGACCACGACCACGGAAGCGTCGTCAAACGCTAGCCCATCGCCGGGTGCGCTCACGGATTCGAGATTCTGCGGACAGGGCCTCACGCCGATCCCTGGCGGGGGGTGCTTC
This sequence comes from Myxococcales bacterium, assembly GCA_043764595.1. Classification (GTDB taxonomy): domain Bacteria; phylum Myxococcota_A; class Polyangia; order Polyangiales; family Polyangiaceae; genus JAAFHV01. The sequence continues at coordinate 2,014 of JAYUKI010001064.1, read as the reverse complement.
TCGGCTCCCGAAGGGACCGGCGAGTTTCCTCTCGTGATCTACCTTCACGGCCTTCACGACGATACGAGCCTGAGCGAGGAGCTCGCCCGCCAATCGCGTGTCGCGGAGCTCGGTGCCCATCACCGTGGCAAATTTGCCGTGCTCGCGTTCCATGGGAAAAAAGGTGACTGCACGATTCGCCGTTTGGATAACTTGTATTGCTGGCCTAGCAATGACCGTACCGCAGGGGAGGCCCCCGCGATCGTCGCGTCCTTTGCGCGCGCCATAGGCGAAGCGGGAAAGCGTGGGGCGCGCGGGCCGCGATACCTCCTCGGGTTCTCGAACGGTGGGTACTTCGCCATGCTGATCGCAGAGCGTTCGCTGACGAAGCTCGACGCCGTCGTCGTTGCCCATGGTGGGCCCATGCCTCCCACGGAGCGGCCTTCACACACGCCACCGCTGCTTCTCCTCACGGCGGACGACGATGCCGCGATCGACGACATGATGCGTTTGTCGAGCGAGCTCTCGTTGGTCAGCTGGCCGCACGCGATTCTCTCCCGTGACGGGACGCACGGGCTACCGCCGTCGGACGTGATCACGGCGCTCGACTTCTTCGAGACGACCGCGCAGCACAAGCCTTTTCAGCCTCCGCCTTCGTCGCATCCGCCGCGACCCCGTGCGCGCCTCATTGTCGAGGCGGACGCCGTAGCGCCTGCCGGTCCGATGGTACCGCCCCTCGCCTCAGTGGCCGCTGGAGACGGAGTATCTGTCGGTCCCGCTCAGCCCACCACGGAATGAGACCATTTCGCTTGTGCGACGCAGCGCCCTCGCTCGGATCGAGGCATATTTCGGAAGGGTGCGAGCCAGAACGGACGCGCGCCGAGAAGGGCGGCGCGCACGAAGCTCACCCTCGAAGCGCCACGCCAGATTGGCGCCCAACTATTCGATATCAAGCCGCATTTCGCCCTAGGAGCTTCGCTAGCTTGGCGAGATCGACTGGCTTCGTGAGGTGCTCGTTGAACCCGGCGTCCATCGAGCGAACGCGGTCGCTCTCTTGTCCGTAGCCGGTAATGGCCACGATCATGAGGCCGCTGCCATGTTCGCGCCGAAGCTTCTTGGCAAGCTCGTAACCGTCCATCACTGGCAACCCGATGTCGAGCAGCGCGACATGGGGGTAGAAGTCCTTCGCGATACGCAGGGCGTCCGGACCGTTGCCCGCGAGCGCGGTCTTGTACCCCAGCATTTCCATCGCTGCCCCGAGCATCTCCGCGGCGTCCTCGTTGTCGTCGACCACGAGCATCCGGCGCTGCTTGCCCTCGAGCGAGGGGACGTCGCGTGCCGCGGTGGTCGCCGACGTCGTAGCCTCCCTGGCCGTGGGAAGAACGACCGTGAAGCAGCTGCCCTCCCCCGCGCCTCCACTCTCGGCTACGACGGTTCCACCGTGGAGGGCGACCAGGCTCTTTACGATGCTGAGCCCCAACCCGAGCCCACCTTGGGACCTCTCGATCGTCTGGCGCGATTGCACGAAGAGATCGAACACCCGCGGGAGAAGCTCGGCTGCGATGCCGGAGCCCGTATCGCGTACTTCGACGGCCACCGTCTCTCCACGAAGGCTTGCGCGAACGGTGATGCGGCCCCCCGGGGGCGTGTACTTTGCAGCATTCGTGAGCAAGTTGGCTATCATTTGGCACATCCGGAAGCGATCGACGTCTACCGCGAGGCCGAGCTTGGGGACGTCGAGCTGAACCTCATGACGGCCTGTCTCGATGACCGGACTGGCGGTCTCGATCGCCGCCGCAATCACGTCCGCTATCTCGACGGTTTCGCGGGTGAGGTCGACTTTGCCGCGCGCGATGCGGGATACGTCGAGCAGATCGTCGACGAGGCGCACGAGGTGGCGGGCCTGCCGCTCGATCACGTCGATCTCTCGCGCAACGCGTTCGGCGCCGCGACCCCGCATGAGCTGCACGGCCGTCAAGATAGGCGCGAGCGGGTTGCGTAGCTCGTGGCCGAGCATCGCGATGAAGTCGTCTTT
>JAYUKI010001063.1:0-2740 GCA_043764595.1 Myxococcales bacterium | reverse complement strand
TTCTCGAGCTTCCGTTCGAGAAAAAGCGCCTCGAGGCGCGCATTGGCAAGATCGAAGGGGTCGTGGTGGAAACCACGGCCGACGGCACGAGTCGAATCGTCGTGGCAGAGCTCGCGCCGGACCAGGCAAGGAAGCTCGGTATGGCCGAGGGCGCTCCGCGAAAAATCGTGGTGACCTACAAGACGAACCGCTGCAAGTAGCTCTAGGCAAAAGATAGACGGTTTACCGCGTGACGGCCCATGACGAGGGGCCTTCTCGGGCACCCGCCATCTTCGCATGGGCCACTTGGGCGCTGGGCGACGAGGCCTTGTTGCCAGCCATTCGGTCACCACGTGGCGAGCTCGATGTGCAGAAGCCCACACGATACATGGAGCTACGAAGTCAGGCGTCCTGGGTTGGTTTGGAGTCCGCCTCGCTCCCGTGTACCACGGCGCGAAGCTGGGCTTGGCCTCTACGGGTTCTTCGGTCATCCACGGGACAATGGCGATTCGGCGGGCGAGGTCCTTTTTGACGCGCTCGATTTGTCGGAGCTCACCGGGCATTCGCTCGCAAAGCGAAGGGTCGCGCGTTCCCGTCGCGGCCAAACTGGCATTCACGACCCAAGCAAAGGGCTCGATGTTCGCGCGCCGAAGGTCGGTCTGAAGATCGGCGGCTTCGGTGACCGGAGTCGCTTCGGGCAACGTGACCACGAGAATCTTCGTGTAGTCGGGATCCTGGATGCGCATGAGAGGGGTCGCGAGTCGTTTGGCTTCGTCCGCGGAGAGCCCACGCATGACGTCACGATGGTAGGAGCCCGTCGCGTCCAAGAGCAGCAACGTGTGACCGGTGGGCGCCGTGTCGAGGACGACGAAGCCGCGCTTCGCTTCGGAGACAAGGCGCGAAAATGCGTGGAACACGGCCACTTCCTCCGTGCACGGCGACCGGAGGTCCTCTTCGAGGAGCGCGCGGCCCTCTTCGTCCAGATCGCGTCCTTTGCGCGCCATGATGCGCGCGACGTAGGCTTGCGTCTCGGCCACGGGGTCGATACGGCTCACCGTGAGATTCTCGACCGTTTCCGCCACGGTAGCCGCCACGTGTGCGGCCGGATCCGTCGTGCTGAGGTGCACTGGAATTCCCCGCGAAGCGAGCTCGACGGCCACGGCCGCCGCCACGGTCGTCTTGCCGACGCCCCCTTTTCCCATCACCATCACGAGGCCGTGCCCACTCCCAGAAAGCTCGTCGATCAAGCTCGAAAGCGGTGGAAGGTCCGTCGTGTGCGCCACGAAAGCGGTAGTCTTTTGGGGACTCGGTTCGTCGCTCAACAAGGCACGCAGCGCATCCAGTCCGACCATGTCGAAGGTCTTGAGCGGCACTTCGTGGATGGGCATGGCACGAAGTGAAGCAGGCATTCGCGCGAGGGCATCGGTGCAGCGCCGCTCGAACGCAAGCGCGACCCGATCCTCACGGTCGGTCGCACGAAAGACCGCGTTGACGACGAGCATTTGGTTCTCGACGCCCAGGGCTCGCAGCTCGCCGGAGGTCCGGCCAGCTTCCCGCAGGGCGGCGTCGTTGGGACGTGCGACGAGCACCACGGTCGTGACCTTTTCGTCCATCAGCGCGTGCATGGCTGCCGCAAAGCGGTCGTGATGCATCGTCAAACCCGAATGGGGTCCGAGGCACGAAGCCCCGTGATCGTTCGATTCCAAGAACGTCGTCCAAGCGCGCGGAAGCTGCAGAAGTCGCAGCGTATGGCCGGTTGGGGCGGTGTCGAAAATGACGTGGTCGTAGACCGAAGCCAAATCGCTCCCGGAAAGGAGGCCGGCAAACTGGTCGAACGCGGCAATCTCCGTGGTGCACGCGCCCGAGAGCTGCTCGCGAATCTTGGCAATCTCTTCTGCGGACTTCACTCCCTCGTAGGGCTCGATCACGCGCCGCCTGTAGGCTTCCGCCGCGGCATCGGGATCGATGTTCATCGCGTGAAGGTTATCGACCTCGGGAACCGGACGTGGTTCGGTTCCGAGTACGACACCGAGCATTTCGTCGAGGTTCGACGCAGGATCGGTGCTGACGAGCAACACCCTGTTCCCGCGATCGGCGAGCGAAAGCGCCGCGGCGCAAGAGAGCGCCGTTTTGCCACCTCCGCCCTTGCCCGTGAAAAGGAGGTGGCGTGTGGGGGCAAGAAAGGGATTCATTCCCTCCTTCTACCACCCGCGCTTTCCAGCGTAGCCCCGGCGGCTACCTACCAGCGAGACGTCGAGGATCCCCACCCGCCGTGCGTGTTCACACGTCCGGTGATCCACGTGTTCACGGAGCCGTCGAGCCGCGCCCAGAAGTCGAGGCTCTTTGCGGGATTGAAGAGGGCTTCCGTGCCGACGAGCTTGTGGGTCCCTTCGATGAAGAGCGGGCCGCCCGAGTCGCCACCGTCGGTAACGCGCTTCGTCTTGTAATCGAATAAATATCCATCACTCGCCGTCGTGCGGGACAAGGTGACTCTGGCGGAGAGGGCGAGTCCAGCCGACACACCAACGTATTTGCGTCCGATGCCGGAGACGTACACCGGGGCTGCAGTGGTGGAGCTCGGGTATTGGGTGGCCGACAAAGCGGGGTATTCACGCCCGGGAATGCGGTGTCCAAGTACACGACGCCGAGGTCGTGAAGCTCGGTGTGGGTCTCGTAGTCCCAGTAATTCACGTTACGAAAGGCGGCTTCCATGGGCTCGCCAGACCGCGCCGTGAGGGTCTTCGAGCCTGCGGTGGTGAAC
>JAYUKI010001062.1:0-2753 GCA_043764595.1 Myxococcales bacterium | reverse complement strand
GAGGGCTCGTTCCTGCACACTTCGGCGATCTCGACGGCGTGCCCTTCGAACGATGCGCGCCCCAGTTCGTATTGGCCAAAGCCGCGGACTTCGGACTTCTTGTACCCAACGCCACGATGGCGGTGGGTTGCACGTGGCAAGACATGGCTCTCGATCCCGAGGCGCGCCCGGCGGCCGTTTTGGCGCGCTCCAAAGAGGGAGTCACGGCCGATGCCCTCGAGCCTTTGGACCGCGCCCTCGATGGCCTTTCCCGTTCGCTGCGAAAAGCCAAAGAGCCCCTCTCCAGCAATGCGGCCTGGGCGCTCCAATCGTTGATACCCCTTCATCTCGAGCGTGTGCGCGAGCGGCTCCAGGAGCTCGTGCTCGTGGAAAAGCTCTCGGAAGAGCGCCAAGAGCTCTTTGGGGCGCTCGTCGATGGGCTCAATCCGGCGCTGGTCGAGCACGCCGAAACGAGCGGCCCCGCGGACGGAAGCCCGCGAGTGGTCCTCTGCCAACGGCGTCTCCCCCCCACGGAGAAGGCCACTTCGGGCCGCGTCGTGGTGGTGTATTTCTACGCCGCTTCCCACAAATCGGCCTGCAAGCTCCAGACGCGGCACCCCGAAGGTCCCCTCGCCGCATCTGCCGTTACCCAAGGTTTTGCCCACCTCGACGAGGTGTTCGCCAAACACCAAGTGACCATCCGAGATGCCTTGGCCGCGCGCGGTGCGCTCGCTCTCCAACGGGGATTTCACGCCGACGTGAGCCTGCCCGACGCGATCGCCTCGTTCAAGACGGACGGATTCTTGCCTATTGCGCTCGTGCTCGACGCCTGACGCACCGGCCGCGTACGGCGCTCAATTCCCCAAGCGTGGCATGGCGAAGGACGCACCGAGCCCCGCGTGGTCCGATGCCCAAAGGCCCGATGCCGTGCGCACGCGTGGATTGGCTCCCACGATACGGGCCTTGACCTGGCCTCGAATGCGCGCCGGCCGACCCGGAGTGCGCGCGAGCACGTAGTCGATACGCTCGGTAAACGGGAGGGTCTTCTTGAGATCGACGTCCTGGCAACACGTGAAGCCCGGATCCCTCGGGTTGGCTTGCGCCCACGAGTCCACGAAACCCGCCCCCGTGAAGAGGGCATACGTCGGCGTATTGGAGCGCGCGTTGAGGTCCCCCACGAGGACGACCGGAAGCGGATCGGAATTCACGATGCCGAGAAGCTCCGACGCCTGCGCGAGCTGCACTTCGGGCACGAGATCCTCGAGGTGGGTGTTCACGAAGCGGAACGGTCCTTCGCTCGTGTGCACCACGACCGACGCCCAGCCGCGCACCACTTCCACGGGAGCATCCCCGAGTGCGACGGGAATGCCCACTTGGAACCGCGCCGACTCGGGACGGGACGTTCGGACTCCCTCCCGAACGAGAACGACGTCGCGATCGATGATTTGTACGCCATCGAGAATCGGCGCACCGCTCGGGTCGAATCCCGCAAACATGGGGACGGTGACGTCGGTGTCGTTTTGGACCACGACAGCCACGTAGCGAAGCCCTCGCGCGGCGAGTGCACTCTGGAGAATCGCGAGATAGTCGAATTCGACGGGGGCCGCGCCCGAGGCCGAAAACCTTCGCACGATGGCCGCTTCCTGAAGCCCAATCGCATCCGGAGAAAGACTGGCAATTTCTCCCGCCAGCAGCGCCGCACGCGCCCTGAAGTCGTTCTTTTCCATTTGGGCCCAAGCCTCGGCCACGAGGCCCGGAACCTCTTCGATCGAGGAGGCACCAAGCACGGGCTCGACCGCGAATCCGAGGTTCACGTTGCGCGTGAAGAAGGTGCGCCCCCGACTCGACGCGTCGCACGGAGTGAGCGCGGAAGCCACGGTGCCTTCGAGCTCCATGTCGGTTCCTTCCGGAGTGGGCGATTCCGGCGCTCCAGAACATCCGAGGACGAACGCGAGCGTGAGCGAGGCAAGGGCAACGGGGGTTTTCATCGTGGGCTCCATGGTGGTGTCGGCCCCTTTGCAGCTCGCGTGCCGAGCCATTCGCTGCGGTTTTTTACCGTATTCTGCCCGAAAGCCCAATCGCTCACTCTCACCCATGTGTGCAGTGCTCACACTTCGTGCAAAACCTTGCACACTCCCGGCTCGGCTCAGCCGCGCGTCCGGAACGGTCCTTCTTGCACGCGGGTGCGCTCGAGCTCGAGCTCGTCGGCCAGGCGCTTCGATTCAGCCTCGCTCGCGCACCCGATCGTGAGCACGTCGTGCACGAGGGTCTCGTCCGGTTCGAGCTCGACGTGCACGTCCCCGTCCACGGTGCGAATCGCGACGATGGCGGTCCAGGACACCACACGCGGCCCTCCGTCGACCAAAAGCCCTGACGGACCGATGGCCACTTCCACGCGGTCCGTCTCCGAGCGCAGCGAATGGGCCAGTGCGCTCGCCATCGCCAGCCCCACCACCACGAGCACGAGCGGGGCCATGGGCCCGAATGCCGAGCGAAGGGATACCGCGAGCTCCTCGAAGAAATAGATCGGAAGAGCACACGCCCACCGGCATAGCTGACGCTGCTTTGCAGGTCTTCGTGCATCTCGCGCAGGGTTTCGGCCAGGTGGCCCTTCACCGGCTCGAGGATGCGCTTGCCTTCCACGTGCTTGTACTCGCCCTTGTTGAAGTCGCTGGCCGAGCCGTAGTACTCCTTGAAGCGCTTGCCGTCGACCTCGACCGTGGCGCCGGGTGACTCTTCGTGGCCGGCGAACAGCGAGCCCACCATCACCATGG
>JAYUKI010001061.1:0-35050 GCA_043764595.1 Myxococcales bacterium | reverse complement strand
ACTGACGAGCTTTCGCGCTTTCGTTTTCATCCGGGCACAGCATAGACGCCCGCACGCCGTTTCGCGTGGGGCTTGCGCCTTGCATCCGCCAGAAGTGTCGGCACGAACCGACACCCGACTGTCGGGTGCAGCGGACGAACGCCGAGGAAGCTGGCGTGAGTCGGCCTTTTCGCGGTGGCATGCTCCATGGATGCGCTCCAGGTATGGACACCCTGCTCGAAGGCCTAGACCGCTACAACGAGCACACCCGAGCCCGCTATGCGGACATGTTTTCGAAGCTTTCGAAGGGGCAGGCCCCGGAAGCCCTCCTAGTCACGTGCGCCGACAGCCGCATCGTCCCGAACCTCATCACGTCGACCGAGCCCGGCGACATCTTCATCGTACGCAACGTCGGGGGTCTGGTACCAAGCCCGTCGTCGGGGGACACCTCGGTGGCTTCTGCCATCGCTTACGCCGTGGAAGTGCTGGGAGTTCGGGACGTCATCGTCTGCGGGCACTCTGGATGCGGAGCGATGGGCGCTCTCCTCTCGGGTCACGCCCCACCCGCCGTGTCAGGCTGGCTTTCGCACGCCCACGAAGCCTTGGAAGCGTTCCGAAGCTCTCCAAGAGCGAGCGCCGACAAGAGCCTCCCGGAGATCGACCGGTTGTCGCAAGAGGTAACCTTGAGGCAACTCGACCACGTCGCCGCCCACGAATCGGTCACGCTCAATATCCGTCTCCATGCCTGGTGGTTCGACGTGGCGAGCGGTGGAGTTCACGTCTACGACCGCGACCAGAATCTCTTCGTTCCATCCGATAAGACCGCGGAATCCCGCGCCGCTTGACGAGCTCCGCTTGACGAGCTCTTAACGGTAGCCTCACTGGCTCTCTCCCCGGATCCACTCATGGTGGCTCGAGAGAGCGTCCTTCGCCCGCCCGCCTCACCCGCCCGCCCGTTTCATCGCGCGCCTCGGGTCCAAAGAGCAACGTCGGAGCCCGGTGTAGCTGTTATTACTTGGTCTCCTTCGGGTGCGGTTCCTCCGACCTTAGCCGGTAGCCCTCGCCCCGCCGCGTTTCCACCACCCACTCGAACGCGCCGAGCTTGTCGCGCAGGCGCGAAACGGCCACTCTGACGAGGTTCAACGAGGGGTCCGCGTCTTTCGACAGGTGCTTGGCGAGCTCGACCTTCGGCACCAGGCGCCCAGGCTTCCGTGCGAGGTAGACCAAGATATCGACTTCGGTCGGTGTGAGCGAAGCCAGCGGCTTCCCCCCGACCTGCACCTGGCGGCGTAGTCCGTCGATTCGCAGCGGCCCGGCGGCAAGAGCGCCGGAACCTGTCGGCCTCGAGCGGCGGCCCAGGGCACGAAGCCTCGCGAGGAGCTCGTCCATGTCGAATGGCTTTGTCAGGTAGTCGTCAACGCCGGCATCGAGCGCTTGCACGCGATCTTTGGCCTCGCCGCGGGAGGAGAGCATGAGAATCGGACCGTCGAACGTCTTGCGACGAAGTCGAACGCAGAGGTCGAGACCGTCGCCGTCGGGGAGTGTTCGGGTGACGACGGCGAGATCGAGCGCGCCAACGCCGGCACGCTGCGCTTCGGCAGAGCTCGGTGCGAGCGTGACGGCGTAGTTTTCGTCACGAAGCGCAGAGAGGAGGCGCCGCTGGAGCACCAAATCGTCTTCGACGAGGAGAAGATTCAATGGGCGGCTCCGTACAACATCCGACTCGTGGGCACCACCTCATCCAGCAATTCGTGAGCCAACCTTGCACCCTCCGTCCGTGGTTCGATCGTTGCAAAGCGCTTGACGATGCGCCGCTGCGTGCGGTGACTTTCCCCAACTCTTCCAGCGGATAGCAGCGGCACCATGAAGGTCTCTCTCTTCGAGCCCAGCGAGGTCTTCCTCCCCAAGAATCTGGTGAACTGGAGCGCGCTGTGTTTCGCGTCCGGTGCCGTGAACGCCGGGGCGCTCGCCGCATGCCGCCGCCTCATCACGCACATCACCGGAATCGCGACGCGCATCGGCGCCGACGTCGGTCAGTGGAATCTCCTGGCGGAGTATGCCCTCGTCTTCACCGCGTTTTTCGCGGGCGCGCTCGCCGCAAGCTTTTGGGTCATCTCACGGGTGCGCCGCGGCGCGAGCCCTTCTTACTTCGTGCCACTCGCAACGGTTTCACTCATCCTCATCCTCACGTCGGCCTTGGGGCGCCTGGGCGCTTTCGGGCCATTCGGCGTTACGGTGGAGACGGCCGGAGACTTCATGCTGCTCGCCTTCCTCGCCTTCGCGAGCGGGCTCCAGAACGCAGCGGTCGGTCTTGCTACGGGATCGTTGGTTCGCACCACTCACCTGACCGGTCCCACCACCGACCTCGCCGTTCATTTCGGGAACCTCCTTTGGGGTAGGCCCGAGGCTCGGGTGGATGCACGCCGTCACGTCGGCCTGCGAGCCCTCAAGATTGGCTCGTTCATCGGTGGCGGGGTCGTGGCGGCCCTCTTCGCGGAGCGCCTCCAGTATCTCGTATTCCTCATCCCAGTTCCCGCCATCCTGTTCGCAGCCGTCCGCAGCCTCGCAGAGCCCGCAGGTCACTCCGTCGCGCAGGCCACGCCCGAAGACGCACAGGAGCCCGCAGTGCCAACTCCTGCCCGGTAGGCAGGAGGTTTCCTGAGGCTCTGGTCGAACGGAATCCGACCAAGCCAGAACGAACTCGACACGAAAATGGGCCCGGTACGGCATCGCCGACCGGGCCGTTTGGCCTCGAAGGAGCGAGGGCCGTCGAGTCATCTACCTACTTCGCACAGCGAAATCCGATTCCGTGGCTCCGCATCGTAGGGGTCGCCGAGAAACGGAACGTAGGCCGCAACCACGACGCGTCTCCGCCATTCCAAGCGCCGCCTCGAATGCCACGCTCTTCGCCTTTGTTGGGCCCCTTCGGATCGGTGACGCGCGCACCTTTTTTGTAAGGGGCGTTGTAGTCGGCCACCCATTCCCACACGTTGCCGACCATGTCGTCCATCCCGTGCATGGTCTTGCCGCGCGGGAAGCTTCCCACGGGAGCCGTGTGAGGGAAGCCATCGTCGGATTTGTACATGGCCGCAAGTGGGCCGTCAGGGTCCGGGTTCTTCCGTCCCCATGCCACGCATTCGAGACCGCACGCGTTCACGAGGCCTGGCGATGGCGCTTCGTCGCCCCACGGATACACGCGTCCGTCCGAGCCACGCGCCGCGAGCTCCCATTCGGCCTCGGTCGGGAGGCGCCCCCCGCGCTCTTGGCAGAACGCCTCGGCCGACTCCCAATCCACGCAATTCATCGGGTGGTTGCCGTGTCCGGCGACGTCACCGACGTTGCATAGTGGATCGTAGAGCTTCTTTTGGCGTGCGGTGATTCCCTCCCATTCGTTCTTTGGTGTCGATCGTTTGCACTTTCCGGAGTCGCTGCAGGCCTTGAAGTCGGCGGCTGTGACCTCGTGCACGTCTAGGCAGTACTCGGAAAGGTGCACCGGGTGCGCCGGTCGCTCGTCCGCGGTGGCCTTCGGATCGTCCGAGCCCATGAAGAAGTCGCCTCCCTTCACGAGGGCCATCCCGGCAGGACACGGCGGGGGCGGCGGCGGCGATGAGGGAACGACCATCGCTGCGACCGCGCCCGAGCTTGCCGCACCCACGGCGACGACGGGGGACCGTCCGGCGAACGTACGCACGCCGAGGCCGGCGGCCGCGATGGCGCCCAAGGCTCCGAGGAGGACCGCCGCGCGTCGCCCACCCGACGCGCTCCTCGGAGTAGGCATGGGCGGAGCCGTGTCGCGAAGGTCGAGCGACGCGCCGGGGACCTCGGAGACACGCACAGGCGGCCGCGCGGAGTGCAGCGTCTCGTCGAGAGTCGGGTCGAGTGGTCGCGCCGAAGCGGCGCTCGTGGACGAAGCGCGTGGACGACTCGAGGCGACTCTCGACTCCGGAATAGCTCGCGAGTCCCCGAACAAGAGGCCACTTCCGGGCGCGGCTCGCATGGCCTCTTCGAGAGCTCGAACGAAGGCGCGCATGTCGGCGAACCGGTCGGCGGGGCGCACCGCGAGTGCCTTCGCGAACACGGCGTCGACGTGGTCGCTCACGAGAACTCCGAACGTCGCTGGAGTCGGCCGTTTCGCCTCGTCGAGGGCGACTTGCGCGAGGTCGAAGAGGCGGTCGCTCGAGACGATGGGGCGCCCGATCAGGACTTCCACGAGGAGGGTCGCAAAGGCGAAAACGTCGGTCGCCGCGCTCGTGCGTCCCAGACGCTTGTCGAACTGCTCGGGTGCCCCATAGCGGGGAGTAAACGCCTGGACGGCCGTGACGCGAGAGCCGCTTTCCGGACCCTCCACGACCTTCGCGATGCCGAAGTCGAGGAGCTTCACGGCGCCTCGCGCGCGAGGCCCGTCAGAGCTTTCGGAGAGCACGAAGACATTGCTCGGCTTGACGTCGCGATGAACGATGCCGCGCTCGTGCGCGAGCGCCAAAGCCTCGCCGATGGGGGCGAGCAGCTCGAGTGCATCTTCGAGAGACCTAGGCTCGGTTCCAGCCTGCCGTTCTTGCACGAGAACGTCCTCGAGAGTCTGGCCTTCGAGCCACTCGAGCACGATGTACGGAGCCTCGCCTCCCGAGGGCAAAAACAGCGTGCCTACGTCGCGCGCCTGGACGATGGCGGTGGTGCGCTCGGAGAGCTCGGCCAAGAGCTCCGCTTCGCGATGAAACGCGGCGAGAAGCTCCCTGCGGCGACTCTCGTCGAGGCCCGGGACTTCGCGGAGCACTTTGATGGCCATCGTCCGACGCCACGCAAGATGGGTCGCGCGGTACACGACCGAAAAGCCACCCTCGCCCACGATCGCGTCGAGGCGATAGCGGTCCGCCACGAGGGCTCCAACGAGGGCATGCGGGTCGAAGTCCATGTCCAACACTCCGTGGCGACACACGTCCGGTCAGCGAGGACGCACGCCACACGTTACGCACACGGCCGGGGCCCGGTTTCGCAGGCGGACGAAGGTTCCTCCTACATGTGTGACGCAGCTGACCGGACGCGCGGCCGCGAGCCTAGCGCTCGGCCCATAGAACGCCGCGCAGCTCACCTGCACGGAAGCCCGCGGCTTTGTCCGCGGGGTAGACCGCTTCCAGTTTCGCGCGAAGCTCGGGCGAGAACGTCGCTGGGTCGCCGTGGCACTTCAGACAAACGTCGCCCGTGAGCAGTGGACGGAGCAGGCGACCGCCGTTATCGATGGGCGGTCCTCCCTCGGGATGCTCGCGCAGCCGTCGTCACCCAGGCCGGCTCGGGCGGCTCGGGATTGCGGCGTCGCAGGGCCGCGCGCCCGAGATGCACGCCAAACTTCTTTTCGGTTTCCTTGCGGATGGCCGGTGCGCGATCTGCACAGACCGCCACGGCCTCGACCGGCCCGCCACGCTTCATCGCCGCCTGGAGCTCCGACTGCAGAGACGTCTGGAATGCATCGGCCGCCGTCGATAAGGACACGGGAGCCGCATCTTCCGCTCCACCTTCCGTTTTCGACCGGCATCCGGCGATGCCCGCGAAGACGATCAAGGCCGCGAGTGCTCTCGCTCTCGTGCCTCGGATCCATGGCATGTTCATAGGTGTCGCAAGGCGTCGCACGGTCCAAAACGTCAGGCAACACCACTCTCGAAATGCGACACGGCCCACGAGCGTGCGGCCGCTCCGTCGCCGAATCGCGCAGGGCTTGCGTTTTCCATGCACAGCGCACGCATCAGGCGCACGCCACTTACCGCTCGGCTCAGCGTGCAGCCTCCCAAAGGCCGAACGCGGCCCCGTGGGCGTCCTCGCACCGGGCCACCCGTGCCCCGGAAGGCATCGTGCGGATCCCGAATGGCACGCGGCCACCCGAAGCTTTCGCGTTGCGGCTCGCGCCATCGATATCCGCGACGGTGAAATAGAAGAGCCAGTGCGGATGAACGTTTGGAGAAACCGCGGTTGCGACCATCGTCCCAATCGCCGAAGCACCTTTGGTCCAGGCGAAGGTTCGGTATGGCCGCTTTTGCACCGTGCTTGTCGCCGAAAGCTAGGGATTGACGATGTGGAACCCCACGAACCGATTCCTCGCGCGTGCCGCGGCGGTGCCCGAGGTGCCCATGGGCTTCTGGTCGCCCAAGCCCTCGGGCACGAACGTCGCGGTGGCTCCTCGCGAAACGAGCCAGGCCACTACGGCGTCGGCGCGCGCACGACTCAGCGCCATTCCATTTCGTTCGCTCTGGTCCGCATGCCCCTCGACCGCGACCGCTACGATCTCTGGATGTTCGGCGAGCAACCGAACCACCGCGTCGAGTAAGTCTTTCGACTCCGTCGATAGCGATGACTGCCCATTTGCAAAGTAGACGTAGTCGACGACGGGCATGGCTCCCACGCTCGTGACCACGGCTCTGGACGGGCAGCCATGGGTTCCTGCCGGCGACGAAGTGCTCCGCGGTGGCCCGGGCACGGTGGGGCAATCGTCCGTTGCGTCGGGAATGCCGTCGTGGTCCTCGTCGTTCGTCTCCGATCCATGCGCCCCACTGGCCACCGGAACGGGGCGCGCCTTCATGACAGGTCCCGCCTGCTCGGGTCGGCACGCGGAAGGCGCAGCGACCGCAGCGCCGACCGCAGCACGCGGCGCACCACAGGCGATCATCGGCAGCGCGAGGCCGACAGCGGCCACCAGCGACAGACGCGTCTTGGCACGGACGACGATGGCGGGCTCGCTCAGGAAGAGCCCCTTTCCAGCTGGGTCGAACCGGGCGCGAGCACAGAGTCGTGTCGCGCCAAACAATGAGGCTACGGCTCGCACTTGCACTTCGGTGGAGAAGGTCAAGTCGTGCACGTGCGCTCGGCACGTCCCGCAGAAGCGGCCTCCTTCGCGTGGGGCCATGTCGTCCCACGACGCAGAGCACGGCGCATCGATTCGCATGCGGAACATCGCGCGAGCCTACACGCAACCGAAGGCTCCGGCCGGTTGGCCACGACACGCCCTTGGCTCTCGCTCCCCGCCGTTCCAAGGCGTGAGCTTTAGCTAGGTCTTCTTCTTTTTCTTGCGCTTGTTGTGGTGAAGCACGAGCTCCGCGTAGTCCGGGGGGTCGGTCACGTCGTTCCCTCGGTACGCCTCTGCGGCCTTTGCGGCGTACGCCGGGAGCTTCTTCACCATGTCCTCGAGCTCCGGAAGTGCAGCGGCGTTCCTGGGGCGCGCCCACGTCTCGATGCTGTCGGCAAGCTCGCTCACACGAATGCCACGCAGGTGCCCGCGCCGCGCGACCTCCGCGTAGCTCCGCGCAAGGCCGTCTCCGTCGAACCTGTGCTGCACCGCGAGCTCGACTGCTACGCGAAGGACGCTTTCCGCGGGAACGCGGCCGTCCTCGAAGACAACGAATGCAGCTTGCAAGTAATTGTAGAACGGCACGACTCGCGGTCCGTACACGCCGAAGTCGTCCGGGGGAGACTGTCCTTCGAGGTGAATGAGCACACGCTCCACCACATTTCGCTTCGGGATGCGTGCGGCTTCCGTCGCGATTTTCTCGGCCACGTCCTCGTAGACGCGACCGCCTTCGCAGACCTTCTCGAGCTCACGTGTGCTCACACGTCCGGACACGACGTCCGCATAGAGCGAATAGACGAAGGCGTCCGCCTCGGCATCGTCGCCGAAGAGAGTCTCGAGGATTCCGGCTTCGACGACCTCTTTCGGGGCCTGTGCGCAGCTCTCCAAGAGGGCCGGCAGCTTGTAGCCGAGCTGGTCGCGCAGGGCGCGGAACCGAAGCCTCAGCATGTTCTTCAAGTTTGGCTTCAGCGTAAACGATTCCCACGTGATGCCGTCGAGACGAAGCTTGTCCTCGAGGCGGCTACGCATCTGCTCGGGACTGCCGGACAGAATATGCACGGCGACGCCCGCTGCACCCATCTCGCGAAGGAGGGTGGAAGCGCCAGGGTTCGTGCGCTTTTCGTCCGCGCGCTCGAGCGCCGTCCGGATCAGGTCTTTGACCGTGTCGAACTCGGTCCGTAGGTACGTCTTGTCGAGGTCCCAGCGGGCGATGTGGAACGGAATACCGTTCGTCATGATCGCACCTTGCCGGGCTTCTTCACTGGGCGAGGGCGCGAGGCGCCTGCCATGGATACGTTCGGAGCAGGTGGCTTGGGCTTCCGCTCGACCTTGCGTGGTGGCAAAATATCCGACTCGATGACGATGCGCTTCGCGAGAAAAATCGCCGCGTCGAGCTTGTGGAAGCTTCGCGCTCGGTAAAACCGCAAGGCGTTTTCGTTGTTCTCGGCCACCTCGAGCACGAGGTGCGTGCAGCCATTGAGCTTGGCGATGTGCTCCATTTGCTCGAGCACGAAGCTTCCGATTCCAAGCCCCTGATGGCCCGGATGCACGGCGATTTCCTCGACGTAGAGCGGCCTCATGTCGCGCTTGCTGAAGTACCGATGGTTCATCCAGTTGTCCGAGCCGGAGATCTCGAACGCACACTCGGCGTATCCGACGATCGTCATCGTTTTGCCCTGCCGAAGCTCGAACAGAAGCTGGACGATGCCCTCTTCCTCGTAGACCTCGAAAAAGCGCTTCTTCGACCGGGGACGTTGGTACTCGACGGTTTCGCGGTTCACGTCCCGGAAGCAGAGCTTCAAGAACTCCCAGGTGCGTTGCAGGTCACGCCTGTGGATGCGCCGAACGTGGATGGCCTCTTCTACACGAAGGGCGCTGCCATTGCTGGGCGGGACCGGCGCAGCCGCCTGTTTCGGCACGGGCACCTTTTTCGCCATGGGCGAGGTCGTCGAAGGAGAGTCGGAGGGCTTCATCCGCCGCGCAGTGTATCAGCTCGCACGCGGACCGTGCAGGACGCCGGCATCCGTTTCGGCGGCGCACCAAGCTGTACGGACGACAGACTCAACCTCATGAAATCGATGACAAATTTAGTGAGGCAACTGGCACGCTATGCGGGTACCCCCCTCGCACGAAGATCCGCCGATGGAGTTGCAGGCCACCCGAACACGACGGCCAAGCACGCAGTAGCTCATCGCTCCGTCGTCGCAGGTGAGCGCATCCTCGATCGAGCAGTCGGGTTTTCCACGCACGTAGCAGCCTGCAGCCTTGCCTTGCCCTTCGCACCGCAGCCCGAGGGCGCCGCAGTCGGTGACCTCGACCGAGCTCTTGTCGTTTCCGCGCGGGCCCATGCACGAAACGAGGCGCTCGCCTTCGCAGTAGCGCGTACCGGGAGCCGAGCACCTTGGTGCACCGATGGTCTCGCACGAGGCGCGCTCGATGCCGTCGTCGTCTTTGCGGGCCACGCACTTACGACCGGGCTGGCACACGATGCGATCGGCGGCACCGTCTTGGCAGGCGAAGACGGTGGTTTCGTTCTCGCAACGCCCTTCTTTTGCGCCCGGAGGGCAGGCAGTCGTCGAGACACACGCGCTCTCGGTCAGACCGCCGGAGTGCCTTACGACCTGGCACGTCCCTCCGAGGGTCGCACAGTCGGTGCGCTCGGCCTCGCCGTCGTCGTCACCGCACTCGATCCGCGCGTTGCCGTCGCACGCGGTGGACGGGTTTGCGTGCTTGGCGCAAAAGGCCATCGCGGACGAATCGCCCGAAGGTTCGCAAGCGTGGGCCGCCTCGCAGCTCCTTGCTTGCATCATGCATGCTTGACGGCCGGTCGGGTCGGCACCGTTTCGCTCCACGAGCCAAGCAGCGATGCACTTCGCAGGGTCCCGCGCGTCGCCACTGTCGTGGCCGTGGGCGCAGCTTGCACGCAAGGCGCAGGCGCGCGCCACATCGGGAAGCCAGCTCGGATCGCGATCGGCTGGCTCTTGGGTCGCTGCGGGCCGACACGCGATCCCCACGCCGAAGAGGGCTGCCACGAAAAAGGTCCGCTTCATGCTCTCGATCTTGGGCGCCCTTCTGCGCCACTGACTGCTCGTGCACAAGGCCGTCCGCATCACGCGGTGGCGATCGACTTTTTCATTTCCTCGAGCGAGAGGAGAAGGTCCTTCGAGCCGGACGCGAAGGCCAGCTCGAGGGCTTCACCGAGGTAGCGCTGGGCTTCTCCGGTTCGGTCCCGTCCGAGCGAAACCTGAGCGAGGGCTCCGAGGACGCGGGCTCGCTCGGCTCCACTCGGGCCTGCCATGTCGAGGGCCTCGCGAAGCACGCCTTCGGCGTCGGTGAATTGACCGGACAACGTCAGCGCCTGACCGAGCTTTCGAGCGAAGATGAGGACGGCGCGCATAGGGTCTTCGAGCTCGCCGCGGAAGAGCTCACGACGCGCAAGCTCGAGACCACGACGAAGGGCCGTGATGGTACCGGGAGTGTCGCCGCGCGCCGCACATCGGGTGCTCACGCGCTCGAGGAGGATGAGCGCCTCGAACGTGTTCTGCGCGAAAAAAAGGTGGATGGCGCGCGCCTCGATGGGGGCGTTCAGCTCTTCGCCCACTTCGGCGGCTACGGCGTGCAGCCCACGGCGAACCGCTGCCGGGATGGTCGCGAGGACGACGTCGCGGAGCAGCGGGTGGCTCGTGCGGTAGGTGTGGTTCCGGTCGACGATCATGCCGGATTTTTCGAGCAAGGCGAGAGCTTCGGGCACCTTCGTGTCCCGCGGAACGAGACGTACCAGAGTGGGTCCGTCGACGTCGTCGCCATAGACACAAATGGCTTGAAGCACTTTGCGGGCGTCGCCGGACAGGCGCTCGACGCGGGCCGAGATGATGTCGCCGATGCGGGAAGGGGGTTTCCCACCCTGCTCACGGGTGAAGCGCAGCAACTGGTCGACGTAGAGCGGAGCCACGCCACGGGTCACTTGCGCCATGGTTTGCGGGTTTTTTGGCCCCGTTGCGCCGCGCGCTGCGGGGTCGAGCCGTGAGACGAGACCTGGCGACAACCCGCCGAGAACCCTTGCCGAAGCCGTGCTCGCCGGCCAACCGGGATCGTAACCGGGCGTGTAGCTCACCACGAGGAGAGCGGGCACGAGCGGCGGCTCGCCTGCGGTGTCCGCGAAGGCAGAACGGCTCGCCCCGTCGACCAAGTTCAGGTCGTCGACCGAGAGGACGACTCGCTTTCCTGCGGCGCGTTCACTTGCGCGAACGATGGCCCACCGGAGCGCCTCGGCGATGACGAAGCGACGCTCGATGTGCGAGAGGCCAGGCGATAGATCCCCGGGAGCGAACACGTCCGTGAGGCCGCGTTTGGCTTCGGCTCCTGCCGAGCCCCAGTCCTTTGCAGTGCCACCGTCTGGTGGGAGCTGCGCGAGCCCGACGATGGCGCGGCGGAGCGAGTGGTACCCCACTTCGGCCCAGTACGGATCAGGACCAGTTTCGACCACCACGTGCCCTTGGGCGCGGGTACGATCGAGGAACTCGGCCAGCAGGCGGGTCTTGCCGAGGCCAGGCTCGCCCACGATGCGTGCCCCAACGAGCGACGTCCCTGCATCGGTCATGCGGTCCGCCAGCCACGCGAGGTCTTCGTCGCGGCCCATGAACGGAAGCGGAAAACGAACGCCTTCTGCCGGCTGCGCGAGCACGCCGTCCGACGACGTGCGAGCGACGACGGCGGCCCCCTCCGGGAGGGAGGGTGGTGGAGGCGTGTTCGCGCCGCGGGCCGCGAGCGAAGCGCCGCAATCCCCGCAGAATTTCTGCTTGTCGGGATTCATGGCGCCGCACGTTCCGCAGACGATGCCGCCTTCCGGCATGCGTGTGCTGCGGTTCTCGAGCGCAGCGAGCGCTTGAGCGAGGGCGTCCGAGAAGGCGTCCGCGTTCTCGAAGCGGGTGTCCGGCGACTTGGAGAGGGCGCGGAGGCAGACGTCCACGAGGTTCGTGGGAATCTTGCGCTCGGGCGCGACGTCGCGCGGATCTTGGGGCTCCTGCGAGAGGTGCATGAGCACGACTTGCGTCGGCGATTCGGCCTCGAACGGGATCCGGCCGGTGAGGAGCTGGTAGAGGATGACTCCAACGGAGTAGAGGTCGGAGCGGGCGTCGAGCGGATTGCCTCGACCTTGCTCGGGGCTCATGTACTCGGGGGTTCCGCACACGATGCCAGGGCTCGTGATGCCCGCCATCCCCGAATCGCGAATCTTCGCGAGACCGAAGTCCACCACCTTGACGAAGTCCCCGCCGCTTCGGGTGGGCTCGAGAATGATGTTCTCGGGCTTGAGGTCGCGGTGGATGATCTCGATGTGGTGCGCTTCGGACAGTGCGGCGAGCACCTGCCGCAGGATGCTCCCCACACGACGAAATGGGAGAGGCCCCTCGTCGTATTGGACACGCGCGAGGTCCTTGCCGCGCAAGAACTCCATCACGAGGTAGAGCTGGCCGTCCTCGGTCTTGCCGAAGTCGATGACGCCCACCGAGTTCGGGTGATTGAGACGGCTGGCCGCGCGGGCCTCGGTGATGAACCGGGCTGCGGCGTTTTCCTCGCCGATGAGGTGCGGGTGAATGA
Source organism: Myxococcales bacterium (assembly GCA_043764595.1). Taxonomy (GTDB): domain Bacteria; phylum Myxococcota_A; class Polyangia; order Polyangiales; family Polyangiaceae; genus JAAFHV01. The sequence continues at coordinate 22,641 of JAYUKI010001061.1, read as the reverse complement.
TTTTGACGGCGACCGTGCGGCTCAGCGCCATCTGCTCGGCGCGGTAGACGCGGCCCATGCCGCCGACGCCTATGAGCTCGAAGATGACGTAGCCCCCCGGAAGCGTGCGCCCAATGAGCGGATCTTCCGGGCTCTTGTAGGCGCCAAGGTTGTACCCGCAGCTCGGGCAAAACCGATGCGTCTCGTCACAGGGAGTGCTGCACTGAGGACAGACGCGCATCACGTGGGCCTTACGCTACCCCGAGCAGAGGGATTTGGGGAAGGGTGAGAGTCAAGGAAGCACGCGACGGTACCTACACGTAGGGCGCTCCCGGGCCCGCGAGGGAGGCCGTGCACCCACTTCAGGTCGACTCCGTGCCCTTTTTGGCCGTTCCAGAGAACGCTCTCAAGCGACTCGAGGGCACGTTCTCGTCCCAATTCGCACCAAATCCGATGTAGTGCACACGGAATTGCCCCCCTGGCGTGCCGATGACTTGGCCCTGGTACCAGCTTCCCTTCCAGTTCACGTCGACCTTGTCGCCAACTTTGAAGACCTTCGCCGCCGCAACCTTTGCGGTTTCCGCTGCAACGGGCGTTGGCGGAACCACTGGAGCCGCCTTGGTGGATTCCGCGCCCACTTTCGAATCCGCCGTTTGGGCGCGAAGCCTCTCGGCGGGGACGCTTTCGTCCCAGTTCGAGCCCCATCCCACGTAGTGAATCTTGAATTTTGCCCCGTCCGTGGCGAGAACCTCGCCCTTCCACCAAGCTCCGTTCCAGTTGACGTCGACCTTGTCGCCAGCCGAATAGCTCGCGGCGGGCGCCGACGCGGAGGCGGGCTCGGGCTCGGGCGCGGTATCGGGCACCTTCTTCTTGCATCCTCCGACTCCGAGCGAAGCAAAGCTGAGGACGAACAGGCCAACGAGACACGACCTCGACACGATCGACATGACACTCTCCCCGATGGCGACGAACACGCTGGGCCCCTGCCTTAGCTTCGCGCCAGCGGAAGATGCTATCGACCGCCGCCGGCCCGTCAACGAAATCCGCGGCGCTCGCGGATGCACGCGAAGGCGCGAAGAAGACAAATTACCCGCCGCCACATCGAATGAATTCACGAACCTCGTTGCTCTAGAGCGCCGATCAGGGTTCCGGACCGAGGATTTCGCTGGGTTAGCAAGCATCGCTAGGAGCGACGACGACGGATACTCTCGTATCCGAGGAGGAGCGACAACGCGAGGCGACGCTAACCCGGCGAAAGCCGACGGGAGTCAAGCTGTTCGGTGCTCTAGTGGCCAATTGGGTTTTCGCGCACTGCGCTCGCGCAGCACCTCGACCTGCGTTCGCCCTGCGTTCGCCTTGCGTTCGGCGAGACCGTCGGGCACGGTCCTTCCATGGGCGCCCATACGCTCCTGCGTGACGAAACCACCACGTTCCTCTCGGCTCTCGTGGCCATCGCGGCGTTTGCACCGTTCGTCTTCTTCGGCGGCTGTGAGCCGCGCCTGGCCGGGAAGCTCGATTTGCCCGATGCAGGCAGTGACGCGCAAGGCGTTCTGGCCGAGTCGGTGCCGCCCGAAGCGTCCGCCGAAGCTTCTTCCGTCGAATCGGCGAACGCGGCCGCGCTTTCGTCGAACGAAGCTCCCCCGGCCGCTTTCGACGGCCTTACGGCTCCTTGTGTACGTCCTGTCGCCAAGTACGTCGATGCCCACCGTTCGTGCAAAGTCGACACGGATTGCGTCGTCGCGACCACGGGGTGCGGAATGCCTGGCGCGTGTGGAGTCGGTGTCCAAGCGTCCGCCGTCTCGGGACTTGCGAGGGTCACGGAAGCCGCCCTGTCCGCATGCACGAAACGGAAGGTGCCTCTCGCTTGTCCGACCTGCACGATGGCCCCGCCCGCACGGTGCGGCACGGGGTACTGTCGCCCCTAAAACCACGTCTACCGTTGGCTCAGAATGCCTCGTTGATCTGAATGTAGAAGTTTGGTTCGCCCTCGTTCGAAACGGCCACGTCGAAGCGACCGTTCAGTCGCTCGTCGCGGTCGAACATGAAGCGCAAACCGCCTCCGGCCGCCCCCTTGATGTTCTTCGGGTTGAAGTCGAGAAGACTCGGCGCGACCATACCCGCGCTCGCGAATCCGACGCCGCCGAACCGCCACACGATTGGAAACCGGTATTCGGCTTGCGCCATCACGGCGTCTTTGTCACGGAATCGCCCCTCGAAGTACCCACGCATCCGAAACTGACCGCCAAGAACCGGAAGGTGGCTGAACGGAACGTCCCAGTAGGAAGACGCCGCATAGCCTTGGACTGCGAGCGTGTGACCGAACCAGAGGGGAAAGTATTTGCGGACGTCCACCGTGAAGAGCGAATACGAGTGCGTTCCGCCGAGCGCCTGGCCATAGAACATGCCTCGAACCGCGGCGAACGTCCCTTTCCGCGTGGAAAAGTAGTTGTCCCGCGAGTCGTAGACGAATCGGAATCCAAGTCCCGTCACCAAGCTCCCGCCACGCCCGAGCACGAGAGGGTTCGTCGCGAGCTGTCCTCCTGGCTTGTCGAGCTCGGTAATCGTAATTTCTTCGGCGTGAGCCTGGAGACCGAAATACGCATATGGAGCGAGCTGGCGTGAAAAGCCAATTTTGCCGCGAAACAAAGTGTAGTTGAACGCCTCGTCGGCAGTCGGCTTGGTTTCGGGTCCGATTCCCCAAAACCGGTCGAAAAGCCTCTCGTAGCTTACCTCGGACTCGATCAGGAACTTGCCGTGGGACAGGTAGATGGTGGGCGAGATCTGCAGAAGGAGCTGCTTGTTCACCGTGTAGATGAAGTCGCCGCTCACGTTGGAAGGCCTGTCGTCGAGGGTCTCGCCGGGCAGACGAAAATACCCGAACCCAGCAATTCCTGCTGCCAGCTTCGTCTCGGGCGAAAAGTAGACGGCCGGAACCGCCAGTCCGCCGTAGCTGCTCCGTTCGTCCTTCTTTTTCGGATTCATGCCGGCCGAGCCGGCCTGATGGATCGTCTTCGTGCCTTGAGCAAAGGCCGACGGAGCCCACCCGAGGGCCGTCACCACGAGAAGCCAAAACCAAGCTTGGCGCCTCAAAATACGAACTCCGGCAAATAGATCTGAAAGCCCAAAACAAGGCCGAAGTCCGACAAGTCGACCCGCGTTCGGCGGCCGTCGCTATTCAAAAGGAGCCGAGCGAACGACACGCGACCTGCGACGTCGAAGGCCACCGCCTTGGTGAGAAAGTACGTGAGCCCTCCGCCGAGACCGACGGCGAGCCCCCGGCCCGTCGACGTACTGACGAGCCCACTGCCGAGGCCCTTCTCCTCGTCGAAATAGGTTCGGTAGCTCCAGTCGGCGTCGCCAAAGAGGGCCCAGCCATTCCCGACTGGAACGTAGTAGCGAAACCACGGCCCGAGCTCGAAGGACTGCTCCGAGCCTTCGGTCACGAGCTCCGCGGGCGCGCCGCTGGGAGAAGGCAGAGTGACACGGTGGAGCGCTACGTCGTACCGAGCGCGAAGGCCCACCAAGAAGCGGTCCGCCAGAAAATAGCCGTTTCGGGAGGTGATGCCGTAGCGCGACGAGCGCGTGGTGGTCGAGCCCGGCTCACGGCCCTCGAACGACGAGGATTCGACGGTTGCTCCGAAGCCGGCCGCCCATGTGCCCCGCGGAAAGTACTCCCCCTTCGGCACGTAGTCCGGCTTGGCCTCGGGGGGCTCGGCTCGGGCGACATTTCCGACGGAGAGGACCCCAACGGCCGCCAGCACGAGCGCGAGCGTGAAGCTCGGCCCCTTCCGACGGGCACGCTTCGGCGCGCCGAGCCTGAGGCTCGATGGGCGGATCCGAATGCTTTCCGGGGGCATCCCCGCGTTCTGCCCGAAGTATCGGAGCGTTACAATCGTGAAGGGCGCGAAGAGGGTAAGCTTGCTCCCGTGCGTGAACCCGTGTCCACGTCTCGCGAGAGAACGTCCGAGCCCCCTCCTTCTGCGACCGCAACGGAAGAAACGTCCCGAACAACGGGCGATTCTCCGAAGAAAAAGGGTGTTGGACTCTACCTGCAAGTGCTCGTGGCGATAGCGCTCGGCACCGCGCTCGGTGCGCTGCGGCCCGACTGGGGTCAGGCGATGAAGCCGCTCGGCGACGTGTTCGTGAAGCTCATCAAAATGCTGATCGCGCCGATCGTTTTCTGCACCGTGACCGCTGGAATCGCGGGGATGGGCGACTTGAAGAAGGTCGGTCGGGTCGGCGCCAAGGCACTTTTTTACTTCGAGGTCATGACCTCCGTGGCGCTCGGGCTGGGTCTCGCTGTGGTTCATCTGGTGCGGCCCGGTAGCGGTGTTCATGCCAACGCGGCGAGCCTCGACACGAAGGCGCTCGACGCGACCTTGGCCGCAGCTTCCGCGGGCCGTCCCAAGGGTCACGGGCTCGTGGGGCACCTCCTCGACATCGTCCCCGAGAGCTTCGTCGGCGCCTTCACGAGCGGCGACGTGCTCCAGGTGCTCCTTCTCGGCGTGTTGACCGGGATGGCGCTCGCCTCGCTCGGTCCCAAGGGAAAACCGATGCTCGAGTGGATGGAGCGCGGCACGCAGGTGCTCTTCACATTGGTCGGTTTCGTCATGAAGCTTGCCCCGATTGGCGCGTTCGGTGCCATGGCGTTCACGATTGGCAAGTTCGGAATTGGTACGCTGGGTAGCCTCTTGAAGCTAATGGGCACATTCTACCTGACGGCAGGCTTTTTCGTGCTCGTCGTGCTCGGAAGCGTGCTCCGAATGACTCTCGGGCTCTCGATCTTGAAGCTCCTTCGTTACCTTCGTGAGGAGCTCGTCATCGTGCTCGGCACCTCTTCGTCCGAATCTGCGCTTCCACGACTCATGGCGCGGCTCGAAGCCCTCGGGGCAAAACCCGAGGTGGTCCGGCTCGTCGTGCCGACCGGTTATTCGTTCAATCTCGACGGCACCTGCATCTACCTGACGCTTGCCTCGCTTTTCGTCGCCCAAGCCCTGGACGTAAAGCTCAGCTTGAAGGACGAGCTTTCGCTTCTCGCGGTGCTGCTCGTGACCTCGAAAGGCGCAGCGGGAGTCACCGGCAGCGGATTCGTGACGCTCGCAGCCACCCTCGCCGCGACCGGAAACGTGCCGGTTGCGGGGCTCACGCTGCTCCTCGGAGTGGACCGCTTCATGAGCGAAGCGCGGTCGCTGACGAACTTCGTGGGCAACGCCGTGGCCACGCTCGTCGTCGCGCGCTGGGAAAACGCGCTCGACCTGACACGCGCAAAACGGGTGCTCGACGTTCCGGCGCTGGCGAATGCCAAAGCAGTGCCCGAAGACCCTCGCCCGGATCTTTCCGCTGACCCGTCGACATCCATTCACCGAAAAGAGCGCCGAGACTGATAGGGTCCACGCCATGAGCGCTCTCACGACCGACGTCTTGGCCTGGCTTCTTTCCGAGCGGACGGCGGCGCGCGACGATGGCTACAGCGGACACCTCGCACTCGTCATCGGTCCGGTCGAGGCCCTCGAGGTGCGGCGAATGCTCAAAAAGGTGCCCCGACCGAACGGCGTCGTGACCAACATTTGCCCGAATGTCTTCGCTCCGCTGCCGGCGGTGGGCGAGGCGTCCCCCGAAGAAGCCATGACCCGCGGTCTCATTCGGCTCCTCGACGACACCGACGTCCTCGAGACGTTCGCCGGCGGCTGGATCCGAGTGGTCCCGAGGGAAGATGCGACCCGAGCCGTGCTCTACGCCGACGACGATCCGAACGCGCGCATTTTGCGTATCGATCGCCGATCCGCCACGGCCGGATAGGTTCGAGCGAGTGGATGGACGCCGAGGATTTGGCCCATGCGCAAGTCCGTCGCTAGCCTGGAAGCGTGGTGGAAGTCCCCGGAAAACCGCGCCTTGGTGAGCTCCTCGTCGGGGCCGGTCTGCTTTCCAAGGTGGACCTCGACGAGGTTCTCCGCACGAAAGACCCGAATCTGAAAATCGGTCGTGCTCTCGTGGCAAGGGGGCTCGTCACCGAGCACCAGCTCACCCAGGCGTTGAGCCAGCTGCTCAGCGTACCGTGGGTTTCGCTCTACCATATCGACTTTTCCAAGCCCCTTTTGGCAAGGGTTCCGCGGGAGCTCGCGGAGCGCTTCGGGCTCGTGCCCATTTTCGTTCGGAACGTGAAGGGCCAGGGCGAGACGCTCTACGTCGCCACGGACGATCCCACGAACGACCATGCGCTCGCCGAAGTGGCACGCATCGCGGGCCTTCCGACGAGGCCGATGATCGCCGCGACCTCCGATATCCAGGCGACGCTTCGCGTGCACTACGCCATTCCGGCGGCACCGAGCCGCCTGCCATCGGCCGACGTTCCCGCAGTCACGCGACCCGAAGGGAAGCGGCGCGCCACCACCAAGGACTCGGATCGTCCGCCCCCCGCCCAAGAGTCCAAATCTCCCATCCCCGACCGGGTTCGAGCCTCGGATGTCCAAGGGCCCCCGCGGCGCGCGGCCACCCATCGAAAGAAGTCTCCTGCACTGTCGCTCACCCTCCTCGACGGAACCAAGATCTTCTTGCCGTCGGCTCCGAAAGAGGACGAAAACGGCATTACGGCGAGAGACATCGTGAGTGCCCTTCGCGCACGGTCGCACGGAGCCGATGCCTCGGAGATTCTGGGCGCCGATCCGAAGTGGGAAGCGTACGTCGCCGCGCTGCTAGCGATATTGCTCCGAAAAGGCCTGTTGACCGATCGCGAGCTCGTCGACGAGCTCTCCAAAGTCTAGATCCGTAGCCCCGTCGCTCACGCTCGCGGGCTTTTCGCTCGAGCACGGATTCCGCCCTCGACCACGAAAAGCATCGGCGGAAGGCAGAGCCCCACGGTGATGGAAAGCAACGCCACCTTGGCCATGCCATCGAGGGATCCGTCCGCGCGTTCGCGGAGGAGGAACGAGGAGCCGATGGCGCCCGCCGCCGACGCCAAGTGCTGTATGGACGACTGAACGCTCATGAAAGCAGCTCGCTCCTTCGGCTCGGGCACCTTGGTGGTGAGCGTGTTGTACGAGAGATTGCGAATGCTCATGGCGAGCATGAAGCCCACGAAAATGGCCGGGACGGGCACGAGCGGAGGACTCACCGCGAAGCCGACGACGACGATCGCAGAGAGCACGAGTGTTCCCACGGTCCCGACGCGCGCAGCGCCCAGCTTGTCGACGAGCGGGCCCACCGCCCGGGACGTACCGAAGCTCACGACGCCACCCGCCATGTATAGGAGACCGAGGCGGTTCTCCGGGAATGCCAAGTTCTTCAGTGTATACGCCGAAATGTTCGGAACGAGCACGAAGCTCGCGCCCATGGCCACGACGGTCATCCCATAGGAAAGCAGGATGTCGCGGCGCCATAGCCTACGAATGTCGTGCCACATCGACCGAGGCTTTCCTTGAATCGGCGAGAGAGGCCGCGCGAGGACCGGCAATTTGGCAATCACGGCGGCCCCCACGATGGCGCCAAGAAGTGCCGTAAATGCGAATGGAGCTCGCCACGAAATCATTCGCGAGAGCTCGAGACCGAAGGGTACACCCAGCACCGAAGCCGCAGCGAACGCCCCCATGATCTTTCCCATGGCGTTGCCGCGGCGCTCGGGCGGAACGACGTCGGCCACGAGGGAGAGCGCCACCGAAGTTGCAGGCCCACCGAACGCTCCGGCCACCACACGAGCCACGAGCAGGGTCGTCAGATCGACCGCGAATGCACCGGACAACGTACCGAGCGAGAGCCCCACCAGCGAAACGAGCAAGGCTCGCTTGCGATCGAAACGGTCGAGAAAGAAAGCCCCTACGAGCCCCGAAACCGAGGCGGCTGCCGTGTAGCTGCCCGTCACCCACCCGGAATGCGACTGCGAGTAGTGAAGGGCCGTTGCCATGAAAGGGCCCAGTGGGCCAACCATCATGAAGTCAAGTATATTGACGAACTGCACCGCGCCCACGAGGAAGACTACGGAGCTCTCGATGGCTTCGTGCTGCGAGCCCCCCGCAGAAGCCGGATTCGTCACCCTTCCGAGCTTAGGGCACGAATGGCCGCGAGAAAAGGGCGCCTTTCCATGGCCTGGGACCAGCTCGTGACCGTGGCTCGCCCGTGGCCTTAAGGCGCCCGGTCTAAATTCGTCTGCCATCTCCCGCCGATCCTCTCGCTGCGGCAGGTGGCCTCGTCGCTCCGCTCCTCAGACTACGGGAGTAGGCTTCCGGTGCTCGTTCCTCGGGCACCAAAGCCTCGCGTCGGTCTCGACGGAAGCTGACACACGAATTTGGACCGGGCGCCTAAGGCGCACGAAACCGACTACGAGCCACCGAGGACGAAGGACGTCCTCCTGCGCGGTTCCCGTAGTGCACCAGCGTCGACAGGGCTCGAGCTCGGCGGATTGGAGGGCAACCGCGTGGGCAGCCGTCAGCGGGCCGCTAGATAGAACGCCTGCAGGAGACCTTTCGAGATCTCGCGGGCTTTGCGCTCGCACAGGTGCCCTGCACCATCGCCGTCGATGCCTTGACCTTTGCTGGCGCAGCCTGGTGTCGAGCGATTCGCCTGGCAAATGCGCCACACGCCATTTTCCTCGCAGCGCTTCCCACCGTCGGTGCTTTCGAGGTCTTGCAGGTCGAAGATGACGTCGTCTTTGAACGTCGCAATTTGGAACGCTCGAAATTTCTGCTTCGGGGGATTCTCGGCGATCGAATAGACGAGCGGCGGAGTGATGTGGACGAAGCGCGCGCCGGAGGCTTTCACCTCGGAGACGAGCTTTTGGTACTCGACCTCTACCTTCGCGAGGTCTTCGTCGCGCACGTCGGCATACCCGAAGCTGAACGAAACGATTTTCGCGGCGCCTTTCGTCGCCTTGATGACCTTCCGAACGACGTTCATCTTCGTGAATGGCTCGCCGTTCGGGACGTTGCCGACGTCGGTGAAGATGCCGCCATTCGGGCCATTCGCGAGCGCCTTGGTGTCGGGGCCGACATATTCGAACTTGAAGCCATTGGCCTCGCAGCCGTCCTCGAGATCCTGCCCGACCGACTGGTGAAGATAGAGGATCGGCTTCTCCCGAATGCGGTCACGGTCGACCGCAGGAAGCGCATTCCACGCGGCCACGGACGCCACCCCGAGCAGTGCACCTCCCGTGGAATGCGCGCCTTCCGGACGCGTGGGCGCGGGGACTCCCGGCTTGGCGGGAAGCACGACTTTTTTCGGCGGGAGCCCGGGGTCCTCGGGAACGGCGGCCAGGGTGCCGGTTTCGGGGGAGGGCGGCGTGCGGTGGCAGCCGCCGAGCACGAGCACCGCGACGGCAAGAAGCGAGACCAAAGGGCAGCGCATGCCCTTTCTTATGCCCCGACCGGTTCCGCAAGGCGAACGGATTTGGCCGAGCTCGCTTCGCATGGGGACGCGGCTCGACCACGATCCAGGGCGAAAGGCGCGAGAATACGTGCTTCTCCGGCAAGCAGAGCCGAGCTTCGCCTCGGGCAGGACGCCCCTCGGCAAAATGGCTTCCGAGAATGCTTGGGCAAGCGGGCCGGTTTGTTCGATGATACCAGCGCCTTGAGTCGAGCCTCGCTCACCGATGGTACGATTGTGTGCGACGGTTTCCGCGTCGAGCGTTCCGTTCGTCTCGAAGCCGGCGACGAGACGTATCGGGTGGTCGGGCCGAAGGGCGAACCGGGGCTCCTCCACGTGCTCTTCCTGCGCGTCCGTGACCGCTCGCTCGCACGGTGGAAGCACGAAATTACGGCGGTAAATCGGGTCCGCCACCCCTCCATCGCCCGCACCCTTGCGGGCGGCGCGAGCGACACCGGACGCGCCGTCATCGTGACCGAGCCCGTGGCCGGAGAATCCCTCGAAGAGCTAAGGCGCGCGTGGGATGGAACGCTTCCTGGTGAAGCCGCGATCACGCGGGTCTGCGAGGTCCTCGAGGTCCTCGAGGCGGCCCATTCGCGCGGCGTCGTCCACGGGGCACTCCGGCCGCGCAGCGTGTACGTCGACGCCGAGCGCGTTGGCACGCACATCTGCATCGCCGACTTTGGCTACTCGCGCCTCTTCGAGGAGAGCCACCGCCGCGGACGCTCGATCTCGGAGACTGCGCTCGCGAGTGCTGCCTTTCTGGCGCCCGAACAGCGAGGCGGCGGGTACGTTGCGGATGCACGAACGGACATTTTTTCCGCGGCCGTGCTCGCCCTCTACTTGTTGGGCGAGGAGCCACTCGCGCTCTCGGGCACGGAGAAGCTCGACGAAGAGTCGGCGGATGCCCGGGCGAAGCTCGTCCACGCTCGCGTGCTCGAAGCAAAGCTCCCCAAGACCATCGCGAACGCCCTCGTCCGCGCCCTTCATCCTTCCCGCCCCGAGCGTCAAGCGGCCGCTCGCGTGCTCCTCGACGATCTGCGCCAGGGCCTCGGCGAAGTGTCGACCTCCCATCACCCGAGCGAGCCCGCGACGCCCGAGGATCCCCCGACGATCGCGACCATCGCAGAGCTCCAGCGCGTGCTCATCGAAGAAGCGCGTCTCAGCATGGGTGCGACCGACACCGGAGTCGATCCACTCGCGGTCCCCCGCGTCGAGTCACCGTTCATCGGCGAGAGCCGGCAAGAACCTCCCCCGTCTGCCGTTCCGCCGTCCGTTGCCGCCGACGGCAGCATTTTTCCTGCACCGCCGAGCTCCGAAACGCCTGCTTCCGTTCCGCTGCCTAGCGGCCTGTTCTTGCCGCAAGGCGACCACACGAAGTCGATCGTTACGAATTCCCCAGGAATGGAAGCGTTGCGCGGGGTGCCCTCGCCGATTGGCAGCGTTGCGCCGACGTCCCTGCCCGTACCGACGGAAACGCCTTCGGCTGCACCGCGAAGTACGCCCGAAATCACGCACGGAAGCGCCAGCCAACGCGTACCTGCCGTTTCCGTCGGCTCCGGACGGAGCGAACGGCCCCCCACGGAAGACTCTCGCGCCGAGCGGGAGCGTGAGCACGTAGGAGGCCTCCTCGCCGGGCGCTACGTGCTCGATCGGCCCCTTGCCTCGGGCGGCATGGCCACGGTCTACCTCGGATGCCTGGTAGGCGACGGCGGTATGGCGCGCACCGTGGCCATCAAGCGTGTCCATCCCAGTTTGGCCGTCGATGCCCGCTGCACCGCGATGATGCTCGACGAAGCCCGAATGGCCTCGCGCATTTCCCACCCGAATGTCGTCCCAATCTTGGACGTCATTCGCGAGGGCGACGAGATTATGCTCGTACTCGAGTACGTGCATGGCGTCACGGCGTCCCAGCTCGCAAAGGAGGGTGCATCCCAAACGGCGATTCCGCCCGCCATCGCCACGGCCATCCTCGTCGGAGCGCTTCGTGGGCTCGATGCGGCGCATGCCGCCACGGACTCTTCGGGTCGGCCACTTGGCCTCGTGCACCGCGACGTGTCGCCCCAGAACATCATGATAGGGCTCGACGGCGCTGCACGGGTCATCGACTTCGGTATTGCGCGTGCGCTCGGACGGGCAGAGGTGACCACCGGAACCGAGCTCCGCGGCAAAGTCGCGTACATGGCTCCTGAGCGTCTTCGCGGACAAAAAACCGACCTTCGCGTCGACCTTTGGTCCGCGGGGGTCGTGCTTTGGGAGCTCGTCTCCGGCACGAAGCTTTTCCAGGCGGACGATCCCATCGAGGTCGCCGTGCGGGTCTGCACGGGAGCCATTCCGCAAACGGGCCACGACGCGCTCGATGCGGTCCTGGAGCGGGCCTTGGCGCGTGACCTGGAAGAGCGCTTTCGCACCGCGGCGGAGATGGCAGATGCGTTGTCGGCGGCAATCCCCCCCGCAAGCCCGGCCGAGGTCGCGGCCTATCTCGAACAGGGCTGCGGCCGACTGCTCGATGCCCAATCGATGGCACTCGCCTCACTGAAGAATCGGATTGAAAAGGGCGTATTGCCCGAACCGTTGCCAGCGCGCTTGCGTACGCCCATGGGGTTCGTGCCTCCGCCTCCTTCGCCTCCGACCCCACTCGACGAGCAGCTTTCCGCTTCGCGAGCCCCGGCTCCGGAACCGAGCGAAGGCCCCGGCGGTCCCGAAGCGTTTCCCGAAAACCCAGGCCCCGACGGAGGTCCTGCCGCAGGGCACGGGAGCGAGCCCACGCCAAACAGCGAACCAAAAGCGAGCGCACCACGGGCGCTCCCTGCGGTCGACCCGATGCCGGCGCTCGAGCTCGAGACGATTCCACCGAAGGCCGTTCCGCCGGACACGACTCCAATCGTGGTTCTACGAGTCGCCGATCCGCCCACTACGACGAACACCGTGGGGCCCTTTCTCGCGGTTCTCGGTATCCTCTTCCTGGTCGCGGGAGTCCTCGCACTTCTCTTCTATTTGCTTTGATATTTGCTTCGAGCGCGAGCTCGCGTTCATGACTCCTCCGTGCGTTCGGTCGCCACGGACGAGCCAGTCGCAGTCGGTATGCTAGCCTTTGGGATGTTCAAGATACGTTCCGTGGCTGGGTTCGCGTTCGCACTTGCGTTCATCGCAAACCCGGCGCTGTTCGCGACGGGATGCACGAGCTTCTCCTTCGGCGAGAAGGACGTCGTTCTCCTCGTCGATGGCGCGTCGCGAACGTACCGATTCGAGAGCGAGGGTGCCGAATTCGAAGTGAAGCTCCACCTCGCACAGGGCTCGGGCCAAAGCGCACGTTCGGCCTTCCCCAGCCCCGTCCGCTCGGCTCTCGCATGCGGAGAGCGGTCATTCGTGAAGAGCGCTTCTGCATGCCTCGATACGACCACCGTACCAATCGAGGGCACGCTTTCGGTCGAGCGCATGGGCCCGAAAGCCGCGGTCATCGTCGAGAATCTGCGAATCGTCGGAGATCTCACGGTTATCGGGACGAGGCTCGACAACGCACGCATCGAGCTTGGAACGCTGAAGAAAAAGCCTTTCGCCGCCCTGACGATGGCCTCGGCGAAGTCCTTCGATTTGCGGGAGCTCCACCTCAACCCGAACGACCCAGGCAAGGTGGCAGTCCACTTCAGCCGTCCCTAGCGCACCGAACAGGTTGAATCCTCGGTCCAAAACCTGATCGGCGCTCTAGACCTATGAGGCGCTCGCCGGAGGTAAGGGCCGATAGAGGAACCGAAGCCCATCAAGTGGCGACGAAGTCCGCACCATCCGACTTGCAGGTGTATTCCTGTACCTTGAGAGCATCTCCCTCGAGGCTGTAGAGCCAAACAAGGTCCCCCTTCCGGAGCTCGGTCAGTTTCGCCGTCGGAGCCTTGCGGTTCAGCATGCCGAGGAGCTCGGTGGCGGCGCCCGACGTCCAAACCAACACCTGCTTTCCGCCCACGCTCCGATTGACCTTCGACCCGTTCACGGCGTGCAAGGCGCGGTTTCCTGGTTGCATGAAGCACCCGGCGGCGAGGACCTTGGCTCCGGTTCCATTTCCGGATGCCATTTCCTTGAGCTCGAGATTTCCCCCCTCGGCGTGACCGACCCAAACACCGCCGATTTGCTCGGCGTCCAGCAATTCGCCAGCGTTCGTTGCGCTGTAGGAGTCGCTACGCCAAATGGGGCGAATGCCCGGGCAAAGCTCCTTTCCGAGCAAGCTCGGCTCGAGATCCGTCACACACTTTCGCTGGGGTCCGTTGAGCCCCGTCGTGTCGTAGACCAAAAAACCCACGCACTCTTCGCTCGACATCTCGTTCACCCTTATTTTTCGCGCCAGCCTCATCCCAAACTTCATTCCATCCGGTCACCCAGTAGGTCGCGATGCCGTCCTTTTCATCGTCCGGGGCATTCGCTCTCCCTCCGTTCGATCGCGAACGAGCAAATGTGGCAGCCGAGCGCACCTGCACGAGAATAGTCCGCGCTTCCCGATTGCGCGAGATGCTCGGGGGTCATCCTTTGGCGACCAACGCGGCCGGATCGATGCGATAAAAGGAAACGAGCTCGGCGTAGAGGTCCGGATGACGCACGGCGAGCACGTTTGCCCGCTCGAAGAATGCTTCGGTAACGACCGCGAAGAACTCCGCTGGGCTCGTGGCCGCGTACGGATCGAGGTCGGTGCGGAGACCGGCATGGAGTCGGTCGCCAAGGGCTCGGTATTCTTCTCCGAGGACGTGGGCCCACGCCACGTACCTCTGCCTGGATCCCAAATCGGGAGCGCCGTCGACGGCACCGTCTTCCGCGTCGAGTTGGTGGGCCAGCTCGTGCAAGACTACGTTGTGACCCGAGTGAAACGAACGAACGTCGCGAGCGACCTCGTCCCACGCGAGTATCACGAGACCGAGCGACCACGACTCGCCGAGGCGCGCCTCGGGCCCTTCGATGACCACGACGCCCTCACGCTTGCTCACGTTCGCGACGAATGCGCTCGGATAGAGCACGATCGTCTCGAGGTCGGGAAAAAGATCGGTATCGCGATGGAGAGCGAGCATGCACGCTTGCGCGGCAATGGTGAGGCGCATCTCGTCCGTGACCTCGAGGCCGCCCGCTCCTTCGAAGGTCTTCTCGTCCAAGAACACTTGGACGTCCCCCTCGAGCTTCGTTCGGTCCTCGCCTGACAAATGACGCCACAGATGGACAGCTCTCGCCACGACCACGCGCTCGGTCTCGCCGAGGGGCTTTGCCCGAAGCTCCGCGCGGCGCCGGTTCTTCAGAAAGCCGAACATGTCACTCTTCGACCAACGAGGCCCGAGCGATTCCCGCCTCGAGCGTTGTCCCGTCCACGCCCACGTAGAGCTGTCCGTCATTTCGTGTGACTTCGAGCTTGCTCCGTCTCTCCAGCTTGTCGGCAATGGCGTCGACGAACACGGGCTCGAAGCGGAAGACGTCGATCGTCTCGAGAGCGTGCACGCGTTGGCTCGTAGCCTCGCGTCGGAGCAGGGCAAGATCGGCCGAGGTGTAGAGGACGACCTTCCGAGCAGCCTTCGCAGCCTTGTGGAGGCGCTCCGCCGACGGTGCCCCTATGTCGATCCACGCGAGAAAAATCCCCGTAGGGTCGAAAACGGCAATCGGCGGATCGTCCGCGGACGAAAGCCCACCCTTGCTGAACGCAATGCCGTCTTCGTAGGACAAGCAGTACGCCAGGAGACGAGTGACGAGGTACCGCATGGTCTCCGACGGGTGCCGCGCGAGACGCAGGTCGAGCGACTCGTACACGCCGCGATCGACGTCCGAGAGCGCCACCTCGACATGATGAACGGTGGCCGTGAGCGCCATGCCTTCGGCGTATCACGGATGGCACGTCCTCCGTCGCCGCAAGGGACCGCGCGTCGGCTCGACCGCAGCAGGGTGGCCGTTCCGGACGGGAGCGCGTCGTCGGTGACGCACCAGTTCCATGAAACCATTGATGATTTTCGTGGCACGGTCCGCGCTATACATCAGGACGGAGGTTCATCATGAACAAGGCAATTCTTTTCTTCTCGATGGCGGCTTTGCTCGGGGCATGCAGCGTGACGACGACCGATTCGAACGACGGAGGCTCTACGAGCACGGACGGAGGTGCGACGAACGAGACGAGCACGACGCCCCCCGGTACGATTCCGCCGGCGTCGACGACCGAAGCGAGCGTGGTTTTCGGGGCGACTTGCCCGGCCTTCGCGGCGTGCGGCGGCGCGCTGGAGGGCACGTACGACTACACCGGCGGGTGCGTCTCGGACCTCTTGAGCGACGCAAAGAAGCAGTGCGCGGCTCTCGACGCATCGGGCGCGAAGGTCAGCGTGAAAGGCTCCCTCCACTTCGTCGGCCCATCCGCTCTCACGCGAGACGTCACGGCCACCGTAAGTGGCACTCTGAAGTTCCCGGCATCGTGCACGGCAGGACAGTGCGCCGTGCTGGAATCGGCCCTGAAGAGCGCGGGATTCGCGACCGCTTCCTGCAGCGGAACGAGCTCGTGCGATTGCGCGATCCTACGCTCCGAAACGACCAAAAACGCCACTACGTACACGACTTCGGGGTCCACCGTGACCACCGCCGATGGCGAGACGTACGCGACTTGCCTGAACGGCCCGGTGCTCACGTATTCGGGAAAGAGCGCCGGGTCCGAAGATGGCATTTGGACGCTCAAAAAGCGCTGATTCGAGTCGCGATCAATCAAAGGACCCGTAGGCGACTGGCTTGCCCATGCCGTCCGACCGCACGCAGAGACGAAGAACCGAACGTCACGGGCCGCGCTGGAAGAAGAGGCTCGGAGAGACCACGCCGACCGCGATGGCCCCTACCACCAGCGCGGTTCGCGTGCCGAGCACGAGCACGTCGGTCGTGAGCGACACCGGCGGGTTCGGAGTGCTTACGAGCGCGAGCAACGCCATCATCGTGCGGTAAGCGAACGTCCCCGGGACGAGCGTGATCATCGCGCTCATGCTGAAGATCGACATGGGGACCTTGTGCCGCCGTCCCAGGAAGGCACTCGCAGCCCCGAGGCTCATCGAGCCCACGAGCGTCGCAAGCTCGAGCGACACCCCGCGTTGCATGCAGGCGGTGCGCAACACGTGGGCGACGATTCCTGCAAAAATGCAGCCCGAAAGGTACTTCCGCGGGACGGCGAACAGCAGGGAAAAGCCCACGGTGACGATACCGGACCAGAGCGCGTCGAGGAGGAGCTCGAGAACCGAGCTCATCTCGAAAACCTCCCGTAGAGCGCCGCGGAAACGACGAGCCCCACGGCGATGGCGAGGACCGTAGCGGTCGCCTTGGTGGCCCGCGCGATTCCCGTCACGAGGTGTCCCTTGAGGATGTCTCGCGCCGCGTGGACGAAGAGCACGCCCGGGACGAGCTGGACGGCCGTTGCCGATATGCAGATCGTGGCGTTCGCGCGGGCCAGCATCGCAAACAAGGAGAGCAGCATGCCCGCGGACAACGAGGCCGCAAGGACGGTGAGGTACGGATTCGTATGGCGCTTGTGCAGCGCTTGCCGGAGTGTCATTACGAGCGAGCCACCCACGAACGTGCATCCGAGCTCGCGGACGCCTCCGTGAAAGAGCTCGGCAAAGCCACCACAAGCGGCTCCGATGGCGAGCGCAACCAACCACTTCGGGTAGCTCGCCGCACCGTCGATTTTGCCGAGCTCCTTCCGAAGGCCCTCGCTGCCAAGCTCGCCTCGCATCACGCGCGGCGCGAGCTCGGCTACCGCGGCCATCTTGGCCATGTTCACGCCAAGGTCGGGGACTCGCCGAAGCTTCGTGCGAAAGTCGTCCCCTTCGGTCGTGGTAACGACGAGACCGTTGGGTGAAACGAGCACGTCGATGGCATCGACCCCAAGACCGCGAGCGATGCCGGATACGGTTCGTTCCACAAGGGCGGTGTCGGCCCCGTTCTGGAGCAAAATAGCCCCTCCCCAAAGGAGGAGGTCTACGGCATCCCGCACCTCCTCGCGCGAAAGGCCCTTCGTACGCGGGTCAGCCGTGTTCTCGGGAATCCAGCCGAGGATCGATTTATGGCCCATTCGCTAGGGTCGCAGCCTACGCGAACCACAACGAAGTGGCCACTCGTCTCGAGGTGCAGTCTTTGCACGAGTCAACCATCCCGCACGCAAAACGGGCCGCGCGAAAGGGCCTGCGGACGGCTATCGGGGCGGCGGCCTCAGCGTGGATTCCGGAGGGAAGCCCCGATTCCGACGTGACCGTCTTTGCCCGTACAGAAGGGCTGGAGACTCACTTTGGCCGCGCACTGCGTAGACACCCAAACGTCGAGTGCTTGGTCGAAAATTTGGCGCCGCTTCGGGTTTGGCTCGAGATCGAGCAGAGACGCGCATACGCCTGGGCTCAGGACTCCTCGTCCGGCCGCGAAGGTCCAGCCTTCGACAGGGTCCCCCTGATCGAGAACGATAACCCTATTTTCTGCGGCTTTCCAACGAATCGACACGTTGACGCGGGGCCGCGTCTCTCCCTCGCGGATGGCGCCGTCAGGGATTGGAAAGGAACAGTCGCTCGCGCGAACGGTAGCTTTCGTAGACTCGGCGATGCACGTGTCTTCGTCGAAGCACGTCTCCGGGCTCGACTTGCCGAAGACCAATTTTTCGTCGAAATCCGCGAGCTTTGGCGAGTCAACAAGGTCAGGTTGACAAGTTCCGCCTGCGCAGGTTTCCCCGTCTGCGCATCCGCGGAAGTTGAAACATGCCATTCGCAGCGGGATGGGCAGGAGCAGGGTGCGCCCCTCTACGAACGACAGCGTTGCCCGACGGAAAACCTGAGCATCTTTCCCTGCCAGGGAGCCGCGGAGGACTACAGTTACCGGTCCCTCCAGCGAAGCGGAAGACTGGGGAATCACGCCAAGCGTTGCTGGGAAAAACCCTGGGGTTTTCACTTCATAAAAGTTGTAGCTCGCCAAAACCCCTTTCGAGTTCAAAATAGTGACTTCGAGAAAGTCGAGCTCTTTGGGGATGTCTGTCTCGGACGTTATTGCGATGGTGATTTGCGTTGATTTGTCCGGCGTTTGGCACGCCGAAACGAGTGCGAGAGCGGGAACTAGAAAAAGTCCGAAGCGTTTCACGATGCTCATCGCATACCTCCTGAGAATGAAGCCTTCGTAACTCCTGGCTGTAGGGTGCCCTGGGCGCTCCCCTCGAACTTCGTGGGCTGCGTCCCGAGTACGACTGCCGTGGTGGTGGCGGCGCCAGCGACGGCTACCCCTCCCGCGACGAGGAGCCAGGTCGGGATTCCGCTCTTCTTTTCGTCGAGCGTGATGTCCAGCGAGCGGGTCTCATCCTCCCGAAGGAGAAGGTCTATGGTTCGCGCTTGGGCGTCTTCTCGGCTCACTCGGATCGTGTGCTCGCCGGCGGGTACTGAACCGAAAAAGCCGCCCTTGCCGAGGACGCGGCCGTCGAGACTCACAATGTCTCGGTCGCTGCTGGTGTTTACGCGAAGGCGGGCTTCGTGAGCCTCTTTCGCGAGAGTAAACGCAAACAAGTTCTCCTTTCCGAACGCAACCTCGACGACGCGCGTCTCCGACTTGTGGCCCGGTGCGCGCACCGTTACGGCATGTTTCCCGGGTTCGAGCACCCCCCGAAACGGTAGGGGTCCAAGGTCGATTCCGTCGACAAGCACACGGGCGTTCGCGATATTGGGCGCAACGACAACCAGGTCTGCTCGACGCTGCTGCGGCTCGAGAGTGAGGTCTAGGGTCGCAGGAGCCCCGCTCGTCACACGAACCTTTCGGGGTTCGTCCAGAAATCCCGTCTTCTTGGCCCCCACGAGGTGGTCACCGACGTCCACACGGATCGGCGCGGAAAGCGGCGCGTTCCCCACGAGCTCGTCGTCGACGTAAATCTTGGCATCAACTTCGGAGACGCGAATGTCGAGAGTTGAAACGAAGGGAGTGAGGGTGGCGAGAGCGTCCTTCACGCGGTCCACGTAAGCCTTCGGAAGGGTGTCGCCTCCAAGTGCAAGGCTTTTTTCGAGCGCCGTCATGGCTCGGCTATAGCGATTCAGGCTCTTGTCACACACGGCCACGTTGTAGAAAATTCGCGGGTCGGAGGACAGCTCCTGAGCACGCTCGAACTCGGTGCGCGCGGCGGCAAAATTGTCATTGGAGAAAAGCTCGCTCGCGCGATCGAACGCCTCGCGTGCCTCTCCGCGCAATGCGTCTCGAACCTTGGTGGGACGCGCAGGAACAACGTTTTTCGCCGGTCCCGCCCCGAAGGCTGGCAGTGGAGCAATCGTCGCAAGTGCAATGAGAATTAGAGCGGACCTGGTATTCATGGCGGCTACTCGATGAGCTTGATTTGCTTGAGCCCACGTCCTTTGGGGTCCGGTGTGCCAACTGGGCGGCCGGAGGAAGAGGAGATGGTCGGTGAGAGCGGTTCGCTCACCTTCGGGATAGGTGCCGAGTCGACAATCGAGCCGTCGATGGGGCGATCCGGGGGAATCGGCACAAGAACAGCCGTCGGGAAGCTCTCCGTAGGACCTTCGACTTTGGATGCAGAAGGCTGGCCCGAGGGAGCGGGCGCTGGCGAGCGGACAACTCCTCGATAGGCAACCGCCAGGGCCACCAACCCGAGTAGAACGGCCAAAAGTACCAAACGTGTACGGCGAGGCGCTTGAGGAACGGGGATGGATCCAGCGGTGGCCGTCGTGGCGATGGCCTCTCGGTCCGCTGTGCGGACCTGATCGATGGCACGGGCGAGGTCCGCGGCGTCAGTGAACCGTTCAGCGCGGTCTTTTTGCAGGCAACGAACAACCAGCGCTTCGAGCCCGAGCGACACGTTCGGGACAAGGGCACGAAGGGATGGGGTCGGTTCGTGCAGTATTTTCGCGTAGAGCTCGGGGATTGAGGCGGTCTCGAAAGGAGCACGACCACTCAAAAGCTCGTAGATGACGACGCCCATCGCCCACACGTCCGTGCGTGCGTCGACCGCGCTCGCGTCGCGAAGCTGCTCGGGCGACATGTAGAGGGGCGAGCCGAGAAGCGTGCGGGGTGCGGTCAGCGAAGCGTCGGTAGCGCTGGCATCCACCTCGAGCATCGACTTCGAGATGCCAAAGTCGAGAACTTTCACGCGAAATATGCCGTCGTCCTTGGGGGTCAGGAAGAGATTTCCAGGCTTCAAATCGCGGTGGACCAGACCTCTGGCATGGGCGTCGGCGACGGCCGAAAGCGCTTGTGCAACAATATCGAGAGTCGCCGCCACCGAGAGCGGACCGCGTTCGAGCCTGGTCTCCACGCTCTCGCCTTCGAGGAGCTCCATGACCATGAAGGGCAGCTTGTCCGCCGTCGTCCCTACGTCGATAATGCGCACCGCATGGTCCGACGAGAGACTGGCTGCGGCCCTGGCTTCACGCAGAAACCGCGCACGGAACTGGCGGTCCGCCGCGAACTTTGGTGCGAGGACCTTGATCGCGATGGGCTGCCTAAGGAGCATGTGCTCTCCGGAGAGAACAACCCCCATTCCACCTTCCCCCAGAACGGGCCCGACGAGATACTTTCCGTCGATGACGTCTCCCTCACGGGGAACGACCGGAGGGGCGTCGCTGCTCGCGATGGCCTCGTCGTCGCCTTGGCTGGGACCCTCGTTCATTGACACGGGCACAAGTCTAGTCGGATGGCGGATGATTCCAACATGTGACGGACACGGAGCATGCGAACTTGGGAGCTTTCGCTGCCCGCTTTCGTTCACTTCTGCCGAACTACAGGGACGACATCGTCGAAAAGCACCTTTTTCGCCTCGACGTCATCCGTCAAGCGCAACCTTTTAGCTTCGCCCAAGCGGGCGACAAAGGCAGGCGGCACAACAGCCTCCGCATTTACCGAAATAGAACCGATCAGTTCGAAGTTGCCGGGTGTTCGTTCCGCGTGGATCCAGATGGTCTTGAGCTCGGCTCCTGATGTTCGGACCATGAGGGATCCATCGGGTCCGCGCACGAGCGTGACGGACGAAGCTTCGGTTCCGCTCCCCGCCCCAGTTCCAGTTGTACCCAACCGGGAGACCGTGGCAGCACCAATGGCCAGCAACATGACGGCGGCAGCAGCAAGCCGTCCGAACCGGCGACGAAAGAAGTGTTCGTGGACGGGTGCCGGAGCCCGCAAAACGTCGTCGAGGTCCACGGTCTGCGTTCCCGCGGCCGTGGTCGATGCGCCTACCCGACTGCGTGAGCTGCGGAAGGAGTCCATGAGCTTGCCTTCCAAGCCCTTCGACAAGGGCCTTGCGTCGCCGGAGGTGGCAGCGAGCGTGATGCCCAACATCGCATCGTCCGATGCGTCCACGTCGTTCGCGGGTTGCTCGGGTTGGAACTTACGTGAGCTCATGATTCTTCTCCGAAGAGGGCCAGACGTATCGCGATGAGCCCTCGTCGAACGTGGGACTTCACCGTGCCGAGCGGGAGGTTCGTCGTCTCGGCAATTTCTTCGTGCGTAAGCCCCTCGCACGAGAGGAGCACTGCGCGCCTTTGAGGCTCGTCCAACGCGGACACGGCATCTTTGCACTTGGCAAGGTCGGCCAAAACTTCGGGCGATGCTCCCATGTCGGGAGCCCGGTCATCGCCAACCAGTGGGGGACCGCGTCGTGCTGCCGACCGACGTCGGTCCACAAGTCGGTGCCGAGCGACGGTCATCACGAACACGTGCTCGGGGGCCGTGCGTGGATCATAGCGACCCGCGCTCTTCCAGATTTCGAGGAACGCGTCTTGGACAGCGTCGTCGTGCTCATTCGGACAGAGACGACGCGCCATCGAGCCCACAAGGGGCCCGTAACGTCGGATGCACTCGCGCGCCGCCCCTTCGTCTCCAGCGGCGAGGCGTGAGAGAACTCCGGCCGTCGCGTCGGAAGGAACCGCTACCGCGGTCTTGTCGTCGGGCTCCTTTCGCATCAGGGCGATGTCTAGCCGAGCCATGCTCGGGAAAGCCAACGTCATGAACATCTATCCGAGCGTGAGGCCGGATCGGATGCAGGACTGCTGCCTTTTCGCCGAAAAGCGGACGTCTCTCTCGAGCCATCATGAGTGGATCCGGGGGAGAGCCTGCCGAAGAAGGGCGAACGGAGACGTTCGGCGGCAAAAACGACTCGACGCCCTCGGCCTGGGACCGAGAGCGTCGCGAGGTTGTTTCCGTGGTCAGTTCTTGGGCGGGAGGAGGACCTTGTCGATGACGTGAATGACGCCGTTCGAAGAATCGACGTCGACCGCAGAGATCTTGGTCGTGTCGTTGAGGAAGACCATTCCGCCCTCGACCTTGACGGCCACGTTCTGCATCGGAAGGAGGGTGGGC
>JAYUKI010001060.1:0-9392 GCA_043764595.1 Myxococcales bacterium | reverse complement strand
GACGCAAAGCTCGGTGCTCCTACCATTGACGCGGCCACGAAGGTCGCGTAGTCGCCAATCAACCGCCACTCAATTTCAACAGACGCCGGGACGTAGCCGACGACTTCCCCTACGGCCCATTCGACATCAAGACCATGACCATCGAACAGGACTCCCGAATCGTCGGGATAAAGAAGTTCATCATTCGCGCGAACCACAAGTTCGGCATCGTCTATTTCGAAATTGTGGCAGACGACGGAAGCAACGTTGGAATGACCATCGTGTCGAAGAACTGAGGGTGTGAGCCAACAGGCGGGCAACGGCCGCGAACCGAACGTCGAGGTCGCGACACCCGTGTCGGAAACCCTTCCGCTTCTGCCCAACCGAGTCGGTCGGGTCGGACTGTTGCTTTTCGCGATGGGAGCCGCGCTCGGGGTATTGCGCTTCCGCTACGGCGTCCGTCCGCATTTCCTCGACGCGCGAATCTTCGCGCTCCACACGTCCTATTTCGACTCCCGCTCGTTCGTATGGATCGAAAAGAACCTGACCGACGAGGTCACCGCACTGCTCCTTCTCGTTGGGCTCTACACACGGGTGTTCGCACGAGAAACGGACGAAGGACCTTGGCTCGACCGGGTACGCCT
Source organism: Myxococcales bacterium (assembly GCA_043764595.1). Classification (GTDB taxonomy): domain Bacteria; phylum Myxococcota_A; class Polyangia; order Polyangiales; family Polyangiaceae; genus JAAFHV01. The sequence goes on along the minus strand of JAYUKI010001060.1, from coordinate 8,769 downwards.
TCGCGCAATGGCCGCGGGATTGGGCACGAGCGGAGCAGTCCTGGTGGTGTCGTCGTTCACCATCTTCGGGCTCGGCTTCGTGACCGTCCTCTCGGCGAACATGTTCGTGGCGCCCATCGTTTACCTGGTCGCATTCGGGACCATGGTGTTTCGCGCAAGGCGGCGTGGCCACGAACCGACGCATCGAGATCAATAGAGGTTGCCGATGAGCTCCTTCGCGCCAGGCACCAGAATGCGTGTAAAATACATATTTGGATGCCCGTAAAAAGGCCCCACACGCATGTGGAGCTCTACGAACCGATGGAGCAACGTGCCAAGAATGGCGTGGCTCGCCGTTAGCAGAACGATGCTCGGGCGCGCGTAAAAGACCCACGCCCACACGAGCCCGGCGACGAGAACGAAGCCCATGAGTGGCCCGTTCGGAAGATGGAGCAGCGAAAACAGTCCAGCCGTGGCTACCGCGACCCGCAGCCGACTCCAGGCTCCGTGCGGCCCCCGCGCAGGTTCGACCTCCAGAACGTCCCGGATTCGCGTCATCAGGAATCCGAAAACGAGCATCGCTTGCACGAAAGCGAATGGCACGTAGAAGAGAAGCTTCACGGCAACCGAGCGCCACACGATACGGGAAAAGAGGGCTGGATCCCGCGCAAGCGCAATGCCGATCAGTACGACGGCGCCCGCGAGGGTGAGCACACAATACGGACGAAGGACCTCGGCATTTCGCCACGAGAATCGTCCACCCCACCCTCGAGTTTCGGGCGAGTCGGAGTGAAGAACGAAAGGAGAGATCCAGAGGATGTGCAGAGCCCCAACCCCCACGAAGACGAAGAAGGAAAGCTTTGCCCAGACGTGACGCACGTTGGGCCCCACCCACCAGGTTCCGACGAAATAGAGAAGGCAGAGCGCCACTATCTCGACCGCACTCACCAGACGCCGCCGGGCTCGAGTCATGGCTCGAATCCCTCGGGAGGCGCCTCGTTCCCCGTAGCCGCTCCACCCGACCGCGATCGAACGGCGGAGACGACTGCGAAGAGAATGCCTCCGAGCAAGTTTCCTATCATGTCTTGCATGTTGTTGTCGTAGCCACCAACCCCGTTGTTCTTCAAAGTGAGCACGACCAGATACTCGACGATTTCGACCCCCGCACCGAGGCCCAGTGCGCAGAGCACGATCACGAGACCGCGCACCGGAGCGAGCTTCAGCCTCATGAGATCGAACGCGTGCGACAGCAGAGCCGAGACTACGAACGCGTTGAAAAAGTGAACGCACTTGTCGTAGCGAATCCCAAGAAAGACAGCATCGTAGAGGCGCCGGTCACCGACTCGGACGAATGCCCCCAAAAAGTGCGCAAAGCTGCCGCACTGGAGCAAGACCAGAACGGAGCTTCTCCACACGTAGCTACGAAGCTTGAGCCAAGCCCCGACGATCGCCGCGACGATGACGGCGGCATAGATGAAAAACTCATGGAGATTTCCTGGGCCTCTGTAGTGCAGGAATCGGTCGTAGTAGACGACACCGCACATCCCGAGAAAGAGCACCAAGTTGAACACGACGAACACATCGGCGTTCTTGGGCTTCACGAGGCCTGCACGGGGCGGGGTGGTGAACAGCATACCGGGGTAGCGCCAGCTATTGCAGGGGTCGTGCCGGTGTCTTCCCGATCGAAGTGCGGCGCTGTCAGTCTTCGGAGGAAAAGACCATTTTGCCGAGCTTGGCCTCGGAGTCGGAGGCCTCTCGCCTCTGTTCTTCGAGCGCTTCGGCCTCCGTTTCCAAGTCCGCGAAACGGTAACGAACCGGCGAGGCTTCGCGCGAAGGATCGGCCACGCGGGTCTTCACGTGCTCGGAGGCTTCGAGGTCGACGTCTCCTCCGAGCTCGACGATGGCGCGGGTCAACTCGGTCTCGCTAGGAGGCATTCCCGCTGCGCGTTCCCACGCCGCACGAAGCGTCTCTTGGGGCGCCGAGGTGTGAGATGCGGCGTGCGCGAGGATCTCGCGAAGCAGTCCAAGCCGCCCATTTTCCCGGGCGACGGCGCGCTCCTCGATGGGCCTCTTCAAGGCACGACCGAGCGGAAGCACGAAGAGAACGAACGAAAAGATGAGCGGGACGAGCCCCAAAACGAGTGGCACTCCGTCGTACCCCAAGGGCTCGATGCCAAGGTCCGGATGGCGCACCATGGTGAAAATGTTCCACAGCCGCGCGAGCGTGAAATTCCCCTCGAGCGCCACGAACGACATGAACAGGTTGAACCCGTTCAGGAGCCCGACCATCGTGTTGGCCCCCGTGGTGTTTCCGGTGAGCTCGGGCAGGCGCTTCGGCGTCGTCCACACCGGCGGCGACGGAGCCAAGTGACTCGGATCCAAGTCCGCGGTCTTGCGGAGCGACTGGAATCGATAGGTGATTCCCCCGCCCTCGGACACATCGACCTCACCGTCGTAGTCGAGCATCAGCCTCGCCATCCGCTGGTCGGCCACGTCACGCGACAGTCCTGTGACCCGCATGACGTCGGCGAGGCCGATGCGGCCTTTCTTCGAGCGAATTTCGGCCAAAATGCGCCGTTCGTTTTCCCGCGGATCGTCGGCTTTCGGAGTGGGTCCGAAGACGAAACGGTTCACCTTCTCGTAAAACGGAGTCTTGTCTTGCGGGGCCTGGAAACGTTGCCGGCGGTCGTACGCATCCACTGCGAGCGGCGAAAAGGGATGAAATGTCCAGAAGAGGGCGTCCGCAAGAACGCGAAACAAGACGGCGATGAGCTGTCCCCCGGGAATGCCATCCCGATCGCCTTGGCGCGCCAACGTGATGCCCAAGAGCACCGCGAGGAAGAGCCCGACGTAGCCGAAGATCGCGATCGTGAGCCAAGCCCGGACCACGAAACGAGCGACGCCTGCCACTCCTTTTGCGACCGACGAGAGAGCTTGCTCGACGGCGTCTCGGGTTTCCCATGGCTTCTCGAAGCCGAGCGGGAACACGTGCACGAGCTCCCCCTCTTCGCTCACCCGAAGGTGGCCACGGTACTCGTGCGTCAGAAAGGTGAGCCCACGTTCGGCATCGCGAAGCGCCAAGCCGCTCTTTGCCGCCGCATCCGCCACCGTGAGCGGCGCTCGAGGATCCGGAATGGACTTCACGAGGACGCGGGCGGCCTCTTTGGGATCGAGAAAGGTGGGCGGAGCTTGGGACACGTCGACCCCGCCAACATAAGGCGGGCACGCCGCATTGCGCAGCATGTCCATCGCGAAATCGGTGCGGGGTCGACCTCGGGCGAAGCGCGACGCCTCGTAGGCCTAGCTTTTCCCGAGCGAGGAGCATTGACGGAACCGCGCGCTCGGGAAATCCTCGTGGCCCGTGCAAAAGCCTACTCACCCCTGGGTCGTGGCCGTCGTGGCCACCCTCGCCATGACGGTGAGCTATCTCGACCGCCAGACTCTGGCGGCCATCGCGCCGACCGTGCGCGAAGAGCTTTCCATTTCGCACGCGCGCTTCGGCTGGCTCGGCTCCGCGTTCGCAGTAGCGTACCTCGTGTTCTCCCCCATCTCCGGTCGCGTCGTCGATCGCATCGGGCCGAAGCGCGCCCTCGCCGTCGCCGTGGTCGGCTGGTCTCTCGCGTCGGCCGCGCACGCCCTGGCCTCTTCGTTTCTCTCGCTCTTCGTGCTTCGGGCCCTCCTCGGCGTGCTCGAGTCCCCATCGTTTCCCGCGGCCGCGCGCACCATCCGTACGACCCTGCCCTCGAACCGTCGCTCGGCGGCGATGGGTCTCTTGTTCACGGGCAGCTCGTTCGGAGCCATGATCGCCGCTCCGCTCGCTGCCCGGATTGCTCACGATTTCGGCTTTCGCTACGCATTCGTCGTCACGGCAGCTCTCGGCCTTCTTTGGCTCCCAGTATGGCTCTTCGTGGCACCACGCGACGACGCACACACCGAAGCACGCTCTCCCGGACCAGAAACGTCGGCGCTGTCGCTCGTGGCACACCCGGCTGTGGTTCGCCAAGCCTTCGTCGTGCTCGGCTCGGCTCCGGCGATTCTGGTCGTGCTCTATTGGTACCCGCAGTTTTTGGTCGAAGCGTGTGGTGTAAAGAAGGAGGCCGTAGGCCATTATCTCTGGCTCCCGCCTCTCATTTTCGATGTCGCCGCCATCGGATTCGGGATTGCGGCAAGCCTTCGGGATCCGGCCATCGAGGCAAAAAAAGGCGCGCACCATGGTCTTTTGGCTTTTGCAGCAGCACTGACGGCCATGCTCGCCGTCGTTCCGTTCGCCACGGGCACGTGGCCACGGGTTTGGCTCGGTAGCCTATCGATGGCCGGCGGAGCCGGCATGTACGTGCTCGGGACAGCCGACATGCTGAAGCGCGTCCATCCACGAGACGCAGCCCTTGCCGGAGGGCTATCGGCCGCGGTGCAATCGATCGTGCACGTCGTGGTCAATCCACTCTTCGGCCTCGTCGTCGACCGCACGCACGCCTGGGGCCTCGTCATGTCCGTCGGTGGCGCGGCCCTTCCGTGCGCCGCGGCGTGGTCACTCTTGCCCCGAACGCGTGGGTCAGCCGGGGTAGCGCCCGAGCGAGACCACGCGGAGTAGGTGAGCTGACGATCCCACTCTGCGATCGACACGGAGGCGGCGCGGACGTCGTGCCCGCTCATGCTCGAATCCAGAACGAGATCCGAACCACCTACGAGTGACACGCCACAAAAGAGAAAAACCCCGACTTTCATCGAGGTTCTTTAGTTGCGCGGGTAGGATTTGAACCTACGACCTTCGGGTTATGAGCCCGACGAGCTACCAGGCTGCTCCACCGCGCGTCAACTGAGGCGCACCATAGTCGCGCCGCTTTTGAAGTCAACACCTTCTCGCACACGCTGCCCGAACGAACGTGACGGAAGGAGGCTGGAGGCCACCACTGATCGCGCTTGGACCTTGTTTTTCCGGTCCGTGAGCCTGGTTGGGCCATGCCACGTCTGGCACCAAGATTCCCCGCTTCTTGGTGCACGCCAGCGTCGCGCCTGCTCCACCGAGGCTCCGCTCGCCGACTTCGCCGCCTCGCCTGGCCCGAGGACACCGGCCGCGCCCACCTTTCGGCACGTCGCGTTGACTCCGGTGTGCGGTCCTGAGGCCACGAAAGGCTGGCCTCGCAAACTTGAAAGGCTCGTCGCCCGTAAGTCCATGACCTCCATCGAGCGGCGGGTGGCCCACGATTTGCTCCGGGTGAGACAACTTCGCCAAGGAGCCGTTCGATGCCTCGACGAAAGACCACCCAAAAGACGTCCGGAGTGGCCCGCAAAGCGCGCCCCGCCGAGGCTAGTTTCGTGCCCTCGGTGAGCGAGGAGCAAACTCCTCCCACCCTCCGAACGCCGGTCTTCGCCGACCACCTCGAGGACGTGGAGGAGACGCTTTTGGCGATCGACGAGGCCGCCCTTCGTGGTCCGCGCCGCACGTCGCTGCCGTCACCGCGACGCGACGTGGGCTGAACGAGCGTCGATTACCCGAAGTGCGCCGACGAGATCCGAACGCTCATGAGAGTGTCGGCGTAGGGTACCGAGCCAGCGTCATCCCCGGCCGCCCCGGCGATGACCATGAGGGGCAGGAGGTGCTCCTCGCGGGGATGAACGTCTCGCGCGTAAGGGGCCTTGGACCAATCCAAGAGGCGTGCGTCGCGCTGCGCCCGTGGTGAGCGCACGGTCTCCTGAAGCCACGCGTCGAACGCTTCGGAGGCGACCCCCGCACGGCCAAATCCGCGCATATTGTGGTAGCTCATTCCGCTTCCGACGATGAAGATGCCTTCGTCGCGCAACGGCCGTAGCGCTGCACCGAGGGCGAGATGCGCCGCTGGATCGAGCCCACGTTGGAGCGAGAGCTGGACCGTTGGAAGGGTCGGCTCGGGGTACGTGAGCTTGAGAGGTACGAACGTTCCGTGGTCGAACCCACGCGCAGCATCCTCCCCGCTCGAGATTCCTTCTGCCGACAAGAGCTCGCGAACACGGGCCGCAAGCACGGGGCTTCCTGGAGCTGGCCACGTGAGCTCGTACGCGGCCTTTGGAAAGCCGGAGTAGTCGAAGAGGAGCGGCGGCGCGGAGGAGGTCGTCACTGTGGGAACGGTGGCTTCCCAGTGGGCCGACACCACGAGCAGGCCACGCGGAATCGCTTTCGGCACCGAAGCGAGGCTACGCAAATAGGCTGCGAGGCGCGCATACGATTCCGGCTCACCGAACCCGACGTCGACGAACGGCCACGGTCCGCCGCCGTGTGGCACGTAGACGACCGGAACCCGGGGAGAGGAAGAGTTTGCTTCGTTCATGATGCTCGAAAGCTAACCCCGATCCCCCCCGAGGCTCACGCTTGCACCGAGAACACTGCGTTCTCGGGCGCGAGCGTCCGTCTTCGGACGAAGCGAAGACGAAGCGCCGCGACCCCACGTCGAAGCTCGACGGGAGCCGCGCGCCTCACCGAATGCTCACCCTTTCAAGACGGCAAGAGGCTCGAGTCGCGTCTCGCACACGAGGAGATCCGCTTGGTCGTCGAGCACCTGACGAACGTCGCGGTAAGCCTCAGGAGCCTCGGTGACGAGCGAAGCTTCCATGCCGTCGGGGTAGACGACCCGCCGCATCGCGCGGGCGAGAGCGGCAGGTTTTACCTTCGCGCGAGCTTCTCTGCGGCTCATTCGTCTGCCCGCCCCGTGCGAGCACGAGCCGAAGGCCTCCGAATGCCCCGTTCCTCGAACGATATAACTCGCCGTTCCCATCGATCCAGGGACGAGCGAAAGCTCGCCCGCGCGTGCAGCCACTGCCCCTTTTCGATGCACGTAGAGGTCGTGACCTAGCCACCTCTCGCGTGCCACGAAGTTGTGATGAACGTCGAACCGCATGGCAGTCTCGTCCATCGCAATCCCGAGTACGGAAGCGATGACGTCGAGAGCCCGAGTCTCGAGAACCCTCCTGTTTTCGCGAGCAAAGACGAGCGCCACCGCGAGATCCGCGAGGTACGCCGCGCCTTGTTCGGTCTCGGTGTCGAGCCCCGAAAGAAGCTTGGAACCGAGCTCCGATGCGACCTTCGCGTGATGGGCGAACACTCGCGCGCCGAGACCTCTCGAGCCCGAGTGCACGAGCAGCCAAAGGCCGCCGTCTGCATCGGCGTCCACTTCGACGAAGTGGTTTCCGCCTCCGAGAGTGCCGAGATGCCTCGGTCCCACGAAGTCCATGGCATGCGCCAAAGCCCCCGTGGAAAACAAGGAATTTTCGAGGGCCTTTGGCAGCAAAAGGCCACTTCCGCGGTGCGCGAAGTCGCCTGTCGGAATGGCCCTCCCAAGCTCGGCCACGAGACGCACGAGGAGGCGCCGATCGACCCTTCCCTCGTTTGCGGCGAACCGAATGGCCGACATGCCACACCCGAGATCACCCCCAAGAGCCCGTGGAACCACGGTATGCAAAGTGGCAAACACGGTCCCGACGGCCACGCCCTCGGACACGTGGGCGTCCGGCATGGCCGCCACGTGCCCGAAGGCGTACGGCATGCTCGCGATCTCTCGGAGCTGCCGCACCGTCTCGTCGTCGACGTCGCGTCCCCACACTTTGACGGGGACACGCTGCCCACGCTCCGGCTCGAATACGACCCGGTTCAGAGGTCGCCTCCTTCGATGGACTCGATAGGCAAAAAGCCATCGAACACGAACCGCAGATCGGGGACGCGCTTCAGGTCCAGCGCAACCGCGAGCTGACCTCGCAGAAACGAGCTGGCGCGCGCGAAGCCCAGCTCGGCCCTCGCACGAAGCTCGGGCTCTTCATGCTCGGCGTCGAGCGTGAAGTGGACTCTCACATGACGGTAGTCGACCGAAAGCGACACCGCACGGATCCGGGCCATTTCGAGCCTGGGGTCCGTAACGTCGTCGCGAAGGAGCGAAGCGAGCTCCTCGAACAATTGCTCTTCCAAACGCACGTGCCGATGACCGGCACTCGAATCTTCTCGATGTTTCATGAAACGCACGGCTCCGCGGCACGTCGCCCCAGGGTCTCGATTGGAGAGCCCAAGACGCAATGCCGCCAAAGGCCCGAACCGCGAGCGGCTCGAGCACACACGAAACGCTCCACATTCGAACGCGCGCCCTTCCATTGGAAAAGCGCCTCGCGACGGCTCTCGAGACGAGAGTCGGCCCTGGAGAAAGTCCTACAGGGACGGAGCGATTCGGTCGTCGTTTCGGACGAACGTGCTCAGTCGACGAGTGCGACGAACGTAGAGAGGCCCGAGTACCCGAATTTGACAGTGGGTCGCATGGCACACCTCCCTTCCGCGATAAGCCGCGGCGCCGAAACAGTGACAAGGTCGAAGTCCCAAGTCAAGGCGTTCTCTCGAAGGGTGCGACGAAGCTCCTTCCGCTACGGTGGTCGTTCCTTGGCAACGACGGACGATTCCCCGAAGCGCGGCCTCTTCTTTCGCATTCGAGTGCTGGTCCTTTTCACCATCCTCGTCCTCGTCGTTTTTTACGCCGTGGCCGACGTCCGCCGGCGGAAAGGCCGCAACGATTGGGACCACACCATCGAAGTCGCGGTGGTGCTCCTCGAGGAACGGCCGGTGGATCCCAAGGCGATAGCCGCCTTCCGTGCGCGCATTCCGGCACTCGAGAGACGGCTCGCCGAAGAGGCGTTGCGTCATCGTCCCGAGCTCGGAGCTCCGTTCGTGTTTCGCATTACGGGCCCGCTCTCGACCGAGCTTCGGCCGCCGGTCGTGGCCGGGGACGGATTCGCCGAGTTGGCGGCTCACGCATACGCGATGCGCAAGTACACGAGCGC
>JAYUKI010001059.1:0-2759 GCA_043764595.1 Myxococcales bacterium | reverse complement strand
GCTCGTTCGCGAAGAGCGTGTCCCCTGGAACGACGGCAAAGTTCACGGCGGCCGTGGCGAGCCCCTGAGGCGGTGGTGGGTTCTTGCGATCGAACGCGAGAATCACGGCGTTTCCAACGACGCGACGACCTTGCGTGCACGGACGCGGACCGACGTAGGTCACCGTTCCGCGAATGACCCCTTGGGCCGGAAAGACCCGCTTGTCGTCGCGCTTGTCGTCGACTTCGACCGTGCACGAGAGGACGACGGCGCCGAAAAGGAATCCGCGAAGGAGGAACCAAGGGCCGTGCATTTTCGTGTCTCGGTTCGTTTGCGCGAGGATGTTCGAGGGTTCGTTCATGGGGAAATCCGCGTCAGAACCGGAACGTGGCGAGGCCCATGACCCGCCGATCGACGAGCTGGCCGAACGGGTGCTGGCGATGCTGCACACCCGCGAGATTGAATCCTGCGACCGCGAGCTCGGCGCGGTCTTCCATGAAGCGGTAGCCGACACGCGCGTTGAGCAACGTGTACGCCGGAAGCTCGAACTGCTGGTACTCGATGCGTTGGGCCGCAGCGTTCGTGACCTGTTCGGCCCAGGTCTGCGCGCTCACGAAGTGGAAGTCGACCGAACCGTCGAACCCGAGCTTCGTGCGCACCTGGATGCCCGCATTCAGCTTGTGTGCGCTCGTGCGGGCGTCGGTCGTGATCACTTGGGCGACGCGGTCTTGCGCCGTACAGCCGGACTCGTCCTGGTTCACCACGTTGAGAGTGTAGCTCCCGTAGAGGTCGAGACCCTCGATCGGAAACGTGCGCACGCTGAGCTCGCCGCCGACCATGTTGTAGAGCTGGCACTGGTTCGAGAACCCACCTATGAGAAGCGGAAACTGGCCCGCTTGGGGATCGAAGGCTCGAGCGCCGGCAGCGATGTCGCCCACCGTGATCGGGCGCGCCCCGGAGAGCTGCATCAGATTCGAGACCCGATTGTAGTAGCCCGAAACGTCGACCACGATTTTGTCCGAGTCTTCGGTTCGATAGCCCAATTCGGCGTTGAAGATTCGCTCGGGTCCGACTTTGAAGCTCGGGTCCTCCGAACGCACGCCCTCGGTAATCGACGTCCCACCGGCGACAGGCAAGTTGACCGGCAGCCGCAGATACGATTCGAGAAACGTCGGTTTGCGGAACGCGGTGGCGACGTTCGCGCGGACCGTCGAGCGCTTCGTGGGATGGAAGAGCAGCGCGCCACGCGGCGAAGGAACGAACCGCGCCAAATAGGGCACGTAGTCGAGGCGCATGTCGCCCACGACCGTGACCGTCTTCCCTAGGGTGAGCTCGTCGTGGAAGAAAATGCCGAAGTGGTGCTCGGTTCGACGCTTGTCGAGGAACGTCCAATTGACGTCCTTGAAGCGATAGCTTCCGCCGGCGCGGAGCTCGTTCCGAATCGTGGGAGTGACGTCGAACCCCGCCTTCAGCTGGATTTCGTTGTCGACGATGTTTTGCTCCGCTCGCGACGGCAGGAGGGACTGCCCCTCGTAGGCGACGTTCAAAACGCTGTCGCTGCGAAAGCGGTTCCAGAACGTGCGAAGCTCGACGTACTTCGACGAAAGCCCGCCGGTGAGGTCGGTTGCCGCGAGGTTCGGGAGGATGAGGTCGTTCAGGGCCCCGAGACCGAGCACCTCGAGGTTTCCCTGCACGAGACCGCCCCCCAAGTAGACGTTGGTCTCTTTGCCGAGCTTCTGATTTCCACGGACGTCGATACGTACGGTGCGCGCCGATTCGACCTGATCCGACACGCCGAGGCGTACGTCCGCGCGCCCGTTGGGCACCTCGCGCGACCACCGCGGGAGGTAGTCGTAGCCCGCAGCGGCGCGCCAACCGAAGCCCTTGTTTTGACCCGAGGCCCATAGGCTTCCGTGCGCCGTGCTCTGCGAGCCGTAACCGCCGGAAACGCCGTTTTTTCCCTGTCCTGGACGCTTCGTGAGGATGTTGATGACGCCGTTGAACGCGTCCGCGCCGTAGAGCGCCGATCCCGGACCGCGCACCACCTCGATGCGGTCGATGTCTTCGACTCCGATCGAGAGGGCCTGCCAAAACGTGGCGCCGAGGAGGTCCACGTAGACGCTACGACCATCGACCAGAACCAGCACCTTGTTCGAAAGGCGCTGATTGAACCCACGAATACTCACCTCGGTTTGGCCGCCGGTGACCTCCATGATGTCGATGCCGGCAAGGCGACGCAGAAGCTCGGGGATCTTGGTGATGCCCGAAAGCCGAATGTCTTGTTCGGTGATGACGGCGGTCGAGTTCGGCGCGTCAAGAGGGCTCTGCTTGCCACGGGACGCGGTCACGACGGTTTCTTCGAACACATCCTCGGTGCGCGCCTTGAGATTGTCCGGCGGTTTCGGAACAGGCAGAGGAAGTGGCGCGGGGGGCGATGGCGGTGGCGGTGGGACGACCTTCGGCGGCTCTTTGGGATCCGGGCAAGGTGTCTCGGGCTTCACCGGCTCGAGCTTGGGCTCGACCTTCGGCGGCTCGGCCGCGGCTTTTTCTTGGGCGAGGCGGAGCTCGAGCGTGGCAACGACCTTCGCCACGTCTTCCCGGTCCTGCGGATCGCTCTCGAGGTATTTCTTGTAGGCTTCAAGCGCCTTTTGGGTGTGCCCCGCCTCGGCGTGCGCGCGCGCGATGTTGAAGAGAACGTTCGGGTGCGGAAGGATGGCGTACGCCGCTTCGAGCTCGGCGATTCCTTGCTCGTAGCTCTTGGCGGCGATGGCGGCCATGCC
>JAYUKI010001058.1:0-9400 GCA_043764595.1 Myxococcales bacterium | reverse complement strand
GAGAGACGAGTGCCCCCGGCGGGAATCGAACCCTGCGTTTTCCGGGTGAAAACCGGAGATCCTGTCCATTGGAAGACGGGGGCGAAGCACCCGAACGTGAAGCGCGAGTCGCGCGTGGTTCGGGCATGGTTGCGAAGCGAGACGGGTGCCCTCGGCGGGGATCGAACCCTGCGTTTTCCGGGTGAGAACCGGAGATCCTGGCCGTTAGATGACGAGGGCAAACGGGTGGAACGGCGGCGCGAGGCGCCTCTATTGGGAGGGAGGCGCCAGAGGTTCCTCGATGCGGCAGATGCCGGCGAGGTTCCTCTGGCGCCGATGATGGCGGCGGCGCGAGGGCGAAGCGAAACGACCTCGCACGCATCTCGTAGGATTGATCTATCAATCCATACGAATTGATTTCGCAAACAACTACGTTTGAATTTGGCCCAACGCGACCCCGCCGCCAGCGGATCCTGCATCGGACATGGGCCTGGCGGATGCGTGGGCGACTTCATCGAACCAGACGCAGCCGCCGCGCCCGAGGACGGTGCGACGAGCTACCGAAGGGGATGACGTTCGGAGCCCCGAAGCAACTCCGGTCCGCTACCTAGAACCCTCGCGGGCGTTCGGGCGGCACGGACGAGCGCGTTCCCTGTGGGGCCTTGCATGTTCATGCCTGTGGGTCGGCACGGACGAGCCGATTGACCCATCGTCCGTGGACGAAGCCCGAGCCCGGAAAAGACGAAGGCCGCCTCGGGAGCTCCGGGCGGCCTTTCTTGGGCGATTCGCGGGCTTCGCGAAGACGCTAGGAAAGTTCCACCTGGGGCGGGCTCTGGTCGAGCGGATAGAGCTGTTCGAGGGTCCCTGGTTTCACGCACACGGAAGCAAGGTACCCCTCGAGATCGCTCGGTCGGTCGAGCAGGACGGGCTGGACGCGATCGCATCCGCGCCCGTCACTCGGCAACGACGATAGATTCTGGAGATTGGACTTCGCGAGGGTGTTCATGGGGCTTTGGGGGACGGCGCATGGGCCGTTCTCCCCCTCCTTGGAAAGCTCGACGCAGTAGACGCGTCGACCTCCACATGTATGCAATAGGACCGCGCAAGGGTCAAGAAGAAATCAGCACGCTCAAACCGATTTTTCCCTGAAGTCATTGCGAGGTCTTTTCAAGGATGCGCGAGCGTGGCGTGCATCTCGACGGCATCTTCGCCATCTTCGTAGTAGCGGCGACGCACGTTCACCTCCTCGAACCCGAGTGTTGCGTAGAGGGAACGCGCCGCCGTGTTCGACGTGCGAACCTCGAGGAGGCAGAGTCGCGCGCCGGCTTCTTTCGCCCATACCAAGAGCTCTTCCACGAGGGCGCGACCGTGGCCTTCACGGCGCCGGGCTCCGCGAACGGCGACGTCGAGAAGCGTGACCTCGTCCACCACGTGCCATGCGAGGAGGACGCCCACGAGTCGTTCTTGGTCGTCTCGCGCGAGGGTGATGCGGGCCATCGGACGACCGAGCTCGTCGCGAAAACGCCGCTCGTGCGCGGACGCGTCGCCTTCGGCAGGGAAGCTCTCGGCGAAGATCTCCGCCGCTTCGCGCAGATCGGCCATGTCGGCCCCGGCGACCGAAATCATGCGGCGCCGCGCGGTGGATCGCTCTGACGGAGACCGTCGGCGACACGGCCGAGCGCACGCACGCGCGGCGCGAGAGCCACGACGTCGAGCACGAGACGCACCGACCCATCGCCCAGCACGACCGCTCCTGCGTAGGGTCCCATCGCGATGACGAGCGGGCCGAGCGGGCGCACGAGGGCCTCGTCGGGACCGGAGATGGCGTCCACTCCGACGAAGAAAGGCATCGGCTCGCTGCCTCCGCCTTCGAGCTCGAGGACATACGCGAACGGCGCATTTTCCCCGGGTTCGAGGCACGTGGCCAGGTGTGGAATGCGCGGCTCGCGGCGTGTCGACGCGTGGTGGACGGCAAGGACCTGCGAGGCGAGAACGGCGTGAACTGCGCCTGCGGCGTGCGCCCACAAGACCGAGGCGAGCCCCGATTCTACTGGCACGTCGATGCGAGCCTCGAACCCGAGCCCACGGCGGCTTTCGACACGAAGCGACCCTCCGAGGCGTTCGACGGCCGAGAGCGCGATGTCGAGACCGATGCCACGTCCGGCGAGCACGTCGGCGTTGTCCCGAGTGGAGAATCCAGGCAAAAAGAGCAGCGCGAGGAGAGTGTCGTCGTCCGCCACCTCGGCCAGCGAAGGACTGATGGCACGCGAAGCCAGCGCCCGTTCGCGCAGCACCGCCACGTCGACTCCGGCGCCATCGTCTCCGACTCCCACGGTGAGACGACTCGCGGCTCGCCTCGCGGTGAGCGTCACCGTGGCCGTCTTCGGCTTCCCAAGGGCAGCGCGCACGGGCGCCGACTCGATCCCGTGGGCGATCGCATTGCGTGCAAGATGCAAGCACGGGTCGAGCAACCGCTCGGCAAGGCGCCGATCGACCATTTCGTCCGCCCCCACCTGCACGACTTGGACTGCACGTCCGGCCCGGCGGGCCTCGGCGGTAACCGCTGCGGCCACGCGCGCAAAGAGCTCGCGCACCGGTGTTTGCCGCATCGACAAGAGCTCCCGACGCGCGGAGGACGTGAGATCCCGGAGCTCCCCGTCGGCTTCGCGCCCTTCGAGCGAGCGACGCTCGAGATCGTCGGCACCACGCACGAGCGACTGTGCGACGCGCTCGATGCGGCGAAGGGCAGCGGCAGGTGCGCCCCACGGGCGTGGTGGGCCGATGAGACGGAGCGCATCCGCCAAATCGCTGCGAAGCTTTCGCATTTCGTGCGCTTGGCGCGCGTCCGCCAGAGCTCGCGCTCCAAGGCCATCGCGTACCGAGCCGACGACCGAAAAGCCGTCGAGCAGTGCGTCGACCGACGCCGCTTCGATGCGAATCGTTTCGGCGTCCCGGTCGTCGTCGGTGGGGCGGTTCGTCGCACGCGACCGAGCTTCGCCACGCGCAGCGCGCTTGCGAAGGAGGTCGAGCGTGCCCTCAGGATCGTCGATCAAGCCGGAGAGGACGGCGCGGTGCTCGGCCACTTCTGCAAGGGATTCCTCCAGCGATCGTTCGCCGCGTAGCGCTTGACGAAGCCTGCCCTCGAGGCCGTGGCAAAACCACGCCATCACCTCGTCGCCGACCGCGCTCGCGGCCCCTTTCATGGTGTGCAGATGGCGGTAGACCGCTTCCGCTGCGGCCTCGGTGTCCTCGTCCCGAAGAGCCACGTCCAGGTTCACGAGGCGGTCCTGGATGCTCGAGATGTACTCTGCACGTATACTGGTAGGGACTTCGCCATGCTCCAGATCGGGAGGCGGCAATGGCCACGCCGAGTCGAGCGCCGCCTTCCCGTCACGGAGACGGGCCGTCGCACGCTGCACGACCGCGAGTGTTTCTCCGCGCGCCGACTCGTCGCCGCGTTGGAGCCGACGCTCGAGCCGCTGAAGGGCATTCGCGAGCTCGGTCTCGCCCGCCAGTCCGGCAGCGCCTTTCATGGCGTGGATCGCCCGACGCGATTCGTCCGCGCTCGGCCCGGCTGCGAGCGTATCCGAATGACGCTCGAGCTCGACGACGAGGAGGCGAACGAGCTCCGGATCGCGGGTGCTCACGCCTCGTCTCCGCCCTCTTCCTCGCTGGCCCACTTTGCGAGCGGCTCGAGGACCGGGCGCAGGACGCCCATCAGGATGCTCTTTGGCACTTTTTCTCCGAGTGAGCCGAGCGCCGTCACGAAGGCCTTTCCGTGCTCCACCGCGTCCGCGAGCGCCTTTGCCGTCTCGGGGTCGGAGCCCGTCGCGCGCTTCATGCGCTCACCGAGCTCGCCGAGGGCACGCTCGGTGTCGGAGGAGGCCGTTCCGACACGACCTGCCTCTTGGGCCACCTCCGCGGCGGCTTCGCGCGCGCGCTCCAAGTTGTGGGTGACCTGCCCGAGCTCCGCGCTGACTTCGGACAAAGCCGACGAAAGCTCGCGTGCACTCTCCGAGCCCCGCGCCGCGGAAAGACGAACTTCTTCGGCCACGAGATGAAGCGACTGACCGACGTGCTCGCCGAGTCGCGCGCCTTCGAGGCCGGCGTTCAGCGCGACGAGGGAGAGCTTCTCGAATGCATCGTTGACGCGGGAAAAGCTCGTGGCGAGGTCTTGTGCGCGCGTCGCGACGGCCCGCGCACGATCGCCGATGGAGTCGAGCGCGCCTCTCTGTTTGGCGATGTTCGAAGCGATGCGCTGCGCGGCTTCGCCGGCGTCCCGAACGCTGGTGGTGGCCCGCGCATGAACCGTCCACAACGCGCCAGCGTCTGCGGCGGTCGTCGAGCCACGGTCGGACTTCGGGGATCTCAGAAGGCCGAAGAGTCGGCGTTTGGTTTTTTCGGCCATAGAACCCTGCCTCACGAGGTTGGGTGGAGAGGATAGCCCGCCCGTGCAGACGGCTTCACAGAAAGCGTGTGGGAGACGACGTCACGCGCGAACGCGGCCTGCCCAAGGACGAGCATGGAGCTCCGCCGCAACGCTCGCGAGGTCGACCTCGGTCACGAGCTCGCCTCCCATCCGAACGCCAGCTTCTTCTGCATCGAAATGTCCGACACTGACGACGTCGACGTTCGCGATCCCGAGCCGCTCGCCGGCAAGCAGACACACGAGCAGGAGCTTCGGAGCTTCGCGCGAGCCAGGAGCGGCCGTTTGATGGCGTGCATCGGAGCCGAGCGTGACCACGGGAAGTATCCCGCCCAGCACCGAAGCGACGCCGAGCATGGGTGGCCGGGAGCCGGTCACGGGAGACAGACGCGGCATGCGCACGACGGCTTCGACCCGCTCCGTTGGCAAGAACCCCAGCGAGAGTCGCTTGTCCTTCTCCTGCGCGAAGCGCACGACGATTCCCGACCTCCGCACCATGGGGCGACCGTATCCGAACGGACCCGTGCCCGAAAGGGCGAGCGGAAAACGGAGCCGCGCGACCGCAGAGTCGCGGGCCGCCCATTCGTTTCGAACGTACGTCGAGCGAGTGACGGAACGCGACGAAGGGCCCGCGCTCGTGGAATTTCCGGGTTAAGCTCGGCAACCATGAGCGACGCACGCCCACACCCCGACGAGCGCCTTCGTGCCACACGCACTTCCATTGGCACGAATGCGCCGTGGGAAGCCATCGTGGGCTACTCGCGCGCCGTTCGCGTGGGACCCTTCGTTGCGGTCACGGGCACCACCGCCCTCGACGCCGCAGGGAAGCTCGTCGGGGAAGGCGACGCGCGAATCCAAGCACAAAAATGCATCGAGAACATCGCGTCGGCCCTGTCTCGCCTGGGCGCCACTTTGCACGATGTCGTCCGTACCCGCATTTACGTCACCGACATCGCGCAATGGGAGGTCATAGGTCGTGCGCACGGGGACGCGTTCGGTGCCATTCGCCCCGCCACGACGATGGTCGAGGTACGCGCCCTCATCGACCCACGAATGCTGGTCGAAATCGAAGCAGACGCCATCCTCACGCAGCCAGCCGAGGCTCCGTGAGCACCACCCTCCCTCTTCCAAAAAAGGGCGCGATCCTCGTTGAAAATGGCACGATCGTCACCTGCGACGCGCGTCAGACGGTGGTCTCCGGCGACGTTCTCGTCGAAGACGGACGCATCGTGGCCATCGGCGAAAACGCGGCCGCCGCGCGCACGAAAAAGGGCGGCCTCGTTCGGATCCTCGACGCAAGCGGCTGCGCGGTTTTGCCCGGCTTCGTCCAGGCCCATATCCACCTTTGCCAGGTTCTTTTCCGGGGCATGGCGGACGACCTTCCGCTCCTCGACTGGCTGCGTGAGCGCATCTGGCCGTTCGAAGCCGCACACGACGAAGCGTCGCTCTCGGCGAGCGCGGAGCTCGGGCTCCTCGAGATGAGCCTCGGCGGCACCACGACAGTCCTCGACATGGGAACCGTGCACCATCACGACGTGGTGTTCGACGCCTGTGCGCGGAGCGGCCTTCGAGCCTTCTCCGGCAAGGCCATGATGGACGACGGCGTCGGCGTTCCGAAGGGCCTGCGCGAGACCACCAAGACGAGCCTCGCCGAGAGCGATGCGCTGCATGCCCGATGGCACGGAAAGGCCGAGGGTCGGCTCTCGTACGCGTATGCGCCGCGTTTCATCCTCTCCTGCACGGAGAAGCTCTTCCGCGGCGTGGTCGAGCGCGCGAACGAAAACGGAGCGCTCCTTCACAGCCACGCGGCCGAGCACCCCGGCGAACGCGAGGCCGTGAGAAAGCTGCTCGGACAGGACGACGTCGACGTCCTCACATCGTATGGCTTCTGCGGTCCTCGGGCCGTTCTCGCCCACGGAGTTCAGCTCACGAATGCCCAGGCCAAGCGTGCCGCCAAAGACGGAACGCGATTCGTCCACTGCCCGAGCGCGAACTTGAAGCTTGGCTCGGGCATCGCGCGCGTGCACGAACTGCTCGGCTTCGGCGTGACCATGGGACTCGGTGCCGACGGCGCGCCTTGCAACAACAACCTCGATGCCCTGACCGAGCTCCGTCACGCGGCGTTGCTCGCGAAGTCGAAGACCAGCACCACGGCGCTTCCGGCCCGCGAGGCTCTCTCGCTTGCCACGTTCGGGGGCGCAAAGACCCTCGGAATCGCCGACGAAACCGGTTCTTTGGAGGTCGGCAAGCGCGCGGATCTCCAAGTGATTCGCATCGATGGCCCGCACGTCGAGCCAGGCGGCGACGTCTTCTCGCGGCTCGTGTACGCCGCGACCTCACGGGACGTCACCCACGTCATCGCGGGCGGCCGGCTCGTCGTGCAAAACGGAGCGAGCACGATCTTCGATCGCGAGCGCGTGCTCGCGAACGCACGCGCGGAGGCCTCCAAAGCACGCGCACGCGCCGGCGTCTGACGCGTCCCTTCGCAACGGCCAAGAAAAAAGCGACCACGCCATAGAGCATGATCGCTTCGTCTCGAGCCGCTTCGAGAGCCCGGATCAGTCGGCGAGCTTTCGCCCTTCGGCCTCTTCTATCTGCGAGAGCACGATCGCGAGAGCATCTTTTGCGCGGTCGAGTGAGACGCGGTCGGCCTCCCACTTGCTGCTCGCGACCTTCGTTCGGTCGCGCTCTTTGGCGAGGTCGGACTCGGTCGACGCGAGCTTCCCACGGGTCTCTTCGAGAGAGCTCTGCGACGCCCCGTAGAGGCCTTCGAGCGCCTTGATTCGGTTCTGTGCGCTCTCGAGCTCACCCTTCGTGGTGTCGCGTTCTTTGGTGCGCTCGTCGAGCGAAGCTTCGAGCGTTTCGCCCTTCTTTTTGGCGGCATCGAGCTCGCTGCGGGTCTCTTCGAGAGAGGTTTTGGTTTCGGCCAAGGACTTCTCGAGCTCGGAAACCTTGGTCTCGAGACCTTGGATCTTTCCGTCCCGCTCGACGAGCTTGGCTTCGAGATCCGCGATCTTTCCCTCGCGGTCCGAGAGCTTCCCTTCGAGCTCCGAGACCTTCCCGTCACGCTCCGAGACCTTCGTTTCGAGCTCGGAGACCCTCCCGTCACGCTCCGAGACCTTCGTCTCGAGCTCGGAGACCTTCCCGTCACGTTCCGAAACCTTTGCTTCGAGGTCCGTGATCTTGCCATCCCGCTCGGAGACTTTGGCTTCGAGATCGGAGACCTTCCCGTCACGCTCCGAGACCTTCGTCTCGAGATCGCCGATCTTTCCGTCACGCTCCGAGACCTTCGCTTCGAGGCTTTCGCGGGTGGACGTGTGGGCGGATTTCTCGGCATCGAGCTCGGACTTGGCCTTGCTGGCGGCCTGTTCGGTCGCTTCGGCGTGCGCCTTCTCGACGGCTTCGAGCTTCTCGCGCTGCGCCTTCTCGAAGGCCTCGCCGGTCTCGACGAGCTCCGCTCCGTGTTTGTCTTCGGCGGCACGCATCGCCGCCTCGTGCTCGGAGCGAGCCTTGGCGAGATCTGCTTCACGGGTGGCTTCGAGGGAAGCCCGAAGCTCGGCGAGCTTCGTGTCGCGCTCGGTGTCTTTCTCTTTGGTGTTCGCGGAAACGGCTTCTTCGCCCGCCTTTTTTGCGGCCTCGAGCTCCTCCGTCCGACGCTTCTCCGCGGCCTCGAGCTCCTCCGTCCGACGCTTCTCGAGCTCTTCGACCTTGGACTCGTGCGCGCGCGCCGTGGCTGCGGCGGCCTCGTCTTTGGCGACGATCGCCGAGTCGCGCGAGGCGAGCATGGCCTTCTGCGAATCGATGGTCCCGTTACGCTCGGCGATCGTAGCCGTGGCCGTCGCGAGCTTGCCGCGCTCGGTCTCGACGTCCGCCGTAAGGGCATCGATCTTGTCGCGAAGGTCGGCGCCGTCGCGCTCCCCGGCGATGATCTTGTCCTCGAGGTCGGCGCTCGTCCGCTCGAGCGAGAGCGACCGATCGCGCCCTTCGACGATCTCGCGATCCTTCTTGGAGAGCTGCTCCTTGAGGGAGAGGATCTCCTTGTCTTTCTTGTTGAGCGCCTCGCGAAGGTCGAGAAATTCTCGACTCGTGGCGCTTCCCGTGGGCTTCGGCGGAGCGGCGGAGAGCTTCCTCTGAAGCTCTTCGACTTCCTTCTGGAGCTTGGCAATCTCCTCCACGTTGGCGGACGCAACGGCCATGGGCACGACCGATCCGTACGCCGCAGGCTGCACGGTCGTCGCCGGCGGCTGCAGGGTCGGCGGCTGCAGGGTCGGCGGCTGCAGGATCGCGATCGAGGGCGACGGAGAAGGCTCGATGGCGAGCGGAGCAGGCGGCGGGCGCGTAGGGGCGCGCACGGGGGCGGGCGCTTGCGGGGGGGGCGCGGCATCGACGTGGACCGACGGGGGCCGAACGGACGGCGCGGTGGGCTTTGCGGTCGGTGCTTCCGGCTTCTCGAGGGCATCGAGCAATGCGTCGGTCTCGTCTTCGCCCCCTGCGCCAGCGGGAGGCATGCTGCTCAGCGAATCGACCGCGATTTCCTCGTCGTCGACGAGGACCGCGATGGATTGGGGAGGCGCCTCGGTATGGTCCCCCGTCAGATCGACAAAGGGCCGAATTTTCTCGACCAGCTCGTCGAACGTCACGGGTTTGTGCACGTACTCTTCGGCGCGTGTCCGAAGCTTTCGGTGCTGCTCGAAGGTCTCTTCGCTCGACTCGCTCGACAAAATGATGAGCGGAACCTCGCGGAGGACCGGATCCTTCTTCAGCTTGTTGCAGACCGAGAACCCGTTCATCCGGGGAAGCTCGATCGCGAGCAAAATGAGGTCGGGTTTCGATTCCGCCGCTTGCGTGAGACCCGAGTTTCCGTCTTCGACGATTCGAACGTCGCAACCGAGCCCCTCGAGGCCCACGCGAAGATCACCCGCGAAGGCGGAGTCGCCCTCGAACACGAGAACGTTTAGCGCCATGAGGCGTTCACGATACGGGCCTCTACAAACG
>JAYUKI010001057.1:0-2764 GCA_043764595.1 Myxococcales bacterium | reverse complement strand
CCCGCAGACTTCGTAGCGAAGCGGAGAAGTCGAGGACTCTCAGGCCCGTTCGCTCGCAGGAGCTCGAGGGGCTGCGCCCCTCGAACTAGACCAAAAGTCGAGGACTGTCAGGCCCGTTCGCTCGCAGGAGCTCGAGGGGCTGCGCCCCTCGAACTAGACCGTCTTCGCGCCGGCCGAGTCGCTCGCTCTGGAAGGGAACCAAGTCGCTCTCCCGCCAAAGACGCCCGCTCAGAAGGGCACCAAGTCTTCGGGCCCGGTCGAGGCCGAGTCTGCGAGGTCGAGACCCCGCAGACTTCGTAGCGAAGCGGAGAAGTCGAGGACTCTCAGGCCCGTTCGCTCGCAGGAGCTCGAGGGGCTGCGCCCCTCGAACTAGACAGGCTGCGCCCCTCGAACTAGACCGTCACGCCGAGCGCAAGGGCAGCTCGATGGCCTCGGCCGCCACCGCTCGGACCGCCTCGCGCGAGCGCGGGAGGAACACCTCGAAACGGGTGCCTACGCCTTCGTGGGAAGACCACGCGATCCGCCCACCTTGACTCGTCACGAGCGACTGCGCCGTCACGAGACCGAGGCCGAGGCCCGTCGGCTTGCTGGTGACCAGAGGCTCGAACATGTGCGAACGAACGGCCTCTGGAATCCCCGCGCCCTCGTCTTGCACGACGACCCGAAGGAAGTCTGCGTCGGCCTGGTCGAGCGCAACATGGAGAGTGCCGCCCTTGGGGGTGGCCTCCACCCCGTTGCGAATCAAGTTCCGCAGGGCTTCATGGGTTTGGAGCTCGTCCACGAACGCATCGGGTACGTCCAAAAGCGTGAGCTCGATGGTGACGCCTTGGCTGCGGGAAGACCCGGGTCTTCCGACGGGGCCCGTGATTGGAGCTCCGTCCCGCTCGTCCACGATGCGAATCGGCAGCTTGAACGAGCCCACGAGCTCGCGCAGGGTTTCGTCGAGTGGAACGCATTGCGCTACTGGCGTGCGAACGCGTGCATAGCTGACGAGATCGTTCACGATGCGGTTCGCGTGGGCCGACTCCTCTTGGAGGATTCGAATCGACTCGCGAAAAATCGGATTCTCCGGATCGCGGGAATGGCGCGTAATGAGCGCCGTGGCATTCTCGATGGCGCCGAGTGGATTGCGAATTTGGTGCGCCACTCCGCCGGCGAGGCGCCCCAAAACGGCGAGTCGCTCTTTGCGAACGAGGTCTTCTTGGGCAAGCTCGAGGGCGCGTGTTCGCTCGGCGACGCGGCGCTCGAGCTCTTCGTTGGCGTGGCGAAGGGCCTCTTCGGCGCGAACGAGACGGGTGATGTCGTGGATGATGCCCACGAGGTGGGTGACCTCACCGGCCGCATTGCGAAGGGGAGTCTTCGTGGTGGCCAGGAAGTGGTGCTCGCCTTGGCCGTCGGTCAGGGGCTCCTGCTCGATGACCACGGCCTTCCCGGTGCGGAACATCTCGAGGTCTTTCTCACGAAAGAAGTCGGCTTCGACCGCGGGGAAGTAGTCGTGGTCCGTCTTGCCGAGCATCTCCTCGCGGGGAAATCCCATGAGCTTTTCGGCGGCCTCGTTGAGGAAAACCCAGCGCAGCTCGCGGTCTTTCACGAACACGGCGTGGGCGACGTGGTCGAGCACCGCGAAGAGGCGTGGCGAATCCAGCCCTCCGCCCGCGAGGACGGCGCTTCGCACCTCTTCGATTACGCCCCCTTCCCCCATTGCTATCCAATTGTGCCCTGTTGCCGGACCGAAGACAACTCATCGCCCACACAAGAAACAAACCTGAACGCTTGAACAGCAAGGGGAAGTCTCGTAGGCTCGACGCGATGAAGACCTCGTCCCCCATCCCGAGCGCCCCGGTCTCCGACTTCATTCGAGCCGCCGTCCAAGAAAAAGCCGAGCGCGAGCTTTCCCGATTGGATCAGCAGCTCGTCGCCTTCGAGACCCTGCAGTCCACGCGGGCCGCGCTCGACACGCTGCTCGAGGTGCTCTCGAAGGGCACGGCCCCCGTAGTGGCCATCGCCACCGGAGGCGCCGCCATCGGCAGGTTCAAGAAGCTCCGTCGCGCGGTGGAAGAGGCCCACGTCCTCGCCGGAGAGCTCGTGATCGAGCTCGAAGCCGAAGAGGGACTGGCGAAGGTCCGAGGCGTAAGGGAAAAGATCCTGGCCGAGCTCGAGTCCGTAGGAGCCGAGCCCATAGCCGCAGAGTGATCAGAGCCAGAGTCGGGTGATGGCTGGGCGGCCATCGACTTGTTGCCCGACGGGCGAGCCAACCCCGACGCGACCGACGACGACGATTCGGCCTTTCTTTTGTACCAGGATTCGACCAACGACCGTATTGGCGGGCACACCGCTTAGCGCAATGTCTTTGGCAGTGCCGTTCGTCCCAAATCCGGGAACGAGGGCGCCGGTTCCGTCTACAGCGGACACGCAAAGCGTCTGAGCTGATGGGCGAGATAGGAGGTAGTCGACTCCAGCACTCCGGGTCACGAGTCGATTGAAGGCCATATCATATGGAGCGGGAGTCTCGAACACGCTGGAAACGATCCGCTGTCCGACCGTTGGCACACCGGGAGCAACGTTGATACGTTGAATGTAGCCGCCGTCGCGCATTCCAAAGTAGGCGCGGAAGTTGTCTCCGGAGTCTACATAGGCTCCCATCAAGACCTCATCCCCACCGCCCCCTAAATCAGCGGTCGTGATTCTCGAACAACTGCTCACGAGCACGAATGCACGAGCACTTTTCGACCGAACGCATGCCGACGGCTACTTTGCCGGACGG
>JAYUKI010001056.1:0-9419 GCA_043764595.1 Myxococcales bacterium | reverse complement strand
ATACCGAGCCCGATCGCGGCCGCCTGATTGGTCTTTGCGGCGTCCTTCTGGGAACCGCAGGCGTCGTTGACGTCTTGCTCTTCTGGGAGCAAACAAGTCTTGTCCGCTTTGCTGTCCACGCTAAGCGCGATGATCTGGAAGACCAAGGCCGTCGCTCCAACCGCAACGCCCGTTCCGGTGACCACGCCACCGACGATGCGCTGTGTGTTGCCACGCGACGGTCCGGACGTCTCGCCTCCGGGCGTGCCAGGAGGAGGCGTAACGATCGCGACCGCTTCGTCTTCGAGCACGGGCACTTCGATGCGCTCGGTGCCCGGCCCGGCCTTCGCCACGACCGTGCCCGTCCACTTCTTCTTGCCCTTCGCGGACACCTCGATCGCGTGCTGACCCGGATCGATCGGGACGTCGCTGCCAAGCGCGAGCCTGGGGATGGAAACACCGTTGCGAGTGACGACCACGTCGTCCGGGGTTTGGCCCTTGAACACGATGACGAGCTTGTGGAGCTGCCCTTCGATTTTTGCAGCAGCCTCGCGTGCCGTGACCGCACGTTCCTTTTGGCCGCGCTGATCGGCCATTCCGGCCGCGGTCTGGTAGCTGCCCCACGCGCTGGCCACGTTGCCCTGCTTTTCTTGGCAAGTTGCGAGATTCATGAGGGTTCCCGGCGAAGGGTCTGCCTCGTTGCTGCCCGCGAACGACCGACACGCCGTGGTGTAGTCGTTCGACTCCATGGCCTTCAGGCCATCCTTGAAGAGCTTCTCGGCAAGGGCGATGTCGTTCGCCGAAGCCGACGCTGAAAACGCCATGACCGCGGCCACGAGCGCAACTCCAAGGGCGGCGCGCGTCCCTGCAAACGCGCCGCGCGGGCGGGTCCGAACGACGGAGCCAGAGGCGGGGGAAAGGACGAGCGAGGTGGGGCCGGAGGAACGCATGCTTCGAGCGTTATACCCCACCCCGAACGGCCGCGGTGTCGCGAAACGGAGCATCCCCGGACCGCGCCGATTGCACCCGACGGCGATCGTGGACCAAGCCCCGGTCAGCGCGAGGTCTGCAACGTGCTGGTGGGCTTTGCCGTCGGCACCACGGGGGGCGTCGTGGGAGGCGTCGTGGGAGGCGTCACCGGGACGGTGGGCGGCTTCTTTGCCGAAGGGGTGGCTGGAGGCTTCGCGTTTCCGTGTCCGGTGGGAGGGGTGACGGGCGTTTGGGGAGGCGTCGTCACGGCGACCGTGGCCGAGGGGGCATCCGTCGCAACAGGCGTCGTGGCCGGTGCCGTCGCGACGAGGCTGGGCGTCGGAGGAGCGGAAGGCGCGGGGCTTGCCGAAGGGGTCGACGAGGTCGAGGCCCCCGGCGACTTCTTCACGACGAACGTGTACGTGCCGATACCAATCGCCACGATGGCCAAAAACGCGCCGATGCCCACGATCATGCCTGAGCTCGAGCGTTGCGACGGTACCCCGGCGACAGACGAGGCATCCTGGAAGAGCTCTCCGCCCGACTGGCTCCCGTTTTGGGGCTTGAAGCCTCCCGCACCGAGCACGGCCGTGGCCGCCACAGGAACGTTCACGGGGTTGCCCGTGTTGGAAGCGAACGCAGGCACCGAAGCGTGCGGCGGCCGATAGCCCCCCTGCGGATGCTGCTGGGGCGGGTATTGCATCGGCGCCTGCCCCATGCCCGGCCCCTGCTGGGGAAGGTACCCCGCCTGGGACTGCCCGATCGGTTGGGTGTACCCCGCCGTGGATGGAGACCCGCTCGGTTGGAACGCGCCCGAGTGCTGCTTCCCGCGCCCCAAGGTGACGACCGGGAGATGGGCGTACGCCGGGGCGAACGGAGCCAGGTGAAATGCGAGCTCTGCGACGCTCGAGTACCGCGCCGCGGCCTGGCGCTGGAGGCAGCGCATGACGACCGCCTCGAGCTCGGGAGCGACATGGGGAGCCCGCTGCCGCACCGGAAGAGGGTCTTGCTCGAGGATCGACGCAAAGAGCTCGCCGAGGTTCTCGCCGTTGTAGGGAACCGAGCCCGTCAGAAGCTCGTACAAGATGACGCCGAGCGCCCAAATGTCGGCACGGGCGTCGACGCTCTTCGAGCTCCGAAGCTGTTCCGGAGACATGTAGAGCGGAGAGCCAAGCATGGCCTTCGTGGAAGTGAGGGCACCGCTCATCGGCCCGAGGCCGTTCTGGGCCTTCGAAATCCCGAAATCGAGGACCTTGACGATCTGCGAGCCATCAGGTCGCGTCGCAAGGAAAAGGTTCGACGGCTTGAGGTCGCGGTGAATGATTCCCGCCGAGTGGGCCGCGTGGATCGCGTCGCATGCCTGGAGCAAAAAGCCGCACGCCTCCTCGGGGGGCACGGTCGTGCGGTCCTCGAGCAGCTGCGAGAGGTCTTGCCCCTCGAGGTACTCCATCACCATATAGGGCAGCCCGCCCTCGATGGAGACATCGACCACTCGTGCGACGTGATCGTTGTGGATTTGGGCCGCGGCGCGGGCCTCTTGTTTGAAGCGCGCGTTCGCTTCTTCGTTCGCGGCGGCTTCGGCCAGCAGGAACTTCACGGCCACTCGGGTGCCAAGATCGACGTGATCGGCCGCGAATACCGCGCCCATACCGCCCTTCCCGAGCAGCCTTTGGATGCGGTACTTCCCTTGGAAGAGGTCCCCCGGAACGGGAAGTTCGACAGCTTTGTTCATCGCAGCTCGTGAAGAAGGCGCGGTAAGCTCGCCCCCTTGGAAAGGGAGGGTATCGAAAGGACCCTCGGCGGACAAGCGAGTGACGCCCGTTCTTGCAGCGGCGATCTCGGCGACCCTTCACGACGCGCGTTTCACGGAAACAAGAGGGCTCGGAAGGGCTCGGAAAGCTCGAACAGCTTCGGGTGAGCTTCTCTACCCGCACGAAGCCTGCGTGCCCGGGTGCGTGCGTTCCCGAATGCGTGCCCTATGCTCCGTCCCAAGCAGGGAATGGAGCCGCTTTGGGGATTTGAACCCCAGACCTACGGTTTACGAAACCGTTGCTCTACCACTGAGCTAAAGCGGCCAACGATGCCGCGGGAAGTACGCGGCCCCGGAGGAATGGTCAAGAGGTTTTGATCGACGTCTCGATTCTCCCGAACATCCGAATCAAAACCGCGACGGCAAACATTGCCGAAGATCTGGACGAGCTTACGCCGCGGCCGACCGTTTGGCCCGGAGCGCGATGCGCGTGGCCGAGTAGCGACTGAGCGCCATGATGCTGTGCTGGGGGTTCACCCCGAGGTTGGTCGGGAAGACCGACGAGTCGGCCACCCAAAGGCGGTCGGTGCCGTGCACCTGGAAGTCGGTGTCGACGACGGAGGTCGCGGCCGAAGGTCCCATGCGGGCGGCTCCGAAGAGGTGCGTCGCGACGAACGAGTAGGCCTGCGGGTCGAGGGGCCCCTCCCGAAGGAGCCGCACGTCGTCGGGCCCTCTCAACGTGGCGGTGACCCCGTGCACACCGGGCCACACCTCTTTGGCCCCGGCGTCGAACAGGAGCTCTGCGAGGGTCGACAGCGCCTTGCGCACGATGCGCATGTCGTCTTCGGTCGGTGTGTAGCTTATTGAGTCGTGGCCGAAGAGGTTGCGACTGACACGGCCTTCGGCACGGGCACGAATTTGAGCGGCCCAAACGGCCACGTCGTCGAGGCGTTCCATCCGACGCAAGAGATCTTGCCCGACCGCCGGAATGCGGGCCGCGGCGAGCTCGGGTGGCATCGAGATGGTCTCGAGCTTGAAGCGTTCGCTCTTGCGAAAATGCGTACTTTCGGCGCCTTGCGTGGCCCCAAAGCTCATGTGGACCGTGCGATCGAGCAAGGCTCCGAGCCCCACGCCCGGGTGAGCCTGGAAGTGCCGGCCGAGAGCTCTGGAGCGCACCCCGCTTCGATGGAGGAGGTTGGGCGTCTGGATGGTGCTGGCGGCGACGACCACGCCGTGTTTCGCGCGAAGACGCACCTTGGCGCCGCCCTCGGCCGTGGCGACCACGCCGACGGCTCGCCCGCCGCGCACGTCGACGTGCTCGACCTTGCACGACGTGTGGATGCGGGCCCCGAGCGCGAGCGCCCAAGGCACGTACGTGACGCTCATACCCTGTTTGCGAGCGTTCGGGCACCCTTGAAGGCA
The DNA here is from genome assembly GCA_043764595.1 of Myxococcales bacterium. Taxonomy (GTDB): domain Bacteria; phylum Myxococcota_A; class Polyangia; order Polyangiales; family Polyangiaceae; genus JAAFHV01. The sequence continues at coordinate 5,299 of JAYUKI010001056.1, read as the reverse complement.
CCTGCCAGACCCCTCGCATCCGAGATCGTAGCGCCGCATCGGAGCCGCCTCGTACCCGCGCTTTTTGCACGTTTCGAGGAAGATTTTGCTATTTTGGCCGAGCACGTCATCGGCCGTGGAGCGCACCGAGAGGTCCCGTTCGAGCGCATCGAAGTGCTCGGCGAGGTCTGCCTCGGGGAGGTCGACACCGAAGCCGTTCTTCCACTCGAGGAGCACGTCGCCCGGTATGCGCCAGGCGATGGCCGAGTTGATGAGGGTGCTTCCGCCCACGGCGCGGCCTTGAAGCATGGGGATGAAGGTGCGGCCCTGGGCCACCTGCATGCCACGATCGCGAATGGCGCGTGTAAAGACGTCGTCGACGTCGCGGCTCATCTCGCGCGTGCGAATCCACGGACCTTCTTCGACGATCCCGACGGAGTATCCGTGCGACGCGAGGGTGTGCGCCGCGACCGCACCGGCCGCACCGGACCCCACCACGACGAAGTCGAATTCGTCCGTAAAATCATGGCCTTTGGCGAGGGTCTTTCCGTCGACGACCGAGGCCTCGTGGCCTTCGTCGGAGTAGCGATCAGGCGGCGCTTTCATGGCGCTCCTTCGAGGTGAGGAGTTGTTTTTCGAGCCCAGGCGATCTGCGAAGCGACACGAGCTCTTCACGTTTGGCCGACGCGTCGCCCGTGACGATGGCGCGGATGACCGGACGCGCAGCGAACACCTGCGCGGCTTGCGACTTCAGAAGGAACACGAGCTGCCGAAAGAGATAGTGGCGGCTCGTGTGCATCCCATCGAGGACGCGTTCGCGTGTTTCCACGTCTAGGCCCTCCAGGGTGCGGAAGCGTCCGAGCACCACGAGAGGTGCGAGCACGGCGGTCACGAAGAGCGCCGCTCGAAGCGTGAGCGCGTGGTCCCAGCGTGCGCCACGACAGAGCCGCGCATAAAAGTGAGCTGGCTCGAGGGACGTGATGGCGAGCGGGAAAGGCCCCCTCGGCGGCTCGGGAAAAATCGCGGCGAAGATGAGGTCCACCCAGCGCGCTTCGATTGCGAAAAGAGGCGAGACGAGGGAGACGGGCTCGCCCCGTCCAGCTTCGATGGCATTGCTCATGGCTTCTTGCGTCCTTTCCCGGGCCCTCGTTTCGAGGCACCTTCGGTCGTGGGCTTGGCTTTGGGGCTGGTCTCGGACGCCGCCGACACCTTCGCATCCGAGCGGGCGTGGCGGAGGAGCCACTCGGCGTCCATGGCCTCGAGCGCGCCGCGAACCATGTTCCGTGCGAGCTCGGCATCGCGGGTCGCGAGAAGCGACAGGGTGGCATCGTAGAAGCCGATGGCCTCGTCGCGCCGGTCGTAAATCAGCGCCACGAGCTCGGGGTGCTCGTCCGGGAAGCGGGCGAAGGAGTTCAGGACGAGCTCGAACCCGACGTTGCCAGCGGCTCGAACGAGCGCGCGCTGGAACGCCATGTCGCCGCGGGCGTAGGCGATGGGATCGTGGAGCCGCGCGCCTTGTTGGTCGCGGATGCCCGCGAGGATGGCAAGGTCGGCGTCGGTGTGACGAATCGCGGCCAGCGCGACGGCTTCGGCCGAGAGGACGCGGCGCACCTCCAAGAGGTCGACCATGAGCTTTTTCCACGCGGGCTCGTCGGGCGCGAGTGAAGCGATGAGGCTCGGCAGAGTGTCGAGACCCGCGCGCTCGCGCCACGAGGTCACCAACGTGCCCGCGCCGTGGCGCGTGGTGATGAGACCAAGCGCTTCGAGCCGGGCGAGCGCTGCACGAAGCGTGAGGCGGTTCACTCCGAGCGCGAGGGACAGCTCACGCTCCGACGGCAGGCGCGCCCCGGCGGCGATACGGCCGGCAAGGATCTCCGCTTGCAGACGCTCGGCGACGGCGTCGACCACGCTGGATCGGGCGATGGGCACGAGGCCCGCAAGGCCGTCCGCAACAGACGGCTGGTCGTCGATTGCACGGACGGGCGGACGTCGCGAAGGAGCATTCGCTCCCGGAGCTGGGGTGGCGGACGACGGGACCTTGGGGGGAGGAAGGGGGCGGACCATAGGCGATTTGGATGGTTCAACCAGTTAGCCATGATTTGGCAACCGCGCAAGCTTATTCGCACCAACTCCTCGCGGCTCTCCGTGGGCCTTCGCGAGGCCCCCAATACACGGCATATGTGCCCGAAATCGTGAGAAGCCTCCGCGCTTCGACGTTCCTTCCTGGCGCTCGAGTGCGAAACCTTTTTCTCGCCCGGGGCCCCCGTTCCACCCCGATCGAGCCCGCCGTCCGCCCATGTGCGCGCAGGCCAAAGCCGTGCCTTCTTTGGTATACGTTCCAGCCCGTGATCATCGACCTCCGGAGCGACACCGTCACCCGTCCAAGCCCCGCCATGCGCGAGGCCATGGCCAACGCCGAGGTGGGCGACGACGTCTACGGTGAAGACCCTACCGTGCTCGCGTTCGAAGCCGAGGTAGCCGCTCGGCTCGGCAAGGAAGCCGCCCTTTTTGTCTCGTCAGGAACGATGGGCAACCAGCTCGCCATCGCCGCCCTCACGCGACCTGGCGACGAAGTCATCGTCGGCGAAGGGGCGCATGTCGTGTTCTACGAGAGCGGCGCGGGACCGGCGTTGTCCGGCGTCCAGTTCGCGATCGCGGGTCAGGGAGGGCTCTTCGATGCGGACGACGTCCGCGCACTCGTGCATCCGAAGGAGGCCTACTACTGCCCACGCTCTTCGCTCGTGTGCCTCGAGAACACGCACAACCGCGCCGGCGGCCGCGTTTTCCCACAGGATCGTGTGCTGTCCATTGCGAGAGCCGCGCGCGAGCTCGGTCTCGGCCTTCACCTCGATGGCGCACGCCTTTGGAACGCCGAGGTTCGCTCGGGACTGTCCGCAGCAGCGCTCGTGGCCCCCTTCGACACGGTCAGCGTGTGTTTTTCGAAGGGACTCGGCGCCCCCGCGGGCAGCGCCCTCGTCGGCCCCAAAGCCCTCGTCGTCGAAGCCCGAAGGACACGGAAGCGTTGGGGCGGCGGCATGCGGCAGGTCGGAATTCTCGCGGCAGGGGCGCGCTATGCTCTCCAGCACAACCACGTTCGTCTCGCTGAAGACCATGAAAACGCGCGAACGCTCGCCATGGTTCTGGCCGAAGGGGCCGAAGGGGCCGGGCTCGTTCCGCACACTCCCGAAACCAACATCGTCAACGTCGACACCGTCGTTCGCGCCACCGACGTCGCACGGCTCGTTCTGGACGCCGGTGTGCGCGTCTCGGCTTCTGGCCCTCACAGGCTCCGCGCCGTCACGCACCTCGACGTCACCCGCGCCGACGTCATCCACGCCGCCCACGCCATCGTTCGCGCCCACGCCCAACTCGCAAAAGAGGCTCGATGAGCTCCGGCATGTTCCTCCCGAGCACCGTTCGGCTCGTTCCGTTCGCATTTTTGGCGCTATTGGGCGTCGCATGTGGGGGCCGCACCGCAAGCGACTACGATCGCGCCCTCGCCGAGTCCCGTCGCGCGTCGTCGGCCGGCCGGTTCGGAGAAGCTTCCGAGGCCTACGCGAGGGCCGCCAAGGCGGCCACCAAAGAACGCGACCGCGACTACGCCGCGCTCCTGTCGGCCATGGAGAAAGCGCGCGCCGGTGACGTCGCACAAGCGCTTCGCGAGCTCGACGTCCTCGCAAAGCGCACCCCCTCCACGCGAGCCTCCGAAGAAGCCGCGTACAAGGCTGCCGACTTGAGGCGCAAGACGGGCGCCGGTCCGGAAGCGCTCGCGGCCATGGAGGCTTTCCTTCTTGCGCACCCGCAAAGTCCGTTCGCCTACCCAGCGTTGTCCCACGTCGTGCGCGCCGAGGAGGGGGACACCTCCGATGCACGAGCCGCGGCCGCGCGCGGGCACGCTCTGCTCGGGCGCCTCGCCGAAAAAGTGCCCGCGGCGTCGCCCCTCGGACAACGCATCGCCTACGAGCGCGCTGCGCGAACCGAGCCCCGCGAGGAGAAGGTAAAGGCCTACGTCGCCCTCGCGAACCGCTTCCCCTACCCGATCGGCGCGTATTGGGACGACTCGCTCTTTACCGCCGCGAACCTGGAGGTCGAGGCCGGCCACCCGAACGAGGCCATCGCGCTCTTGTCGCGCCTCCTCGCGGAGCGCGAGACCTCCGACGTCATCGGAACGTACCAGCGTCCGAAATACACGCCCGCCAAGCTTCGGATCGCCGAAATCCAGGCCCAGAAGCTGAACGACCGCGCGGCGGCCCGAAAGACGCTCCACGAGCTCTACACGACCTTCACCACCTCCGACCGACGCGACGACGCGCTCTGGACCGAAGCAAAGCTCTTTCGCCAAGATCACATGGAAGACGACGCTTGCGCCGTACTCCGCATCCTCGTCTCGGACTTCCCCGATTCACGCTATGTTCCGTGCGTCGTGGCGTCGTGCCCGCAGGCCTCGCGCCCCAAAAAGAGCAAAGCACCGGCCACGTGCCACGCGTACCTCACGCGTGACGGGGCTGGACCGGCCGTGGCCCCCGCCGAAGCGCCTTCGCCCTAGAGCGCCGATCAAGGATCTCGACGGGTCGGCAAGCATCGCTAGGGCGCCGATCAATTTTTCGGACGGAGGATTTCGCTGGGTTGGCAAGCATCGCTAGGAGCGACGACCGGGTACTCTTGTATCCGGGGAGGGACAACACGAGGCGCCGCGAAACCGGCGCAAGCCGACGGGATTCAACCTGTTCGGTGCTCTAGAATGGCCGCGAAGAGCGCGGCCGTGGAGCGGGCAGATGCTCGCTCGAGCCAGAGCGTGAACGGGATCCGTCCGTAGAGGTCCACGTGTGAAACCAGGCAACGTCGCCGCACCAAAGGCGCGGCGCGCATGGTCACGCTGGGCCACCTACGCCGAGGGCAAAGAGATACCCGCGTGCCGAGGCAGCGCGGGTGAGTCCCCAAGCAAGATCGAGCGGATCGGAAAAGAACGAAGACCGTCGAGACGAGCGTGCCCCGGACCGAAGCGGAGCCCGTGCCCGATCAGGGCTCTTCTTTCTCTTCTTTCTCTTCTTCGTCGTCTTCTTCGTCGCCGTCCTCGTCGTCGAGGTCGTCGTCGTCGAATTCTTCGTCTTCTTCCTCTTCGTCCTTCTCCTCGTCAGGATCGGGCGTAGCGGTCTTCTTGTCGAACTTGATGTCGATGCCGACGTCACCGAGCTGGGCGTCGATGAGCTCGAAGAGCTCGTCGACGTCGTCGCCCGACCATTCGTCCAGCATGTCCGTCAGGAATTCGAAGAAGTCGCCGCTGTCGAGGCGCCGCTCGATCTCCTCGACCTGTTCTTCC
>JAYUKI010001055.1:0-9421 GCA_043764595.1 Myxococcales bacterium | reverse complement strand
AGGGTCCCCACCAAGCTGCCTAGGCCACCGATGCTCGTCGTTCGAAGCGCCGTTCGAGCCCGGAGCTTGGCGCGAGCGGCGTAGACCTCGCGCTCCATCGCACTGAGCTCGCGCTTCGACTCGGCGAGGGCGAGCTCGAGCTCTGCGGCGCGCGCGACGACGTTGCCACTGACGCGGTACGTGGCTTCGATCGCCTGCGGAGCGCTCTCAGGCTCGTCTTGCTCGTCCGCCTGTGTCCGTGGTTGCACGCTTTGAAGCGTACGCGAAAAGCGACGCGGGGACACTCCGCCGATGGCACGAACGGGGCGCCGATCGGGGAGAGAGCTCCTTCGCCCTTCCGCGACCGGCTCACCTCGGGGAAAAGCGGAGCACGTGGCGGTAGATGTTGGTGGGGCCAATTTGCCCCTTGCCCCAAGCGGGGTCGTCCGGCGAGTCCACGGGGGAGCTGTAGTTGTAGACGATGCGCTCGCTCGGAGTCGCCCCATCGGTGATGCCGGCAAAGCAGGTATCCCCCTTGGACGGCAAGTCGAGCACGTAGGCCATGCGGTCTTCACCTTTCACGTAGCGCCAGAGGGAACAGCGTTTTGGCTTTCCGCGGTAGTCGAGCTGATTGACGAGCTCCTGTGCGGGAATCGTCCCTTCACGCTTTTGGAGGTCGTAGGCGCCGCTCTCGGTGACGTTGCGCCTGCCGATCAAATACACTTCGTCGTCCACCCGGAAGACCAGAGGCGAATCGTATTTGCGAGGGTCGTTCTTGCACGACCATGCACCGAGCTTGCCCGGTGCCGCTTTGCAGATCTTGGAGCCGAAGCCGGTTTCGTCGCCCGCCTCGTTGCGAATCACTGCGTAGAGTGTGCCGTCGTCGGTGATGGTGAAGTCGGTCTCGCTACCACCTCCGCGCGAAACAACTGCGTCTTGGCCTTCGGGGGCAGTCCAAGCGAGGCCATCCCGCGTGGTGAGAAGCTCGATGGAGAGCGGCTTTCCAGTGAAGTCGTAGATGTGTTCTCCACCCACGTAAGCGACCATATAGGGCGTGCCGCGCTCCACCTTTGTACGCCACGCGATGAAGCCGGGCTTGCCAATGTCCACGAGGTCCGCCCAGGTTCCGTCTTCGCGGCGCTTTGCAACGCTCGTGCCTTTGGGCTCGAACTTGAGGGGATCGGTGCCGAGGCGCGCCAAATAGAGAAAGAGCTCCTTACCAAGCGCGAGAAAGCGCGGTTCGCGCAGATCGCCCTCGGACGTGAACTTGGCCTCGAAGCGCCACGTGAGCTCGTCCGTGGTGCTTACGACGTACAAGGAGGTTTCCGCAGAGGCGAAGTGGTCCTTCGACGTGCGGAATGCGAAGTAGAGGCGGCCCTCGAAGCGCACGATGTCGAGGTTGTTGTTCGATTGGCCGGTTTTGACCTCGGCCGGAAAGCCGGCGCCCGGAACCACCTGGCGTGTGGACTGCACGGCCACATTGTGTTTTCCAAGCTCTACGGGAGGGGGCGGAGGAGGCGCGGCGTCCGGCTCGTCTTCGACGGCGATGGCGGCATCGGGCTCGGTCACCGCGGCTTTGGAGCCGCACCCGAACATCGCGGAGAAGGAAGCGGAAACACTCACGACCAACAGTGCCACACCCAGAAATCGAAGCCGCGAGGTACGGAGCATACCTCCTCGTAGCCCGTGGCGCGAAAAGTACCAGGAGACGCTCGTCTCGAACGCGTCACGGGTACGCTCCGCTCCGTGGGCGGTGTTTGCTGGGCAATGTAGACGTCCCACGCGAATCCAAACCTACGAGCGCCGACGGATCCTTGGTCGACGATTGACGTTTGCACCACCGCGTCCGATGGTGCGGCGCATGACGCAAGACTCTATGGCGTGGGGGTGGCGTGGCTTTCTCGTTCTCGCGCTCGCCTTTGGTGCGGGCTCGGGATGCAAGAAGCACAAGGAGACGCCCGTTCCCGCCGTAAAGACCGTGACCGACGCGAGTGCGCAAGAAGCAACGCGTGGGGAGCCCCTACCTCTGGGCGACCTTCGCCGTGGATTCGCCTTTCGTTTCGTCGTCTATCACTTCGCGCCGCCACCGGCGGGCGTACGCGACCAAGCAAGCTCGACCCTCGCCAAGGCCGGAGTCACGATCGCGACGGCCTTTCCGAAAGACGGGCCGACGGCAGCGACCGCGGTGGTACGCGCCGCGCCCGTCTCCGAGCTGCCCCCTCCTTCGCTCGATGACTTGAAGCACTCCGCGCGCGGGCTCTCCGACATTGCGCAGCAGGCGCTCCAAAATCCGGGCGCGATCAGTGTCATCGAAACGGCAGGACCGAACGCTCAGGCGGTGAAGACCTATCGCGCCATATTGGAGGCCGTGATTGCACTCGAAAAGGCGGGGCGCGGGGTCATCTTGGATTCGGAAACGCGTGAGTCGTTTTCCCAGGAGGCCTTCGCGAAACGGCTCGAAGATTGGACGAACGATACGCCCTTCGTGCAGCGTCACGTCACTTTGCATGCCTACCTCGACGGGGAGCTGGTTCGCATCGTGAGCTTGGGAATGCAGCGATTCGGCCTGCCGGATATCTCGACGAAGGGCGTCTCGGCTTCTGATTTGGACGCCATGTCGATGCTCTTGAACGTCACTCTCCAAACCATGTTCGAGCGCCCCAACGTGGCCGACGTGGGTCATCTCGACGTTGACGTGGCGAAGCTCGTCTCCGCACCGATGGTCTCTGCGTTCAAGAGCACCACCTTCAAGAACGCGTCTGGCAAAGCTTCCCTCGAAGCGCTCGCCGTTCCACCCGAGTTGGGCGACGCGGACAACCGTTTGATCGAGGTGGTCTTCCCTGGGCCAAGCGCGACTCTCCAAGAGCGTCACGCCGCGCTTCTCGCGCGCGTCGTCGGGGCCAAAGAGGAGGCGATGTATCATGCGAACCACGACGATGCTGCCCTCATCGCCGCGAGCAAGCGCGCGCAATCCAAGGCACTCACCTACAAGTCCAAGTTTGCTGCCGAACATATGCCGAACGAAGCCATGCTGGTGAAGGCCCCGTTCACCACCACGAATGGCGGTACCGAGTGGATGTGGGTCGAAGTGGTGCGTTGGAAGGGGACCAAGATCGAGGGCGTGCTCCAAAACGATCCCTTCGAGGTGCCAAGCCTCAAGGCTGGCGCACGGGTCACCGTCGAAGAGGCCTCGATCTTCGACTACATGATGAAACGTCCAGACGGAACGATCGAAGGCAACGAGACGAGCAAGCTGCTTCAGGGCGGCTCGAGGGTCACGAAATAGGCCAATGGCCCAAGCGGGCTCGAAGGTCCGTCCGGGCGCGGTTTTTGAAAAGCCAAAAGCGGCGTGTCAATCTCCGGGGCTGAGCTCGAGGGGGTAGACGACCGTCACCGAGCCGCCACCCGTGGGGGGAGGGAAGGAGAGATTGGCAAAGCTTCGCACGATGCACGCGGTGGCTCCGTCGTCGTTCCGGAGCGTCGAGCCACGGTCCTTCGTCGAAGTGACGTCGCCCTTGGGCCCAATCACGAGCTCGGTCGTGACCGTGCCGCGCAGGTCCGGGCGATGGGCGAGTGCCGCCCGATAGCAAAGGGCGAAACGGCCAAAATTCTGCCGGATGATGCGGTGCACCAGCTCGGGAGCCAGTCCGCCTTTCACGGTGGTGGCGCCCATGCGTATCTTGATGCCCGAATCCGAGCTCCCGCTGCCGAGGACGGTGCCTTCCGGAGGCCGAAACACCACGGCGTCCACTGGGAGCGCGCCAATCCCCTGCGGCGTGCGCACGAGGAAGTAGGCATTCGGGTATCCGGAGAATGCCGCTGTCTGGAAGATGCTTTTCACGATCGAAGCTTTCGTGTCGCGCCCGAGGGCGAGCATGACGGCTCCGGGGAAAGGCTTATCGGGATGGGCGGCCTTCCACGCTTCACGCAGCGCCTTGAGGGCATTGAAGAGACCGTCCAATCGAACGGGCCTGCCTTGAGCGACGACAGCGCGCACGTCGTCGACTTTGGTTCCCTCGATGCGCACCTCTTCGCCCACCAAGGAAACCTCGACCGCATCCGAAGGACGCTCCACGTCGGTCGCGTGATCGAGGAGCGGAAGATCCACTTCCGGAGCCTTTTCCACGGTCTCCGGAGCCTTCACGGGAGGGGCAAGAGTCGGAACCTGCGCGGACGGGACGGCCACACCGTTCGCGCAGCCAGCAAGCGCGGATACGAGGAAGAGGAGACCGAGCTTCGTCGGAGAGCGAGGACTCGTAGCGTTGGAGGTCATCTGGGCACCGAGTGCTAGCCCACTATGGCGACCGTGCGAAGCAAGACCGGCGAACGGCGTTTTGGTGTCCGATGCTCCACGAGAGCTCGGGTGGCTCAGCCGAGAGTGTAGCGTACCAGGAGCCAGGCCCTCGCGAGCGACACCCTTGGGTCCGACACGGCCAGCTTCCACGCGGTGAGTGGAAGGCCAACGTCTTTGGCGACGAACGTCTTGAGGGACCCGATGGCGGGGCCTGGTGAGAGCGGGATATCGTTGGTGCCTACACGAATCGAAGGAGAAAATCCGGGATCGGACGCGACATACACGTCTGCCGCACGGATGTTCGCCGTCTTCCAGGCCTTGGTGAACGTCGGGAGCCATTCCTGGAGATCGCCGAGCTCGACGATTCGTTCGGTGGAAGGCACGCGCGGCTCCTTCACGCGGTGCCAGGCTTCCGGGAAGTCGTGGGCGAGGTCGAATGCAGCGAAGAGTCCCTCGTTCCTCGCGAGCTCCTCGACGGTCTTCACATAAGCGTCCACGGCCGCGGACGCGGTGGTGCGGAGCTTGTCGCCCCCGTCGATCGCCGTGTAGCGCAGGTGCATCACCACGTCGGTCAGTGTCTCGTAGTCGAACGGGCGAACCTTCGTGGGGAGATCGATTCGCCACCGGCTGGTCACGCCGGCACCCTCGAAGGGCATGTAGCGTTCGTCTCGGAAATTTAGCTCGAATGTTCCCGAGTCGTTCTGGGCGCCACTCACTGCAATGGCCGAAATGGGGACGTTCGTCGTCGAAAATCGAGTGTCCTCGCCCTCGCGCTTCGCGTAGTCGTTTTTGTCCTTCGCGATTGGGCTCGTTCGGTACTCGTGCTCGAGCAGGCGGAGAGTGGCATTTATGCTCGTGTAAGGGCCAACGACGCACGGCATGCTCAAGCCGACCGACTTGATGCGGCGCATGTAGTGCCCTGGAAAGTCCATGTCGAAGAGCACCTCGGGGAGGGCAACCTCGCACGTGCCCGTCTCGCGCAGCCGGAGGAACGCGAGCGGATCGAGGCGCCTTAGGGATACGGACTTGGTGATCTCGAAGTCGTGTCCGCGCTTCTCTTGGTAGGCCGCTTCGAGCCGCTTCAGGCCAACGAAGAGGTGCTCTCCGGCGAGGAGCCCATCCCGACCTGCGTTCCAGTATCCGATATCCAAGAAGCCTGCCGTCGCGAGGCCGCGTTCGAAGCGGAACGTCTTTTCGGCTCGCTTCGCGACGTCGAACGCCAACGCATACACCTGATGGTAGAGGCTACGAACCGAGCTCTCCATCCACGAATAGAGTCTTTCGTTCGTGTATTTGTTCGTGAGAAAATCCTCCACCTCGAGCGCGTGGTCGAGAAGCCTCTGCTGGTTTTCGAGCTCGCGGCTCGCCATCGCGAGGCGGATCTTCTGGGTGAGGATCTGCTTGTCGATGCTCTTGACCTCGTATCCGGCCTGATTGGCCTGGTGCGTGCGCTCCCAAAGTTGGCGCTTGTGGCCGGCCTTGCGTCCTGCGCGTCCGGATTCGTGCGCGAGGCCATCTGCGCCAATTCTGAGGGCACGAGCCAAGCTGACCTCCTGGGGCCGAGTTTCCGAGCGCCTTACCAGGTTGCCACCCCTTAGCTACGGCCTGCCCCTTCGTCATGTAATTGGCTGGAAGCTGACCCATCGTCCGTAGAGTGTCGGTTACGTTTCCAGCACTCTCCGCAGCACCAAGGGATTGCCGCATTCTTGATTCCGACGCTGTTCTCCAACTCGCTAACGACGTTTGGGTTTACGACAAGCCGGTCTCCTTCTTGAAGGAATCCGCTCCGCCGATCGAGGCGAGGTCGCCCTCGAGAGTCGCCGCGTGCGCGAGGTCGGGCTCGGCGAGCACGGCGCGAAGGTTGGAGAGTCGTTTTTGGACGGGGGAAGTGGGCATGGGTCTCGGAAATCGGAGAGAGGGAAGAAACGGGCGCACTACGGCCAGGCTGATGCTCCGCTTTCAACCGCAGCCAACGGTCTTGGCCGCGGCGGATCGGAGGCTAGGTTTCTTCGAAGGCAATAGGCTGCTCGAGCAGTTCCGAAGCTATCGAAGCGACAGCCTCAACGAGTCGCGAACGCTGCTCTCGAGCTCCGGAATGAATCGTGAGCAACAGACCACATTCGGTTGCGGAAAGCTCGGCATCCTCAGGCCAATTCTCCCTGCGTTCGGTATCAGGCCACCGAAACCGCGCCCCCTCGGACGTTGCGGACTCGGTGACGCAGATGCCGGCACGCTGAAGCCGTTCGGCCAAGGCAACAAAGGGTATGTCTCGCGCACTAGTTGCGGCGATAAACTCAAATGCCACGGTTAAGATCCATGTGGGTGCAGTCTGGCCGGCCAGCGCGGGATAGGCTCGACCGAGCTTCTCGCGCGCGCGCCTCGTTGCGATGCCGCCGCCGCTCCCACGCATTGACCTCCTTCACGGGGAGCTCCTTGGTCGGAATACGACGGTCCAGACGCTGCGACAGCATCCCTCGAATGGCCCCGCCGCCTTTTGGCAGGGTGAGCGAAGGAATGCCCACTCCGCCTTCGTTGCTAGTCACGGTTCCCGCGGTTTGCGCGCTTGCGCCCGTTCCGCCGGTTCCTCCCGTCCCGCCCGAGCTCGCCGTCATCGGGGCGGATGGTAGGCCCGGCTCGGCCTTTGACGATCGGAAAAAGACTCTCGGGCGAAATTGGACCGCCTTTTGTTTGGCGTGGGTCAAAGGTCGAGCCCGGTCGCTAGCCTTTGCGCCAAATCATGCGCCAAAGGAACGATCGTCTCGGTTCTGGCGCGTCGCAAGGTCGTACGGCCATCGGCCAACGTGAAGCCCTCGCGACCCACGACCATCAACGGGCCGAGCTCGTCGCAGGAAGTGCGTTCAAAATGTGCAGCACCTCGCCTTCACCGGGCAGGTCGCTCGCGACCACGGGGCGACCGTCGGGCAAGAACGTCAGGCCTTCCGGTTTCTCGATTATGGATGGCAACCGCCAGCTGATATCGAAGGTGTATTTCGCTTCGTCGACGCGGAGCGTGCGTTCCACGCGAGAGATGGTCTTCGACTGGTCGCTCAGTAGGTAGAGGCGACCGTCGGGGGCGACCGCGAGCTCGCTGCCGTCTCCCGCAACGTCCCTGGCCGATTTGCGATCTCTGCCCTTCGCGGCGTCGCTGATGCTCCACTCCTTGAGAGGCACGAAGTCGAGGTCCTTGGTAGGGAGCGGAAAGTCACTCCCCAGCCCGACCGCGTCGCCTGGCGTATACCCGAAGGCGCGCTCCCCCTCGGGGCCCACTTCGACGATCAGCTGGGGATCCTTCTCTTTGAGAATCAAGACGTGACCGTTCCTCAGCAAGACCAACCCTTCACCGCGGCTGTTCGCGTCCGACCAGGCATCCCCCGCGAAGCGCAGTGGGATGGTCCGGATCTTCTGTTCGAGCTTCGCGTCGAAGACGAGGATACTGCCCGGTGACTCTTCGAGAACGTAGACCCTCCCGGATTTGTCGGTGGCGATTCCCTCCCACTGCACCGAGGTCGCCGGGAGAGCGTGCCGACGGAAGCGCAGAGCGTCGTTCGCGAGGGGGCCGATGGCGACGTTCGTGCTTGCGTCGCCGATCGCCAGGACCTCGGTGGTCGCACCGCTGCCACGGGTTGCCAGTCCCGAGATCTCTTTCATCCCGACCGAGTGGCTCGAGGCGATCGAAGCATCCGCCGCGCGTACCAACTCCTCGTCCGGGGAGGCAACGCTAGGCTCTCCCTCCGCTCCCCCACACCCGAAGGAGAGCGCGAGGGTTATCGTGGCGACGGCACGCGCTGCATGAGCCATGGCTTCTCGGCTTTCGGTTTGGAGGCAATGAGAGACGGGACGTCTCACTTGGTGGCCGCAGCGGGTAGAGACCCCTGCGAGGTCAGGGCAAGCCCTCGAACTTCACTGGGAAGGTCGCGCCGCTCGAGCCCTTCGCGATACCCCGCGCCGAGCGCACCCTCGCGAGCTGCGCGGTGACGTTCTGGTTCCGCAGGGTCACGAAGTGTTTGATGCCCAAGATGAAGAAGCTTCCTTCGCGGAGCTCGTGGTGCTCGAACCCGTTCCTCGCAACCTCGTCGTTGTTGAACTGCCGGCCCGTATGCGGATCCTGGCTGAAATTGCCTTCGAGGAACGCGGCCGCCTGCGCGCGGGGGACGAGCTTTGCGAGCTTCTTGTCGATGGCGGTGGGCGAAAACAGGTTCGTGTTCTGCCAGTCGAGTGCGTCGAGGTAGTAGCTCAAGAAGGCCTTGTTCTTGATGATGTTCGCGAACAGAGGGGCGTTCTTGCTGTTGTCCCGTCCGTCGTAGCCGGCGGGGGCCAGGATATCCATGGTGTGCCAAGCGACCCCGAATCGGTCGATGCCAAGGACGTTGTCGTAGTCCCAAGGAATCCACGTGAAGTATGGATTGGCGACGACGTTCTTCGGGGAGGCCTTGGTGCCCGAGTTGTAGAGGTTGTAGTTGGCGGGCGTCGCGACATAGTTGTCCCACGCTCCGAGCAGAGTGTTCATCGCGGCCCAGCGCAGGAACGCCTTCACGTTGAAGATCGCTTCCACAGCGCTGGCGTACTCGGGCGTGTCGAGCGAGGCGCCGGCGGGCAGGGTCTTCCCGTGCGTCACCCGAATGAACGTCGCGAGGTCATCGTACGACGTGTTCTCCGGCGTCTCCGTGTCGGCCTGAACCTTCAGTCGATACGTTCGCTCCTCGGCGTTCGCGTCCTTCCTGTACTGGGCGCCCTTGTCGTCGGCTCCGGTGCTTCGGTAACCAAGGGTAGCCGGGCCGAGGTCGTTGTTCGCCCAATAGCCTTTGTAGAGGTTGCCTTCGTCGTTCTTTCCGAAGCCGCGATCCTTCAGGAAGGGCTTGTCCACTTCTTCGATGAAGGAATAGAGCCCGTAGTATTTGTTGTTGATGCAGAGCTTGGCATACGTGTGCCGAGACGCCGGTACACCGGCTTCGTCGAAGAGCGACCACGCGAGCGCCTCGCGCATTTGCGATACGTCGTTCCACATGCTCTTCAGGTTGATCTTGCGCATGCCGAACATGCGGTCGTCTTTCGTCTCGAGCGAAATCTTGTAGCTCGACTTCGGCGTGCCATTCGTGAGGTTGCCGCTCGTACGAATCGTGAAGGACTTTGTCTTGTAGACGAGGTCGG
>JAYUKI010001054.1:0-2765 GCA_043764595.1 Myxococcales bacterium | reverse complement strand
GCCTTCGACGACCTCGAAATGCCCACTGGCTCGTTCAAGAACGTCGTCGGCGGCGCAGCCACCTACTGCTCGCTCGCGGCGTCGTTCTACGCTCCGGTCCGCATCGTCGGCGTGGTCGGCGAAGACTTCGGCGACGAGACCCTCGCCGATCTCCGCTCGCGTGGCGTGGACACCGCCGGCGTCGAGCTTGCGAAGGGCAAGACTTTCCGCTGGCACGGCCGATACGCCGACGACCTGATGAGCCGCACCACGCTCGACACGCAGCTCAACGTGTTCGCCGACTTCCGCCCGAAGATCCCCGACGCGTACAAGAAGACGCCGTTCGTCCTTCTCGGCAACATCCACCCGGCCCTCCAAGCCAGCGTGCTCGACCAAGTGGAGCGTCCGACGCTCGTGGCCGCAGACACGATGAACTTTTGGATCTCGGGCGAGCCCGTGGCCCTCGCGAGCCTCTTGAAGCGGCTCGATCTCCTCATCATCAACGACGAGGAAGCGCGCGATTTGTCGGGCATTTCCAACATTTTGAAGGCCGCCGCCGAGATCCGGAAGCGCGGCCCGAAGATGCTCATCATCAAGCGCGGCGAGCACGGCGCGCTTCTGTTCGACGACGACGGCGTCTTCTTCGCGCCCGCCTACCCGCTCGAGCAAGTGCTCGATCCCACGGGCGCCGGGGACTCGTTCGCGGGCGGCCTCATGGGCTCCATCGCCAGCCTCGGAGAGGTCACGCCAATCGGGCTTCGCCGCGCGATGCTCTTTGCTTCGGCGATGGGCTCGTTCTGCGTCGAAGGTATCGGGCCCGAGCGCCTCCAGAAGATCACCCGAGACGACCTCGCCGTGCGCGTCGAAGGTTTCCGACGCATGGTCGACTTCGGTGGCCAGCTCGCCCTCCCGGCCTGATCTCTCTTCTGAACGAACCGAGGACCCGATGCCCCACACCGATGCACCGCCGCTCCGAAATGGCGCAAAGACGCGTTTTTTGCCTGCCATTGCCCTCGCGGCGCTCGTCGGTCTCGGAACGGCGTTCGTGTCCTCGCTCTCGTCCTGCCAAGACGATCCACATCTCCGAAACGACGGCGCGAGCCTGAGCGGCGGGGCGTGCCAAGCCAAACCGGGCGAGCTACCGGCACCGGACTGCGACAACTCGTCGAACGACTGCGCCCTCGAGCAAGGCTGCGCCCTCGACGAAGGCGCCTGCGGAAGCGCGAGCACCTGCATGCCGCTCGCGGACCAGAAAGCATCGAAGACGAAGGATCTTCGCATCCGCCGCTTGAACATCGCCGCGCCGGATGCGCTCGCCCAAGAGTTCATCCAAAGGACCGTGGTCACGCTCAACATCGACCTCGACGCCAAGAAATGCGGAGAGGTCGGCAAGGGCCTTTTTTCCTGGATTTTGCGCGTCGATCGCGAAAAAAACGAGCTCACCACGGGAGGGGCACCGCCTCCCAAAGACGCCTTCGGTCAGGGCTTCTGCTTCGCCAACTACGACGCGAACGGCATCGGCATCGAGCCTGCCAAGTTCCCGATCGCGTTCGAGGGGAACACCTTCAAGACCATCGAAAAGCGGAAGCTCAACGTCCCGGTCTTTCTGTCCGACGACCTCGCGAGCAGCATCGTCCTGCCCCTCACCGACGTGATCGTGTCCGGAGTCACCCTCTCGGACGACGGAAACTGCGTCGGATCCTTCAAGAAGGAAGGATTGCGTGCAGATTGCACCGAAGACACGAGCTCGTGCCCAAAGTGGCGTACGGCCGGCGCCCTCGGCGGCTACATGACCCTCGAAGAGGCAGACGCCGTCATCATCCGGGATTTGCAGCGCTCTTTGTGTGTGGTCCTGTCGAAGGGCGCTCCGGGCCCGGGTGGGAAATGCACCCGCGCACCGGACGGTAGCATCGCGTTCAAAGGCGACTATTGCTCGAAGACCAAGACGGCGGGCGATTGCCAAGACTCGGTTTGGCTCGCGGCGACGTTCGCCGCGAGCGGCACCAAAATCTTCGACGGTGCGGGCGTTCCTGGCTGCAGCGGAGCCTCGACCCGAGATGGCGGGACCGACGCAAAACCCCCGGTCGATGCCGCCCCTGGCGACGCGAGCCTCGATGCCGCGGGAGACTGAGCCGCCCACACTTCTTCTCCACGAAAGCCACGGCGCCGACGGAGCGCCGGCGCTGGTCGTGCTTCGTCGTGGAGCCGACGACCTCGACCTCTTGTACGAAGGCAAGGTCTGCGCGATCGAGCCCGAGGTCGTTTTCGCGGTATTCGACCGTCTCGCGCGCGAGCTCGACGATACGGTATCCCTGGATCCACACGCATTCGATCTTGGACAAGGAGCCACGCTTCGGGCGCTTCGGCACCTCGCCCGGTATGACGTGATCGCGCGCGATTACCTGGTTTTGGAACGACCGAATCAGGTGCCGCTCGTGGAGCTGGCGACATCGATCACGGCGGCGCTGGTGCACCTTGCCGAGTCCGCCACGAGGTAGCGCGGCGCACGCCCTATCCTCCAACCGTCATCGAGACGCCGGTCACGCCACTCACGCGACCGCAACGCACTGCGCCTCGTAACGCAACGCGTTTCAAAACGTGTGCGCTACACGCAATGCGTCACGACCGTGAAACGGAGAGGAGACGAAAGGGCCTCTTTCGGTAGCGCGGGATGCGGGTAGTGTCATGATCACGGAACGTTCGAAAATGGGCGGAGAGCGCGCGGGCGTGCTCATCGTCACGGAGGCCCTTATGGTTCGTGCATGGTGGCGTAAAGCTTTGGCGGC
>JAYUKI010001053.1:0-9432 GCA_043764595.1 Myxococcales bacterium | reverse complement strand
ACCATCCCGAACGAGCCTCTCCGCTCCAGCGCGATGCGCCTCACCCAGCCGGGGTGCGAAGAGGGGCTAGGACGTCATGAAGAGCGCGCCGTAACAAGGGGTGACATAGCCGTCCAGGCTATCGGTGAAATAGGTCACTTGAGAGGCGCGGTATTGGGTTATAACCTCGCGAGTGAGTTCAGCAGACGTGGCGTCGGGAACGGTCAGCAGGGGCGAGCCGCATTGGACGTCGGTATGGAAGTCGCTGAGCCTGACGTATCCTCTGCCGCTGTCTATTTCCCCAACTGCGTTGTATCTCTTGCCTTCGATGTCGTGAAGGTACCAATACGTCACGCGGTTTCCGTTAGGGTTTAGTAGGATGTCCCCCCCAATGGCCCCTGGTGCGGCATCTGCGGCATCTGCGCCACCATCGCTTGGGCTCCCACCAACGGCCTGCTCGATCGTTCCCAAAGGTTCCTGTGACGTCGGTTCCAGCGTCCCCGTGCAGCCAGCGAGAATACCCAGCATGCCCGCTACCGAGCGCCAGATCCGAGCCTCGGGTTCACGCGTTGCGGAGCTCGAGAGGCGCAGGGTCTTGTTCATCGAGGGCTCTCTTTGGAATTGAGACTCTGTCTTGCGAATTGCCGTCTTGGTGCTCATCGCCCCATCTCCCGTTGCATCTTCACCACGTCGCACACGACGACCTGCCGTTCGCCGGCGGCCACCGGTGCCCCATCGCTCGGCTGGACACGCAGGGCGAGCGCCTGGACGCGGTCAGCCGCGGAACGTTGGGCCACCCCGCCGGCCGTGTTGCCCGGGCGTTTGGCCTCTTCGTCCTGCGCGATGCGGTCCGCCAGAGCGCGGACGTTGAGCGCATCCTGGTCCAAGGAGCGAAACGCTTGGAGTAGCCCATCGTGGAGCTGGCGCGGCACCGCGCCGTCCTTGTCGTGCTCGTTCATCTTCGTCGCGTAGTACGTGTCGATGCTCTCCAGCTTCGTGGCGATCGCGTGCCCCGACTCCGTCGCGTGTCGGAGAGCGATGCGCTCGGGCTCCGAGAAGTACGTTTCCGAACGCGTGCTCGCGAGCAGCGTGCACGGCGTGAGCAGCGGCGAGATTTGCACCACGTGCACGATGTGTGAATCGCTCTGCCGCGCCGGAGCTTTGGCGGAGTTGTTTGGCAACTTGGGTGCTGGAGAGGGCACTCGCGCGGTCTTCGCTCCCGCGTTCGGTTCCGTCGCAGATGGCTGTTCGCGCTCGGCCCGCTCCTTGGCGAAGGTCTCGACCAGCGCGGGCGTCACGTCCCCGATCCGTGGCCGTAGCGTCGGCGAGGGCGCCTTGCCGCCGAGGCTCGCCAGGTAGTCGTCCCGCAGTCCGGTGAGCGCGACAAACCCCGCCGCGCAGGGCGCGACCTGCCGCTCCGCGCGCTCTCGATCGAAGAGTGGCTGGTTCTGGGCGACTGGGCGATTGGCTGTCGAGTCCACGGCCGCATCGCTGGACGATGGGGCCGCTTCGTGGCCACCGCATCCGGGGATGAAAGCCAGGGCATTCAAGCCCAAGGCGATTGCAGGAGCGGAAAACGCAGCTCGTGGGAATACGTCGCGCCTTGTCATTCGTCTATGCCTCATCGAAGGCCCGAACGGCAAAACGCCGGTTCGAGCGACCGCCCTACGAGCAAATCCCGGGCCGAGCGACCAGTGCCTTGGATCGACTCAACTGAGGCCGAATTCGCGCTCACACCCGGCTCGGCGCCCGCATCTGCTTGGTCTCGCCTCGACGCGATGGTCGTTGCTCACCACGATGTCGATTTTTCGACAACCGCGTGCCCTCGGGTCTTTCGCGCAAGCGTCACGGATCGGCATCGAAGGCGAAGGAAGAGCTCTCGCGGATGCCGCCAACACTTGGTTCCGCCTGGCGCGAGCTGCTATTCCATGTGCGGTAGTCGGCCGCATGGCAGCCGACGGACCCAAAATGAAGCGGAGCTCGCACGAGACGACCTCGTCGCGAATGCGTGGAGAGAAAGTCGCCAGGGGCGTACCGGTCTGCGTCCGCTAGCGCTGGAAGCAGTAGAGACGGAGCGCAATCCCGCACGGGTAGACTCCCCCGTTGTTCCACTGTGCCGCGGAGTAGGTGAGCCCGGTTCCGCCCGTGCCGCTCGTTCGTGTCGTCCAATCGATGCAGGTTGCCTTCGACAATCCTGACCAAACGCGACTTTGACCCGTAACGGGCGCCCCGGCGACTGGAACCAGAAACTCATTGATCGGAAGGAGCGGCCCGACAGCGAGAGCCGTGCCTGCGGAGAATACGAGAGCTCCGGACGGTAGGCGGTACTCGATCGTTGGACCGACCGGAATTCGTGAATCCGCGGTTGCCGTACTCGTCTCGAGGTAGGCGAAGGCTGGTTTTCCTGCCTCGGTCGTACAGATGAGGTCTGCAGCCACCAGGCCGCCGAAGTCCCCTGTTACTGCCATCGACGTCACCCACACGAGCTTTGTCGCAACGCCTGCATCGAGGGTTGCGTCAATCGTCGTGGCTCCGTCATCAGGTTTGAGAGCGTCGAGTCCTGCGTCTTCGGCACGTGCGTCGTTCGCCACGACTCCAACGTCTTGGGGGTTGAAGGGCCCGTCGGCGCGGGAAGCGTCGGAGGTCGCGGAATCCGGCGACGTCGTTGGCTCGAGATCTTCGCCGGAGGTCAAACCCGAGGTAACGAGAAAGCACCCGGAGCTCATCAACAAGACCACACCGACTGCTGCATGTCGCTTCATTTGACTACCTCAGATCAGGCCCATTGGCGTTTGCTTAAACGGCGTGTGTCCGTGTAGAACCAAGATGCAAACGAGTCCGAGCCGGAGGCTGACGAGCACGGCGCCAGTGGCTACAAAGAACGAAGTTAGAATCGGACGACCGCAACCTTCGGACTCGCATCGTGCCGGAGGAGTGTCCACCCAAAGTACGCGAGGGTGAGAACGCCTACCGTCAACGCGACGTCGGCAACCACGGCCTTCGTCTGCATGCCGTTGATGTCGCCCTGGGCGCACGACGGGCAACGACTCGACAATTCTCCGTAGTCGGATAGCGCGGACGCCCCAAGCCCAGCCGAAACGCCAAAAGCAAGCGCGGCGGTCGCAGGGGCAACCCAAAATCCCCAGCCTCGCGTCCCAACGTCGCCCTTGCGTGCGGCCTGACCTGCAGCCTGAGCCGCACCAGCGTCATCTGCGAGACTCAGTGCCACGTTGGTCGTGCTGCCGACCGTGACGTAGATCTTGCGCTCTGTTCGACGTTCGCCATCTTGAAGCGACACGGTATGGTCACCCGGATCGAGCAACATCGGCGCCGCAGCTTCGGCCGGTGCAACTGGCTGACCGTCGAGGTATAGTCTGCCCTCGCCATTCACGCTCACCCGGAGGCGCGGAGCCGCTTCATTGGTTTGCTTTTGCCATACGAGGCATTCCTCTCGAACGAACGTCGGGCAGACTTCCGACGAGCACTGGGTGAAGGCGACGAGAGCGTCGAGAAGTTTGGCCGAATCGCGGTCGCGCTGTCCGCGCTCGGCGGTCTCCGCGCACCGCACTCCCACCTCGTCCGCGCGAGCCTCGCCCCCCCACAAGGCGACTAGGCAAGGAAGGAGGAGGACTGCGCTCGTCCTTCGCGTCCGACTCTCAATCCGCACAAGGACATCGCGTTTGGGTCTAGAGGCACTCACGTTTAAAGACCTTTCTTCCACGACTGTCCTGTACGTACGGAACGCTGCAATCCGGGCCCGAAGGCGGCCTGGGCTTCGACGGGGCGATGGCGGGAGTGGGTCTGCTTTTTGGCCGAGCCATCGGAGGAGTGGCGCTCAAGACGGGAGCGCTTGCGGTCTGCGAAGTTTCGGTACGAGCTGAAGGAGCGCTCTCCGGTGGCGGCGCCGCTCCAGTCGAGGCGTCCGCCGCAGGCTCCGCGATTGCGAGGCGAGGGTCCGTGTCCGCGTCAGACCACGTAGGCGGCGCTTCAGGAAGGGTGGACTTCGAGGCGCCAGCAATCGGGCCGGAGTCGTTGAGATCCACGCGCCGGAAGGCCCCCCACAGAAGCGCTGCTAGTGCCACCGCGCCCAGCAACAAGCCGAAGACAGCCCATCCGCGCCTCGAGGGAAGGTACACGTGCGGCTCAGGCGTCAAATCGGGCGAAGAAGAACGCGCTATTGACGCATCGCCGACCCACAGGGCCGACGCAAGCTGCGCATTCTGAAGTTCCGGCTCGGAGGGCCGCGCGAGGCGGACTGTTCGTCCGCGCCCTCCTTCCACGAACGGAACACGCGACGTGTCGACCCTCGCGACTGGGGCCATTTGCGGCCAGGACTGGCTCGGCGCACGTTGAACAACCGTCGCTTCGCTCCCCCCGACGGCCGCTGGTGCAGGTGCCTGTGCAGGCGGTAGCTCCAGCGTGGCTCCTGTGAACGTGAGGTCGCTCGGAGCCGACTTGACCTTCTCGCGAGCCCGCCCCTTGATCCGAATCGAGGCGGCCGTTCGGTCCGGCACTCGCACGTCCACCGAAGTTTCGAGGGGAGTGTGCATCCCTATCATCGCGCGATGGCGTTCCGCTCGGTGGCCACCGAGGTTTGCGTCCAGCCAATCCACGACCGTCACCGGGCTTGCCGGCGCGAGCGCGTCGGCCAACGCGCGAGCCATCGCTTTGGCGCTCGGCCAGCGAGCCTCAGGAGTTCGTGCGAGCCCCTTCAAAACCACGGCATCAAGCTCTGGTGTGCACGAGCGACTATGCACGCTAGGTTTTGGGATGGTTCCATCGAGGATGCTCGACATAATCGCGCCGTCATTTGCACCATCGAAAAGCTTGACGCCGCCCAGGAGCTCCCAGAGAACGACCGAGGCAGCATAAACGTCTGATGACGGCGATGCCTGCGAGCCACGAAAGAGCTCGGGCGCCATGTAGGACATCTTTCCCTTCACCGTGCCGTCGCGCGTTTGGTGCAGGCGCCCGACCGCCCGCGCGATCCCAAAATCGATAATCCGAGGAACGCCGTCGTCACCGAGCAGAATGTTCTGCGGCGAGATATCCCGGTGCACGACCTGGAGTCTTCGGCCGGTCTCGTCCGATGCGGTGTGCGCCGCTTCCAGACCGAGAAGGGTGCCAGTCATGATCGTGGATGCAATACGCGAGGGAAAGCATCGACGAGGTTCGGGCATGGCGCGAAGCAGGTTCGCCAAGGAGTCGCCATCGACGTACTCCATGATCAAGAACACTTCGCCTTCCGCACCCAACGCCACCTCGACCGTAGTCACGATATTTGGGTGTTCGAGACGTCGACTCGTTCGCGCCTCATCGAGAAACATATCGACGAAGTCCGGAATGCACGCGAGATGAGGGTGCAGCCGCTTGATGGCCACCCGACGCTCCGTCCCTGATGCATCCGTCCAGTGTCCAAGGTGAACGGTGGCCATTCCTCCCCTGGCGAACGCCTGACCAAGAACGTAGCGGCCGATCCGACCTTGGACAGGACCATTTATCGCTGCTTCGCCGAAGGACTTCACCGGTACCTCATTGGTAGTGCCTGCGCCACAAGCAACCGAGCCATGTTTACGCGAAATTCTGAATGTCACGCTGCGGGAAAGAACCGACGTTGAGACCGAGGCGGCCGTCAAAAAGCACTTCGATGAACCGACCTACCAGCAAGTTCTAGGCCGAGGGGTAGAGCATTCTTTCCCTTCATCTGAGGCTCAATTCATGCTCGTAGTCGGCGCGCCTGCCTCATCGGCTTGAACCTGTTTCGCCGTGATGGCCGTTTCTCACCACGATGGCGAGAATTCGCCAACCGTCTACGCCAAGTGGGAGACGCGATTTCGAAATCACGTCTCGAGGGGGCCTAACGTGGGGTGACCGCGGCGCTTGCCGCCGTTCGAGTACGCGTTGGGGCAGTGCCGCTCGGACCGCTGTCCGTGCAGTCCGGCCACCAGTCCACGCCCCGCGGCCGCAGTGCTGCCTGTCCTATCCGATTCGGGCGCCTTCCAGGCGAAGAGCGAAAGGAAGCGCTGACTAATTGCCCACTAGAATGCCGTAGTCCGTCGCCAACTGATCCGCCGAACGGACTTGAAACAAGTACTGCTCACCGGCGGTCGCGACGAACGTATCGTTCCGGCCGAGCACGAATACGCTGCCGTTGTGCGACACGGTCACCACCAGAGACGCGCCGGCCGTGTCGCCGGGCGCGAGGACACGATAGGCCGTCTCGCCGGGTGCCGCGCGGCGAACGAAGTAGTCGACATCCGCGCCGTCGGAAAGGCGCCCGCAAGTAAAGTTAAACGGAAGTGTCAGAGCCGTCGTTGCGCTGCCGTTGGGCTCCGGTTCGACACAGCCGGGCGTGAGACGATCCAAAGCGGCGTCGACGGAAGCCTCGCTTTGACCATCCTTGTTCCCATTCCCATCAGGATAGCTGCCTCCGTCGCCACGCGGGCCGTCGTCCGTCGGAGAATACGGAGGTACTCGTACGGGCGGGCGTACGGTGGAACTAGGGTCGGGATACGTAACGAGCGGAGCATCCTCGTCGAGGGAGACGAAAGGACCGGAACACGCAACGCCGAGGCAAAGAGAGAGGAGGGTCAGCGTGTTAATTGCGGCACTCTTCATGCTGGCACCCTTTGCAAAGGCCACGCCGGAAGGAGCGTCGACCAAGGATCCGGATTGGGCCATATTCTCGCCGTTTGGAGCGGCGGCGCTGGGGCCGAACCGAGAGCCGGACGGCTTGCCGAAGCGGCGGATCCACCGGAACGATCCACCGTAGCGACCGGCGATCTTGGAGCTCACCGGGCTTCAAACCGTCCAGGAAGGGAGCTTCGCGTCAGTAAGCGCTCGATGCAGGCTCGCTTGATTCAGAACAGGTCGGAGGACACGCTCTGCCCATTGGCCGGTCAAAAGCTTCGAACGCCGACCGTATCGATGTCCACGAGGATCGGGGCAGCTTCGGAAGCCCAGGCGGGCGCATTCACGACAAAACACGCGAGAGCCTCGGTCGTTCCAGCCGGTAGATCCATCGAAAAGGCCTTCGGCGCCATGGTCTGGACGTGGCGAAACTTCCAGCCCCCCGACACCAAACTCTTGACGACGGGCTGGCGTCCCTCGTAGCTCCAGCCTGTGGCGTCGCGGTAATGGAGCTGAAGGCTCACTTCGGGCTCACCAGACCGCACATACGCTCCGACCGCGACTTTCGAGCCTCGGGCAGGAAAGACCGGCGAACAAACCCAAGCCGCGCCCGGCTGGGTCGCACGGAGCCGCATGTACCCTTGGCCCGTGGCTGCATCGCCACTGCCGCGCGAATGCGACGCGCCATCCTTCTGCTGCGACCCCGAGGACCAGCCGGATGAGGCCGTCTCGAAGTCGCCACCAGGCAGGTCGCTGGCATGCTCGACTGCGACCCCCATCACACTCCGAGGACGTTCGATCGAAAATCCAAGAGCGAGCCGCGTGCTGTCGTTCCTGTCGCGCACGGTACAGTCGTCATTGGAATAGTAGTCCCACAGGCCCCAATTGAGCAACGTGCCCGCATTTACCGAGGCGGCCGTACTCAGGCCCGAGCGGAGAAAGTTCGCTTGTCCTTCGAGTCCATTCTTGCAAAACGAGCTTCCGAACTCGCCGACGCTTACGTTGACCCCGGGCAGCACGGCGCGAATGTCCCGGATCCCCTTGGCGATGTCCGGGTTCGCCGGATTGTCACCGCCCGGGTAGCTGTGCAGCTCCGAAAAGGCGAGTGGAACACCGGTGTCCCGAAGGTCGTTGGCAAGGAGGGGCGCCTCTTCCGGCCAAATCACGTCCATACCGCGCTTTGAAGGAGATACCCTCACGTCTCGGAGCAAGGATTGAACGAGAGTGTGCGAAAGCAGGTCCCATTCAGGCCCAATGATACCGTAGCTCACTTCCGTAGCAAGCTCGTATCGGGACACTACGCTCTCCTTCCCTGACGAGGCGATCGCTTGGACGAGCGCATTCTCCCACTCGGACAGGTCCCTGCCCATGCGTGCGGCCGCGCTGCTTCCGAGACCGCGGTAGGATCGCGTGTACCAATTCGATATCTGACCGGAGCTGTCCTTGTTGTTGGGATAAAAGCCTTCGGGGCCGCGCAGGTACATCTCGTTCGTAAAGAATGCAATCACCACGCGTATGCCGTATCGTTCGGCGTCGGTGAGGAATGTCTGTATATTCTTTCGGAAGTCGCCCTGGATCGTGGCGGTGTTCAACGAAGTAGCGTTCGGACTGAAGGTCATTCCGTATTGGTCCGGTGCGAATCCGATCTTTATCTCCGCAACGCCCAGGCCGGCCATCAGCGCCAGATCTTTCGAGTAGACGGGCTCTATCACCGCGTCAAAAAAGTCTGCCATCAGCCAGCCCGGACCAAATCCGTTCGGGGTGTACTCGACGCCGAACTTGACGGAGCCCTGACCAGAATTTGAAACGAACGAGTTCTCCGTCTCGCCAGCTTTTCGTCCTGGCGACGGCGTGGCGTCGTTCACGCACGCGCTGCAGAGGGTGAGTAAAACGGCCGAGCTGATCAGGGTGGTTCGCTTCATAAGTGCTCTCGGTGCAATGAACGGACCACTCGCACCCGCAAAGGTCTGGCTGCCGAAAGAATGGCGTGCAGGCGGAGACGGGTTTGGCCGCGGTCCAGGTTCCTGCACTACGCATCGTCGCACCAGTCCGCGCAAGGCGGTGCCGTTGGCAGCCTGGGCTGGATCGATGTTGCTCCCTTCACGCTGACGTTTGTCCCAGCCACGGCCTCGGCCAGCTAAGATTTAAACGCGTGCTTCCAAGAACGCGCGGTTTGTACGCCGTGCCGTGTCACGGAACCTGCCGATCGATAGTGAACCATCACCTAAATTATGAAAGGCGGAAACGGATTACGTCGAGGAAGAGGACACTGAGACCGAGGTTCGAGCGAGGCCGAACCTGCTCGCTTACGAGACGGAGAAGACGGCCGTTATCTACCGGATTTCGCCCACTGCGAGCGATTCGGGATCGCCGCTCTCCACGATCGAGGTTGGCGGTCCCGGCTTTGGTGCTCGAAGTTGGGAACGCCCGGACGCGTCCAGCCCCGACGAAGATCCGACGATGACCGCGTGGAATCCTGAGCCTTGAGCTCGCCGGGGAGACGGCCTCGTAGATGCCGCGCCAGCGCCCATCACGGGCGCCGGTCACAATCACGTGCCGGCCGCGTGTACGTTGCCCGGATCCGTGCCGGAACGGGGGCTTCCCCCGCGCGAGGCTCGTTGCGCGCGGGCCCGCCTTCCGCTGGGCCAAGGACCGCCACCCGGCCCTGGTTCTTCTTCGCCAGCCCTAGAGCACCGAATAGGTTGAATCCCGTCGGCTTTCAGGGATTTAGCGGCGGTCCGCGTCGTTGCTCCTCCTAAGATAGAAGACTATCCGTCGTCGTCGCGCCTAGCGGCCCTTGCTAAGTCCCTGAAATCCTCGGTC
>JAYUKI010001052.1:0-9457 GCA_043764595.1 Myxococcales bacterium | reverse complement strand
CTGACGCCGCTGCCTTTCGCCGGCCTCGCGCTCCTCGCCGCCGCACCCGCGTGCAGCGAGAACCTCACCGTCACGAAGGACCGCGCTCCGTACGCTGCGGGCGAGCCCGTGAAGCTCACCTGCGTGCCGAACCTCGACGGCAAGATCGACGCGAACGAGCTCGCCCCTTCGTTCGATACGCCGGTCCGCTACCTCGTCTCGCCGGCCGGTCGCGAACAGCCCATCGACCTCGTGCCGAAGCCGTTCGGCGAGGGCAAAGTGAAGTGGGACTATTCGGTCGACAAAAAGGACGACCAGGTCGCCACCATCGCGGCGAGCACCATCAAGGGCAAGTGGTACGAGAAGAGCTTCCCCGAGACCGCTTTCGTCGCACCATTCGACGCCGCAGGCCGAACCGAAGCCATTTATTCCTACGATCCGAGCGCCATCTCGCTGCTCGGGCTCGCCTCCAAAGAGCCGAACGCGCCCGAAGGCCAGACCCTTTTCGTGTATTCTGCACCTGTTGCAATCTACAGGTTTCCGCTCGCTCCGGGTGTGGCGTACACGTCCATCGGCGAGGTCCGGAACGCGACGCTCCGTGGTTTGCCGTACGCGGGACGCGACGTGTACGAGGTGAAGGTCGACGCGATTGGTCAGCTCGAGCTGCCCGACCTCGTGTTCGAACAAGCCCTCCGGGTTCGCACCAAGGTGACGGTCGAGCCAGCAGCCGGTGCGGCGACCTCCCAGACCCAGGTGTCGTTTTTGTTCGAGTGCTTCGGCGAAGTGGCCCGTGTGACGAGCAAGAACGGCGAGAAGGCCGACGACTTCACCGTGGCCACCGAAATCCGCCGGTTTGGCCTGCCCTGACCGGGACGCACCGGTACACTTTCGGCTCGAGAGGAGCGACGATGGCCTGGGATACCTGGAAAAAGAGCTTCGACACCTGGGAAGATCGCACGGCGAAATTCCTGGAAGTCTCGCTGAAAAACCCCCTCGTGCTGCGCCCTGCGGCCGCGGCACTTACGGCGAGCCTTCGCGCGAAGGCCGCCGCGGACAAGCTCACGACGTACGTCGTGGGGCGCTTGGGACTGCCCACGAAGGCCGACCAAGAGCGCACCCTTCACGCCATCTATCGCCTCGAGAGCCGCCTCATCGACCTCGAAGAGAAGCTCGACGAAGCCCACGAAGAAGCTCACGCGACTGCACACGAAAACACCGCGGGAAAAATGGCCGCGCCACGGCTCGAGTCCACGAGCCCGGAAGCCGGAGCGCTCGGGGCCAAGGCCGTCACGACGCTGCCTCTCGCCGAGCTCCACGTAGAGAACAGGAAGTAGACCGATGGATGTCACGCCGTACCTCGATATCGCGATCGCCCCGAAGTTCCTTTTCGACTCGCTCGCCGAGCGCAAGGACCGCGTAAGGTTCTGGGTCCCGCAGCCGGGCGCAGGCACGAACCTCGACGCGTACACGAAGGTCACGTACGGCGAATTTGCCTCGGACGTGCGCGCCGTAGCGGGTTTCCTCGCGGACCTTCTCGTGCCGGGCGACCGCGCTTCGATCTTCGCTCCGAACCGCGTGGAGTGGGCCTCGGCAGCGCTCGGCATCCAGGCCGTCGGCGGCGTGGTCGTTCCCGCGTATCCGGCGAGCACTCCCGCGCAGCTCGGCTACGTGCTCTCGCACTCGGACGCGAAGGTCGTCTTCGTGGACACGGCGGCGCTTCTGGCCAAAGTGTTCGAAGCCTGGCCGCTGCTCACGCTCGTCGAGCGGGTGATCTTGCTCGATGGCGCCTTGGATGCGGCGCGTGTGCTCGACAAGATGCGCGCGGAGGGCAAGCCCACTCCCGGCGACGACGTGCTCGAGAAGATCGTCCCCTTCCCGGAGGTCGTCCGCCTCGGGAATGCGTGGAACGAAGCGCACCCCGGCGGCTTCGAGGCGCGCATGAACGCGGTCGACGTCGATTCGCCAGGCATGATGCTCTACACGAGCGGCACGTCGGGCAACCCGAAGGGCGTCCCTTTGTCGCACCGCAACGTGGGCACGAACGGCCGCGACTGGCTCGCTCTGAACGGCCCGCTGGTCCCCGAAAATGCCGTCGACGTCCTCTGGCTTCCGATGAGCCACATCTTCGGTTTCGGCGAGATGAACCTGGGAAATATCCTGGGAATGACGAGCTACATGTCCGACCCCGCAGGATGCATCTCGCTCGTTCCGGTCGTAAAGCCGCACGTCTTCATGAGCGTGCCTTCGCACTGGGAGAAGCTCGCTGCGCCGGCCATGAAGGCCACCGATGCTGCAACGCAAAAAGCGCGGCTCCAAGAGTGCACTGGCGGGCGCATGTCGTTCTGCCTCTCGGGCGGCGCCGGGCTCTCGCGCGACGTGAAGGAGTTCTACCACCAGGCGGGCATCCTCATCGTCGAGGGCTACGGTCTCACCGAGACGTCGCCCACCCTCACGCTGAACCGCTCCGACGCGTTCCGTTTCGACAGCGTGGGCAAGGTCCTGCCGAGCGTCGAAGTGAAGCTCGCCGACGACGGAGAAATTCTCGCCAAGGGGCCGAACGTCTTCCGCGGCTACCACAAGGACGAGGCCGCTACGCGTGAGGCCTTCACCGACGACGGCTGGTTCAAAACCGGCGACGTGGGCCGCTTCACCGAAGATGGTTTTCTCCAGATCGTCGACCGCAAGAAAGACATCTTGGTGACCGCCGGCGGGAAGAACGTGCCCCCGGCGAACATCGAGATTCGCTTCCAAGGCGATCCGCGTATTTTGCACGTGGTCGTCTACGGCGACAGCAAGAAATACCTCGTTTGCGGAGTGTGGCTGAACGACGCCCTGGTGGACGCCGAGCTCGCCGACGTGGCTCCGGCGGATCGAAGGGCCGCCCGTGAGGCGCTCGTTCAGAAGAAGATCGACGAAGTGAACAAGGAGCTCCCGAGCTACGAGACCCTGAAGTCGTTCGCGATCATCGAGACGCCGCTCACGGTCGAGGCCGAGCTTCTCACGGCATCGCTCAAGGTGCGCCGCAAGAAGGTGGTCGAGTCGTTCCGCCACACGTTCGAGGCCCTCTACGACAGGCCCGCACCGCCGAAGAAGGCGCCCGAAACCGGAGCCCACGGGGGATGATCATGGACGAGAAGTGGCCGGCACGAATGAAGAACCTCGCGGAGCTCGTCGCCCGCGGGAAACCGCCCGTGGGCACGACGCCCGCCGACGTGGTGCACCGCGAAAACAAGTGGAAGCTTTTGCGGTACCGGCGCGATTCGGCGCCCAAATTCGATACGCCGGTCCTCCTCGTTCCGTCGCTCATCAACCGCCACTACGTGCTCGATCTCCTGCCCGGAAAGAGCCTCGCCGAGTGGCTCGTAGCCCAAGGCCACGACGTGTTCATCATCGACTGGGGCACTCCCGGCGACGAAGATCGGTACGTCACGTTCGAGGACGTCTGCGACGCCTACATCGGGCGCGCGCTGCGCAAGACGGCCACCTACGGCAAGCATGGGAAGGCGCACATTCTCGGCTATTGC
Organism: Myxococcales bacterium; assembly: GCA_043764595.1. Classification (GTDB taxonomy): domain Bacteria; phylum Myxococcota_A; class Polyangia; order Polyangiales; family Polyangiaceae; genus JAAFHV01. The sequence continues at coordinate 5,954 of JAYUKI010001052.1, read as the reverse complement.
CTGGGCGGCCTTCTCACGACCATCCACGCGATCGCGCGGCCGGAGAAGGTCGCATCGCTCCTGACCCTCGCCGCACCGATCAAGTTCGGAGACGACGGGCTGCTCTCGCACTGGGCTCGCACCGAGACGTTCGATCTCGACGCGCTCGTCGAGGCCTCCGGAAATGTTCCGTGGCAGCTCATGCAAGCCACCTTCCAGCTCTTGCGTCCGACCATGAACCTGTCGAAGACCGTGACGCTCGTCGATCGCGCGTGGAACGACGAGTTCTTGGATGGCTTTTTTGCCCTGGAAAAATGGGGGAATGACGCGGTCGCTTTTCCGGGCGAGTGCTTCCGGGAGTACATCACCTCGCACTATCGCAACGACGAGCTGGCACGCGGTGAGTTCCATTTCGTGGGCAAGCGGATTCGCCTCGAGGACCTTCGCGCGCCGCTTCTCGCGGTGACGTTCGAGCACGACGCCATCGTGCCGAAAGAGAGCTCGGCGCCGCTCGTGGCGCTCGCAGGCTCGAAGCACAAGAGCCATCTCCACCTGCCCGGTGGGCACGTCGGAGCGGTCGTCTCGAGCGCGGCCAAGACCCGCCTGTGGCCGAAGCTCTCGGAGTTCTGGGCCAAACACGACGTTCCGTCCCACTGAATCCATGCAGGAGTCGTGAAGCCCGGAGAGTCTTCGGGTACGGTTTCACCATGCGCACTCGCTCGTGGATGGCCTTGGTCTTGGTCGCTTCGTTTCCGTTCGCTCTCGGGAACGCACTTGCCGCGTGCTCGTCGGATCCGGAAAGCACGAGCGACGCGGCGACGACTCCGACCGGAACGAGCACCGATGGAGCCATCGCGCCAACGCCTGACGCGAGCGCTTCGGCGGATGGCGCGATCCCAAAGGATGGTGCGCCGCAAAACGACGCTTCGCGCGACGCCGCTTCGGACGCTTCGTGTGCCGATGCGGGCACCACGGCGTTCGGGCCAGGCGACACGTGTGCGCCGTTCGGCGAGGGACCTTCGTGCGGCGGGTGCGTTCCGAAATACGGCTATGTGTGCACGAATGGAGGCCCACCGAACCTCGCGGGGTGCACTCAGGTGTCGAATTCGGCGTTCGGTGGAACGTACTGCTGCCCGACGCTTTCGTGCGTGCGCGTGACCTCCGAAGACACGAAGTGCGCCGGACGTCCGGGGAAAACGCAGATGTATTCGTGCCCGGTCGACGGGGCCCAGAACCTCCGCGCCCAGCCGCCACCCCAGGCCTCGGCGTGCGACGAAGTGGCCGGACCGACCTACCGCTACTTCTGCTGTCCGCCCTGACCGCATTGTTCCCGAGCCACGACCTCACTGTTCTCCGTCCGAGAACCTCATCGGAATCAAGCTCGCGCCAGGATGATTCGGTGCGTGGCTTTTGTTCGGAAACCCACAAGGTGGGGTAGCGTATGGGGGGTATGGCCGACCCCACTCCGACGAAGGACACACTCGATCCGAAACTCTTCTTCGTCACGAGCGCGCTCGCGGCAGTCGTCGCGACGGGGGCGTTCTTCGCTCTCGGCCAGGGACCGGCGCTGCTCCCATTCGTGGGCCGCTTTCATCCGCTCTTCGTGCACCTGCCGATTGGTGTCCTGCTGTTGGCCGTGACGCTCGAGGTCCTGGGCTTCGGTTCCGAAGATCGGCGCAAGCGCCTCGACGCGGCGATGGGCGCGGTGCTCGGGTTCCTGGTCGTCTCGGCGGTCGTCGCCTTCGCCGTTGGCCTCTTGCTCGGACGCGCGGGCGACTACCCGCAGAAGCTCATCGCGAAGCACCGGACGCTTACGTTCGTGTCGGTGCTCGGCGCATGCGCCACACTCGCTTCTTTTGCGGCGCACAAGGGCAAAGGGCTGCCCCGCGGGATGTACCGGGCGGTCCTTGGCCTCACCGTGGGTGCGATGAGCTTGGGTGGACACGTCGGAGGCAGCCTGTCGCGTGGCGAAGGGTACCTCTTCCAGCTCGCCCCCTCGTTCGTCCAGACACTTGCAGGATACACTCCTCCCAAGAAGGTCGAAGAAGTAGCGACGGCCAAAGCCGCCGAGCCGCTCGTATGGGACGCGGTGGTCTTGCCGGCGTTGAAAGAGCGGTGCGGCACTTGCCACGGTGCGGAAAAGAAGAAGGGCGGGCTTCGCGTCGACTCGATCGAGGCGCTTCTCAAAGGCGGGCTCACCGGGCCCGCGATCGTGCCGTTCGCCAGCGACAAGAGCTTGCTCGTGGAGCGCATGAAACTTCCGAAGGACTCCGACGACCACATGCCGCCGGACGACAAACCTTCCCTCAGCCCGGCGGAGCTTGCCGCGTTGACCTTCTTCATCGACCGCGGGGCCCCGAAGGACCTCAAAGTGCGCGACGCGCTTGCTCCGGAAGCGGCCAGGACGGCCCTTGAGAAGGCCACTGCAAAGTAGCCGTCTTACGGCGCGGCGATTCCCTTTCCGCGCAAGCTCGCGTCACGTAGAGTCGGGAGTGCGGTGAAGACCTTCGAGGTGGACGAAATCGTCGAGCTATTTGGAGCGCGCGTGGCGCCCGACGAATGCCGTGCGGCCATCGTCGCCACGATGGCGCTGCTCGGCGTCGAGATGGCGCCCCTCACGCTCGACTCCGTGTGCAAAGTGCTCGACGCCATGGCAAAGGGTCCGACGATGTTGGCGGTCATGTCACGGTTCGCCAAAGCTCGAGCCATTCTGGCTGCGCACTGACCATGGCGCGCGTGCTCTTGGTCGACGACGACACCTCGCTTCTGGACGTCCTCGCTCTTGCGTTCGCCGATGCTGGCCACGAAGTGCGCACGGCGAAAGACGGACGCGAGGCACTCGAGCTCGTGACGCGCGACGCGCCCGAGTTGCTCGTCACCGACGTGAACCTTCCGCATCGGGACGGGTACTCGCTCGTCCGCGAGCTTCGTGCAAAAGGGCACTCGTTTCCAATCGTGTTTTTGACGTCACGCGACACCGAAGTCGACGAGATCCTGGGGTTCGATCTGGGCGCGGACGACTTCGTGGCGAAGCCCTTCTCGACCCGTGCACTCCTCGCCCGCGTGAGCGCTCTGGTTCGTCGCGAGTCGGCGCGGAATGCCACCGAGAGCGTCGCTGCCAAGTCGGTGACGTGCGGGAAGCTGATCGTGGATCCCGAGCGCATGTCCGCGCTCTACGACACCACCCCACTCGTACTTACCTTGACCGAGCATCGCCTCCTGGAGGCCTTCGTGCGGAGGCCCGGCATCGTACTTTCCCGCGCACGTCTCCTCGAGCTCGGGCGCGCGGACGACGGCATCGTGGACGATCGCCTGGTCGACACGTACGTGCGTAGGCTCCGTCGCAAGATCGAGGCGATCGATCCTTCGTTCGAGGCAATCGAGACGGTGATTGGCGCAGGCTACCGGCTCCGGCCATGAGCGAGCGCGTGGCACGGCCGGCCGCGGCGAAGCCGAGGACGCGCTACTCGCTTCGGCTTCGTGTGTTCTTCGCCGTGACGCTGGCCGCGCTCTCGTTGCCGCTCGTCGTCCTTTTCGTGAGCCAGCTCGAGAGGAACGCACCGGGCGAGCTCTGGCAAAAGACCCTCGACGCCACGGATGAAACAAGCCTCGGCGTGGAAGCCTATGCGCGGCCGACACCAGAGCGGGTTCGGGTCGTGGCGGAGAAGTACAAGGCCCGCATTCGGGTCGTTCCTCGCTTGGGAACCGAAGGTGCCATCGACGTCGATCGCGACGATCCCCACGACGCACTTCTCCCGATCGAGGCCTTCTTCTTCTTGGCCCGGAACAAGGCGACATGGCGCGATTGGGACTCCGCGACGCCGATTCTTGCCCGAGACGAAGTCTCGTACGCTTTGGCGCGAGGCCTCTACATCGACTGCGAAAAGAACGCGCTCCGCGTCTGCCGTGCCGTTCGCGCCCCGAAGGACCGTGAAGAGAGGCAGTGGATCGTCTACGTCGACAAGAGCTCCTGGCGCGCCGTGGAAGAGGTCTATTTTCTGAGGCGTGCGTTGCTCCGCCTTTCGCTCGTGACGGTTCCACTCGCTCTCGTTCTTGGGGCCTGGGCGGCGCGCAGAGTGACGGCCCCGATTGCCAAGCTTCGAACGGAAGCCCTCGCAAAGGCGAGCAACGAGAGCCCCGGAGCCATTCTCACCGAGCACGCGGACGAAGTCGGAGACCTTGCCGCCGCCTTGAATGCGCTGCTCGGAGCCATCGAACGAAGGAGGACCGAAAACGAGGCCTTCGTGGCCGACGTGGTCCACGAGATGAAGAGCCCCGTCGCTGCGGTCGCGGCCATCGCCGAAGCTCTCGAATCGCCAGTCGACGAAGAACGTCGCGCGCGGCTGGCAAGGGCCCTTGGCGCGAGTGCATCGAAGCTCGACGCGCTCGTCACGCAGTTTCTCGATCTGGCACGGGCAGAAGCTGGCATGCCCCGCGAAGAGCGCGAAGAGGTCGCCATGCACGAGCTCGCCGAAGCAGCACTCGAGCGAGCTCGCCTGGACCCCCGATACAAGGGAGTCACGTTCGTCGCCGAATCAATCGAGCCTCAAGTGGTTCGTGGCGTGCGGCGGCGCCTCGACGCACTCGTGCGCGAGCTCGTGGACAATGCGGCCTCGTTCGCGGCGGAGGGCGGTACGGTCAAGGTTGCCCTAGCCAGCGTCCCAGAGGGGCTTCGCCTCGACGTCCACGACGACGGCCCCGGCATCGCAAAAGAGGACTTGGCGCGCGTATTTCAGCGCTTTTTCACGACGCGAGGCGACCGGCGCGGAACGGGCTTGGGGCTCGCGCTCGTGGAGGCCGTGGCGGTCGCCCATGGCGGAACCGCGCGTGTCGCTTCACCGACGTTTGGCGACCACGGAACCACGTTCACCGTGGTCGTGCCGCGCGGCGGGTGACTCAAGGCGCCCGCACTCTCCAAACGTCGGCGTGCCACTTGTAGGTCGTGCCTCGCACGGTCGGATCCACTTTGCCAACCGAACGTGGTCGACGTCCTACGGGATTGAGCCTCACACGAAAAAGCGATGTTCGGAGTTTCCGGGTTCCTACGGTCACGAGGTGGACGTCGCACGTGTCGACATGGACCACGTCATGATTCACTCTAGCGGAGCCCCGCTTGGCACGTGGTACTTCGGATGAAAACCAAGAGAAAAGCCCCTTCCCACCGAAGCTCCTCGGGCTTCGTCGGCGTCATTCTCGTAGTCGGTATCTCGGCGTGCCCCGGCACACAGTTGCTTTTGCCCACCACGAAGGTGGACCCCACGCCTCTTGTTCCCCTTCCTCGGCCCCCCCCAGAGACCCAACCGGTGAGTGCACGAACGGTGTTGGGCCCGTGGGCGAGGGAGAGTCTTCACGCCATCTCGTGGCCTCCGAGAACCGGCGATGCCGCGAGGGCCGTCGTCGAGGTGAGTGGCGACCGGGGCGCCTCGTGGATCGAAATCGCGACGGTAGCTGCGTCCGAAGGCCGCTTCGTTTGGACCGTTCCGCCAAACTGCACGGACACGGCAAGGCTTCGCGTCATGGCCCGCGACTCGACGCGCGTACCTGGGCCGAACGATCGGGGGCGAGACGACCCCATGGTAGAGACCCAAGACGTAGCCATCGTTCCCTCGGCAAAGCGTTCCTACTCTTGGGCCCAGATCCAGAAGGCAGCCCCATGGGGTCCCCGAGACGGAGCTGGAGCCATCGTTCACGATGGCAAGATGTGGCTCCTCGGGGGCTGGAATGGCGGTCGCTGGGGGCCCACGACGGCCAACGACGTCTGGAGCAGCAAAGATGGCATTCGGTGGTCTCTAATCAAGCCCAATACGTATCTATCCGGCAGTGGTATCGACAATCGAGCGCGGAGTGGTCGTGTGGATGTCGACTCGGGTCCAAACTTTTCCGTCGAGCGAGCTCCAAACGTCGGTCTGGTAAAATCCTGAGTTCGGATCGCCGCCGAGAATCCACATCTTGCCGTCGTGGCTTGCGTAGCCGGC
>JAYUKI010001051.1:0-9467 GCA_043764595.1 Myxococcales bacterium | reverse complement strand
GGACCTCCTTCTGCACGCGCGCTTTGGTCTTCGCGAACGTGGAGCCGCCGAGCCTATCGAGCTTGGGAGACTCGCCTTCGCCGCCCGAGAACTTTTGGACCTGATTGAGCCGATAGACGGGAAGGTAGAGCTTGTCGTTTCCGGCGTATTCGACGACCAGAAGGTCGACCACGAGGCCACCGACGCTCTTGTGTACGAGCCCGTGGTAGCGGCCCACGCCGTGCTCGACGTGGACGACCAAATCGCCGACCGAGAGGGTTCGGAGGTCTTCCAGGAAGGGACGCGTGGTGTCGCGCTTCTTCGTGTCTCGCTTTTTGTGCGCGCGGCCTCCGAAGATTTCTTCTTCGGTGACGACGGCGAGGCCATCGGCAGGTAGCACGACGCCGCGGGAAAGAGGGCTCGCGACGATGTCCACGTCGGCCCTACGCGCATCGCCTGGCTTCGGCGCAAAGACGTCCGCGCCCGAAAGGTGCATAGCGCACGTGATGGACTGGTGGCGCAAGAGACCCGCGAGGCGCTCGGCCTGCGTGGTGGTCCGTGCCGTGAGGACGACACGAAGGCCACTCTCGCGGAAGTGCGCGATGCGTCGGACCAGCGGCTCGAGCCCGACGGCTTTTCCTTTGGAGGCGCGTGCCCGCTGCATCGCGGCCGAGAGCTCGTTCTGGTCGAGCGAACCGAGCTCGACCGGGTGGGTCGCCACCTCGTACGCGGCGAGGAGGGTCGTGTCGCCGCCCACGACGGACATGCGTGCGACGGTGACCACCCGCCGTGCCGCGAGGGCGCGCACGACGTCGGCTTCTTCCGTGTAGAATGCAGAGACCGGAAAATGCACCGTGCCGGTGCGTGCGCTCGCTTCGGTGCGCGCGCGCTCGAGCTCTTCGCGGACCACGCGTACGACGTCTTGCGGATCGTCGAACACGACGGTGGCGTTCTTCGGCACGTAGTCGAATGGATCGACGAGGCCGTCGTAGTACGCGGGGAGGTAGCCGTCGGCTCCGAAGAACGCGCGACCGCTCGCGATGTCCTCCGCGAGGGCTCGCGCGCGGGAGGTCGGCATGTCGAGCGCATCGGCGAGCTCGAGGACGTGGGCCTTCGCGCGGGCCACGTTTTTCGGCGTGAAGATGGGCTCGCGCGCCGGCGGAAGCACGATCTCGGCGAGGCCGTCTTCCTTGTGCGTGCGCTGCTCGAAAGGGTCGAAGCGCTTCAGGCTCACGACCAGATCGTCGTAAAACTCGATGCGCACGGGCTCGTCGCGCACGCCATCGCCCGCCGTGGCATGAGGGGGCCACACGTCGACCAGCGATCCGCGTACGGCGAACGTGCCCGGATCTTCGACCAGTGGAACGCGCAGGTACCCGGCCTCGCCGAGCCCCTTCAGCAAGGCTTCCCGATCGAGCGCCTCCTCGGCGACCACGCGGAACGTGTGCGCGGCGAGGGCGTCCTTCGGCAAGACCCGTCGGACGAGCTGCGCGGCCGTGGTGCAAACGACGCTGCGGTTCGAGCCCGAGCGGGCGATTTTGACCAGCGCCGCGACGCGAGCCATCTCGCCGCGCCGGTCCGGGCTCACGTCCGCGTAGGGCGAAGACTCTTGTGTCGCGAGGACGAACGCCTCGGTTTTTGCGTCTTTTCCGAGGAAAAACGCGACATCGTCACGCATCCTGCGCGCGGCATCCGCCGAGGCCGAGACGACCACCACGGGCGCGCCAGTCTCGCGGGACAGCTTCGCGGCGAGGGCACCGGTGGCCGATCCGCGTGCCGAGCTCACGTCGATGCGCGGCTCCTTCGCGGAGCGCGCGATCACGACCGAGAGCGGCGTCGCTCCGCGTTCGCCAAGCAAGGCGGGGAGGGGATCCTCGAACGCAGGATCCTTGCGAAGGAGCGCTTCCGGATCGTCGCCGAACGCGTCGCCCATCTTCGCCGTTAGAGGCTCGCGCTCGCGCAGGTCCATTTCCTTCGGAGCGCGCTTCTTCACGGGCGTTCCTTTTCCACCCGAGCGGGTTCGCTCTTCGGCGCACCTGGCTTCTTTGGCGCGAGGAGCCGAAGCCCTGCGGGGACGACCACGAGCGAGGCCACGAGGCCCGCGACAGAGCCGATGGCCCCGACCGCCCCAAGATCGAACAGGCCCTCGAAACGGCACGCCATAAGTGCCCCGAAGCCCGCCGCCGTCGTGAGCGCGGTGGCCGTGGAAAGGGGCGCTTGTTTCACGAGCGCGGACTCGACGAAGTCTGCGCCGCCTTCCGAATCGGGCTCTTTTTCCCGCTCTTCGGCCGCGTGAAGAAGGAAGAGCACCTCGTCCAACGTGATGCCCAAGAGCACCGGAAGAACGAGTGCATCGTACACATGCCAGCCGATGTGGAGGACGCGCATGGCGACCGCGACCATGGCAATCTCGGTGGCGAGCGCAAAGAGGGCGAGGCCGACCGCCTTCACGCTGCGCAGGCTCGCGCCGAGAGCGATCCCCACGAACAGCGTCGCGAGCAGCGCCACCCGCGGAAGATCGTGGACGAGGGTGCGCTTCAGAGAGACTTCGAGCGCCGCAAAACCCGTGATGACGACACGCGACGAAGCGCCACGAATGACCTCACGAAGGTGCGCTTCTTTGGCTGCGCCTTCCTTCGGACGCACGTAGGCCGCCACGTAATACTCGCCTTGGTACTTCTGCACGTGCCGAGCGACCACCATGGACAAAGGTCCCGGTTGGCCGACCGGTATCTGGAGGGTGTCGTACCGAGGATGCTCGAGCGAAGCGATGCCTTCGGAGAACGCCTCGGCGTCGAAGCCAACCGCATCGAGGCTGGATTTCAAGGCTTTCGCGCGCTCGGGGAGGTTGAGTGCGTCGCGTTTTGCGAGCCTCGCCTTTTGCGTCGGAATGGACGGGACGTAGGTGGTCATCGCGTCGAAGCCGTCGATGGTTCCGTCCTTCACGAGCGGCTCGAGCGCTTCGGCGACGGCATCGATCTCGGCGGCCGCGGTCTGGAGGTCTGGATCGTGAACCAGCAAGACCCACTGGTTCGGTCGCCCACCGAACAGCTCGTAGATGGCGTCGGTCGTGTGCAGCGGCTTCAGCGCGCGAGGTCGAAGCGCAACGACGGCGTCCCCGGTGCCGGGCGTGCCGAACACCGCGAGCACCACGACGAGCATCGGGAGCACGCCGAGCGCGACCTTGGCCCGGAGCGGGCTACGGGTGAGCTTCGACGTCCACCCGATCCACCGCGGTGGCTTCGTTTCGACCACGTCGCGCCGCTCCAAGTAGCGCCCGACGTCCGGAGCAAAGAGGAGGATCGCGATGGCCGTGAGCACCTCGCCGATGGCCGACAGGACGCCGAGCTGGCCGAGCGCGGCGATTCCCGAGATTCCGAGTGCTCCGAACGCGAGGGCCGCGACGAACGCCGCCGTGAGCGTGGGTTTGGCCGACGTTTTGCGAGCAAATTCGGCAGCTTCCCCCGGAGATAGGCCCTTCTTGCGAGCCTCGAGGAGCGCCCCATAGACGTGCACCCCGGTGTCCACTCCGACGCCCACGACGACCGACGTGAACGCGACCGACAACGACGAGAGCCGAGGGTAGATGAGCGCCGCGGCCGCCGTGGTCCACACGGTGCCGAGCATCAGCGGTGGCAAGACCGCGAGCAGCGCCCGCGCCCTTCGGAACGTCACCAAGAACATGACGGCAGAGAGGACGAACGAGAGCGCCGTGCTGAAGTAGAGATCCTTGCGGATCATGCGTTCCGTGGCGTAGGCCACGGCGTGACCGCCCGTGAGATCGAACGTGACTCCAGGGTTCGACTTTTCCACTTCGCGAAGCTCGCCTTCGACCTCGACCACGAAGGCCTCTGCGGCTTTCGGATCGAACACACGGCCCTTGGGCTCCAAGACCACGAGCCGCGCTTTTCCATGGTTCGCGACGAAGCTGCCTTCCGAATCGGCGATGACTCCAGCGGCGAGCTCGGTGCGGCCTTCCCAAGGAATCGCGGAGAGTCGTAGCGGATCTTTGCGAATGAGATCGGCGGCGTCTCCCGAGCCGGCGGGAGCGAGCAGGAGGGAGCGTGTGTCCTCGAGCCGCCGCTTCATTCCTTCATCGGTCAGCGCTTTTTCGAGCTCGGCGCGTGCGTATGGGCCCGCGTGGAGCCACGCAAGGGTCGCATCGGCAGGCTTTGCGTCGGGCATCGAGGCGACGACTCGCGAGATGGTGCTTTTGCCTTCGAGCCGCTTCGAGGCGTCTTTGGCTGCGCGAGTCACCGCTTCGGGATCGTCGCCCCGCACGAGCACGAGCCCCACGTCGCCGCCGCCGAAGGCACGCGTGAACGTCGCGAGAGCTTCGGCCTCCGGTCCCTTGGGGAAGAGATCGGTGAGGTCGCCCGAGAGGCGGAGGCGGGAGCTCACCACGAGGGCCACGAGGCCGAGCAACAGCGCCACGAGTTGCAGAGCACGAAGCCACCGAGAGGGCTTCGTCGCGTCGCTCGTGGTCACAGGGGGCCCTCGGGCTTCACACGGACACGGACGCTCGTGATGCGGCGCCGGCTCATGCCACTCACTTCGACCGTGACTCCAGGCGACAGCTCGATCCGATCACCCGTACGCGGGATACGACCGATGCGCGTCTGCACGACCGTTCCGACGGCTTCGCCGGCTTCGTCACCCTTGATCTCGACGCCCAAGACACGGAGCTCTTCCATGGCCGCGCGGGCATCCACGTCCCACACGTTCGACTCGCCGAGCCGCACCACGCGCGCGGGCTCCTCGTCGAATTCGTCGCGGATCTCGCCTACGATCTCTTCCAGCAAATCTTCGAGGGTCACGATTCCACTCGAGCCGCCGTATTCGTCGACCACGATGGCGATCGGGATCTGCGTCTTCTGCATCTCGCGCAAGAGGTCGAGCAGGCTCTTCTGTTCGGGTACGAAGAGCACGTCGCGCCGGAGGCTGTCGAGGTGGAGCCCTTCGAGGCCCGTTTCGTTCAAGAAGACGTCCTTGGCGTAGAGGTAGCCGGCGACCTCGTCGAGCGAGCGCCCCTTCGTGAGGACGATGCGTGAGTACTGGAGATCACGCAGGATTTTGACGGCGTCTTTGCCGTCGGTGTCGATCGGCAGGGACTTCACGTCGACGCGCGGGACCATCGCGTGGCGGGCTGCGCGCTGCGAAAACCGGATGACCCTCTCCACGAGCTCACTCTTGGCGCGGCCATCCGGCGTCTTCGCGGTGTTCGCCACCAGGATGCCCAAGATTTCTTCTTCGGAGAGCTTCCCTTCGCTCGCCGCGTCGGCGCTCATCCCGAGTGCGCGCAAGATGAGCTTCGTGGAATGCTCCAGCACGAAAAGCAGCGGTCGGAACACGACAAAGATCACGTGGAGTGGTCCTGCCGACGAGAGAGCCGTCTCCTCGGATCGCTGGATGGCCACGAGCTTCGGGATGAGCTCGCCGAAGAGAACGTGACCGAACGTGAGGCAGGTCAGGGCAATCGCGGTGGCGACGATGGTCATGACGCGACCGGGCTCGTGGCCCGTGATCTTGGTGACCAGCGCCATGAACGCGTGCTCGATCGCGGGCTCGCCCACCCAACCAAGCCCTAGGCTGGCGAGAGTGATGCCGAGCTGGGTGACCAAAAAATAACATTCAAAATTGCCGACGACGACCTCGGTGCGCTTGAACTTCGGGTTCCGCTTGGCCTTGGCGCTGAGGTTGGTCGTCCCAACTTTGACAAGCGCAAACTCGGCGGCCACGAAGAAGCCGTTGAGCACGATGAAGAGGACGGCGGCGAGGAGCCCGAGCACGGAACCAGTGGACTAGCACGGATTCGGTCCGAGCCGACGAAGCGCGTCATTCTCCTTCGAAGTGGGCCTTCCGAACCTGCTGCTCAGAGCGCGAGCTTGAGCCGGGGCACGGCCGCATCGCCCTTGGCCAGGTAGCCGTAGCGAGCCACGTTTTCCATGACCCTGACGACGTACCCGCGCGTCTCGAGGTAGGGGATCGATTCCACGAAGACCTCGATGTCGACGCCCGCGCTTCGGGATTGCCACCGTGTCATGGCCTCGGGCCCCGCGTTGTAGGCGCCCGCGACGCGCAGAGGATCGGCGTCGTATTTCTCGCCGAGCTCGTGGAGGTACCTGGCGCCGAGCATGATGTTGATGCCGGGTCGGGTCAGCCAGGACGTCTCGTGGCGAAGCTGGCCGCGTTCGGCGACGGCCTTCGCCGTCTCGGGCAAGAGCTGCATGAGCCCGATCGCGCGGGCGGGCGAGACCACCTCGGGATCGAAGCCACTCTCCTGCCGCATCACGGCGTAAGTGAGCCCCGTAGGCAATCCTTCGCGCGATTCGGCGTCCTCGACCTCGCCCTCGAACGGACGCGGAAACGCGCAGTCCCAGACCCACCGCGCGCGGCCTTGCGGTGCTTCGCCGAGCAAGCTGGATGGGGCGCGCAGAGCGACTTGGTGCCTGCGTTTCGCGCGACCCAAGACGCCGTACGCCGTGCAAAGCGCTTCGACGCCGCGTCCTGCGTGCTGGCTCTCGACGAACGACTCGCGGGTCCGGAGCTCTTCTTCCGCCTCGTCGTCGAGCCCGACGTCGTGGAGAAGGTCGACGGGAGCGGGGAGCGTGATGGGCAAAGGCGTAGCAGCCCCGGTGGCGGGCTCGGTCCACGCCACCTCGGGGGCCTTGGCTTCTGCGAGCCGAGCCCGCGCGACGAGCGCCGCATACGTGAGCGTGTGCGTGCGCACGACCTCGGACCAGCGAGCCACGGCGTGGGTGCGATCGCCGTCGCGCAGCGCCGAGAGCGCCGCCAGATTGATGTAGCGTGCACGCGAACGGCCTTCGTCCGCGTCGTCCGCCAGGGCCTCGAAGAGGCGCCGAGCCCCGTGGTAATCGTGCGCCCCGAAGTGCGCAAGTGCACGATATCGCGGCGTTTCTTTCTCAGCGTGTCCGCGCTCCTGCGCGAGCTCGTCGAAGCCCACCACGGCTTCTTTGTAGTCGCCGTGGAGGAGAGCGATGCGCGCCATGTGGAACTTGGCCTGCGTCGCGAACGGCGAGCGCGCGTAGTGGTCGCGCACGTGTTTCATCGCTACCTGCGCTTCGCGGTCCTTGTCGGCCCGTGAGAGCGCACGTGCCGAGAGGAAGGCGTCTTCGGCGGCCTTCGGCCCACCGCGTCGCTCGCACACGCCATACGCCGTGGAGGCTTCGGTGTAGCGCGAGCGCGCCTTGTAGAGAGCCTCGGCCTTCGCGCGGCAGAAGTCGTCCGCCGTCGCCCGTCCTTTGGAGCCGACGGCATGGTCGATCGCCTTCAAGGCCTCGTCGGTCTCGAGGGCCTCGGCGAGCTCGTGCGCCCGAAGCAGCCACTCGTCCGACGTGAACGCGCGACCGAGCTTTCCCATGGCCCGGTCCGCGTCTTTTTGGCTCGCGTGGATCGCGATCCAACGGGCGTCGTCTTTGTCCGTGGCGGGCTCGTCGTGGGGCAAGAACAGACGCAGCTTGCGCGCTTCGAGCTCGAGCGCACGCGGCTTCTTGTCTTGCGCCAATAGGCGGTCGCACGCGAGGCGAGCGCGTGCGGCATCTCCCGCGCGCTCGTAGGCACGCGCCGCGGCGAGGTAGCCCTTTGGCGTTCCTTCGGCGAAAAAGCCCTCCGCGGCGACGTCAAAGGGGCCGACCTCGGCCATGGCCACACGGCGCATGCGCTTGATTCGGGTCTCGAGAAGAGGCAACTGCTCTTCGAGCTTGCTCAGCAACGTCAGCGCGAGCTTCGCATCGGAACGCTCGATCGCTGCGCGAGCCCGCGCGAGCTTCACTTGGGGCTTGTCGCGCTCGCCATCCGTCATCGCCGTTGCGGCCGCTTCGGCGTCCTCCCATCGCGCGTGGCGTACGGCCTCGCGGAAGGCGGCGGGCGGATTCGGCAACGCTTTCGCGCCGTCGACCGAGCTCGCTCCACCCTCTGGCGTGCTCGAGGGGCTCGAGGCCTCGGCCTCGGTGGGTTTGACGGCGTTCGCGTCGGCGTCGGCCTCTGCTGTTTTGGGCGTCTTGCACCCAACCACGAAAACGAGGGCGAAGATCGTCGCGAAGGCGAAGCTTCGTAGGGGTCTAGCGGTAGACACCGAAGCCTCCTTCGTACGAAATCGCTCGGCGCGCGCGAATGCCCGTTTGGTCCGTCCCACGAACGACCCGTCCGAGTCGCGGAATGGCGAGGGTCTCCCCGTGCTCTCCCGATTCGATACCGACCCACGGCCGACGCATGGTCGTGGCGACTGCGGCGGTGGTGCCGCTGCCAAGGAAAGGATCGAGCACCCAATCTCCTTCGCACGTGGTGAGGGCCACGATGCGCTCGAGCAGCCGTTCGGGCTTCTTGTTGCGGACGAACACGACGCCACCTTCGCGAGCGATTCCCTGGAATGGAATGTCGGTCCATACGTTCGTCAAGGGCTCGCAGGGCACCGTGGGACTCGCTCCAGAGGGGTCGACGGTGCCACTGCTGGTGAGGCTTCGCATTTTCGACGCCAGGAACAATATGCGGTTCCCATCCCGTAGGAGGAGGTCTGGCAGTCCCTGCCGGGCGAGTCGAAGGACGCGACCAGGCGAGGACTTGGAGGCCTTCACGAGCTCTTGAGCCTCGCGGGACACGGCCTCGAAACGTACTTGGGCGAACCTTACGATCTGCCGTGCGTGAGCTCGCGCGAACCGAGTCAAGTGGTCCTCCCACCCGAGGCCCAAGGCCGCTCGTGCCGTGCGCGCCGTAGGATGGCCGGCCGCGCGCGCCGCCGCCTTGCCGAGCGGAACGAAACGAAGCTCCGATGGATCGTCGTCTGGATTCTCGACGAACGTTCCGTAGGCAGGATCGATTCCGTCGCGCCGTTTGAATATGGGATTCGGCAAGAACCGAGTCTTGTCTTTCGCGTAGAGGAGCAAAAAGTCCGACACGTTGACGGGCCCGCGATTCTTCGCTTTGTGACCGGTCGCCGCGCTCCGCAAGACCGTAATCGTGCTCACTCGGTTCTTCGCGCCGAAGACTTCGTCCAATAGGCATTGCAGACTGCCAAGCTCGGTGTCGTCGATCTCGGCCACCAGTGCTCCGTCGTCTCGGAGCAGTGCACGTGCCAAAACGAGCCTTGGGCGCATCATCGCGAGCCACTCTTCGCGCGACCGAGCGTCGTCGTATTCGGCGAACGCGCGCCCCGTATTGAAAGGGGGATCGAGATAGGCAAGCTTGAACGCGGACCCTCGTTCTTTCTCGAGCGCCGCCATGACGGGAAGGTTGTCCCTCAGGTAGACGCGGCTCTCGCCCTCGTGCTCCGGTCCGACCGACAGCGATTCGTCACGGGCATACGCAGTGGCCGTCCGCTCGGACGCCACCGCCTCGCCCCGAGCGCCCGAAGGCAGACTCAGCGGGGCGGCGGAACGTAGGGCCCGCGAATCCAACCTTCGGTAATCCGGTGGTAGTTGCCTTCGGCCCCGAGGCCGGCCATCACGCTCGCGAGGCCCCACTGGAGCCGA
>JAYUKI010001050.1:0-2776 GCA_043764595.1 Myxococcales bacterium | reverse complement strand
TCAAGATCGGCGACGAGCAGCGCTTCCTCTCGGAAGGCCTCGAGTGCGAGGTCACGCTCTTCAACGGCAACCCCATCGGGGTCGAGCTTCCGGCGAACGTGGTCATGCAAATCGTAGCCAGCGAACCCGGCGTCAAGGGCGACACGGCCAGCGGAGCCACCAAGCCCGCCACCCTCGCCACCGGCGCCACCGTGAACGTGCCCCTCTTCATCAAAGAGGGCGAGTGGATCAAGATCGACACGTCCACGGGCCAGTATCAGGAGCGCGTGAACAAGTAAGCTCGGGTTCCCCATCGAAATTTTCGGCAACAAAACGGGGCTTTCCCCCGTACAAGCTCGCGCTTTGGAGCGCATTGCCCGGCGCCGCGTGCCTCTCGACACGCTCGCGACGCCGGAGCTCGTGCGTTCGCTCGTCGACGTGTCCCACGAAACGGGACGTCAGGTCGGCGTTCTCGTCCACCGCTCGGGCGCCGTCGAGCACGTGGTCGTCGGCGACGCCAATCGGCTCATGTTGCCGGACATTGGTCGTCTGCGTGCCGCCGAAGGACGGTTCCGCGGGCTTCGGCTCGTGCACACGCACGTCCGCGGTGAGCCTCTCACCAAAGACGACTTCGTCGATCTCGTGCGCCTGCGGCTCGATCTCGTGTGCGCCATCCACATGGCCCCGAACGGCGAGCCTCGTGGCCTCTCGTACGCGTACAACGTGCCGACCAGCGCGGACGCCGACGCGAACGCGCTGCCGTACCGCGAGGTGGCGATGCTGCCGCTCTCGCAGCAAAAAGTGCACGTGGGCGACCTCATGGCCGATCTGGAGGCCGAGTTCGCCAAGCGAGGCGCCGGCCGCGAAGTGCGCGCCAAAGACGGCCGCGCCATCCTGGTGCACGTGGCCAGCACGAAAAACGGAGAGCGAAAGAAGTCCGACCTCTTGCGCGAGGCCGAAGCCAGCATGCGCGAGCTCCGGGAGCTTGCCCGCACCGCCGGCGTCGAGGTCACCGACTCGATCGTTCAGATCCGCGACGCGTTCGACACGAAATACGTGATGGGCAAAGGCAAGCTCGACGACGTCATCTTGCGCGCCATCGACAAGGACGCCGAGGTGCTCGTCTTCGATCAGAACCTCTCGCCCGCGCAAGCCGCCGCCGTGGCCAAAGTGAGCGATCTGAAGGTCATCGACCGCTCGCAGCTCATTTTGGACATCTTCGCGCAGCGCGCCGAAGGCCGCGATGGAAAGCTCCAGGTCGAGCTCGCTCAGCTCAAATACAGCCTTCCTAGGCTCGCCCAAAAAGACGACGCTCTCTCTCGCCTCACGGGCGGCATCGGCGGGCGTGGCCCGGGCGAGACCACCCTCGAGGTCGGCAAGCGCCGCGCAAAAGAGCGCGTTTCGCACCTCGAAGCGGAGCTCGCAAAGCTCGAGAAACGCCGCGAAGAGCGCCGAAAGAAGCGCACACGCGTCCCTATCCCGACGGTCGCCGTCGTGGGCTACACGAACGCCGGAAAGAGCACGCTCCTGAACACGCTCACCGGCGCGGACGTGCTCGCGGAAGACAAGCTCTTCGCGACGCTCGACACGCGCTCCCGCGTGTTGCGCGTGGGGTGGGCGGGCTGGGGCGAGCGCGAGGTCGTCCTCACGGACACCGTGGGGTTCATCCGAAACCTGCCGAAGGACCTCTTCGCTGCGTTTCGAGCCACGTTCGAAGAAGCCGCGGACGCGGACCTCTTGCTCCACGTCGTGGACGCGAGCGATCCCGCCCGGAACGATCAAATCCGTACGACCGAAGAGCTCTTGGCCGAGCTCCACCTCGAGGACATTCCGCGCATCGTGGTGTGGAACAAGATCGACGCGCTCGAGCCCTTCGAAGCCAAGCTTCTCGAGCGCTCGCACCCAAACGACGTTCACCTCTCGGCGAACGATCGCGAGTCCACCCGTGGGCTCCTCGTGCGCATCGCCGAGACCCTCGCCTCCCGCTGGGACGACGCCGCAAAGGGCCCCGCGCTGGTCCCGCCCGAAGCAAAGTCCACGGCCAACCTCGCCGAGCTCGACGCGGACGCCGAGCCGAACGTCGAGCTCTCGTCGGTCGAAGACATGCTCCGCGCAGCAAACAAGCGCGTGCGCCGTCCCGGCCCACAAAGCTAAAACGAGCCCCGAGCCCCGTCGATGGCCGGCCAGAGCTCGATCCGGAGCTACCGTGCCCACCGAACGTGGAGAGGCGTGAACACGACGTCACGGTCCGTGTGGACCGTTTTCGTGCCCATTTTGCCTTTCTTCGAATGGAGCCTTGCGCCGCTATGCGGCACTTGCCACCCTCCACACATGATTGCTCATCAGATGACTTTGCCCATGCTTCGAGGCTTGCTCGTGACCGCCTCGGTCCTCTCGTTCGCCAACGTCGCTCGTGCGGACGACGCTCCTGCTCCCTCGTCGTTGCCCGCACCCGCGACGGCGCCTGTAGTTTCTCCTTCGACCCCGTCGGCCCCGTCGGCCGCCGCGCCAGCTGCGGATGGACCGAGCGTCTCCTTGGCGGGAACTGTGCTTCGCGTGACGGACGCGACGGGCACGACCGACGTGGCGCTCGGCTGCGAAGGGCGCGCGGTCCTCCGTGTGGGAGCACGGGTCTACGTGGCGTGTGGCGCTTCGGGAGTGGTCGTGCTCACGCTCGAGCCCGCGCGTGGCGCCGCGGTGGAAGGGCGCATCGCGGTCGAAGGGGAGGCGGTTGGCCTCTTCGTGCTTCGAAACGAACCCTGGGTCGAGGTGGCCCACACCGACGCCCGCCCGCTCT
>JAYUKI010001049.1:0-9491 GCA_043764595.1 Myxococcales bacterium | reverse complement strand
CTGGAAAGCGACGAACGTCACCGTGACGACGCCGAAGAGGAGCGCCAAGAGCTGCCACATGCCGCCCTTTTTCTTCTTCTTTCCGTAGGTTCCGTCCTCCGCCATGTCGGCCACTTGGGGCTCGGGCGTGCGCTCGGCCTCGGGGATCGGAATGGAAATCGAGATCTCTTCGGGGGCTCCGTACGTCGTGTCGAGGATCGTGGCGTCCCCGACGTCGACCGCGCGAGGAATCTCGACGTCGTCGACCATTTTTGGCGACGACCGCGGCCGCAGCTCGGACGCCTCGAAGAGCGGGGCGACCTCTTGCGGGGGCTCGGACGACTTTCGGTGGGTTCGCGCGTCGATCTCGTGGATGACCGCGCCAAGCAGGGACGAAGGGCTCTGTTCGGGCTCGAGAGCCAAGCCCGTTTGCATGGCCTCGCGCTCGAGGGCGAGGTCGAACGCCGAGCTGTCGCCAAGGGCTGCGAGCGAGGCTTCGTACGGCGCCGGTGTCAGCACGGCGGCCTTCGCGCCCCCAAGAGCGGCTTCCACCCGCGGTCCGAGCAGCTCGCGTCCGGACGGGCCGTGGACGGCCAAAACGGCGCCACGTGCGGAGAGGTCGGCCATGAGGTCGTCGAGCCAGGCCGCGTCGACGATGCCACCCAAGATGAGGTCCTTCGGGGTGGCGCCTCGCGCGAGCCGATCGACGATCCGACGGACTTCGGGCGGGACGACACGGAACGTATCCGCGAGGATTTCAGCGGAAAGCTCGACTTGTTCGACGTTCATGGCACGTGTGCCGGTCGTCAGATGAAGCGCAGCGCGGGCCCTTGCGATGGGGAGCGCGAGCTGGGAGTGCAGGCTTCCGGAGAGCTCGGCCACGACGTCGCCGGACGAGTCTTGGACCACGAACCGACCGACGCCGACGCCGAGCATGCTCGCGAGGACGACCTCACCGCGACGCACGTCGCCTTGGGCGTCGGTTCGGATGGCGGCGACGGGAGCACCGTCGCGGATCTCGAGCTCGTAGAGGAAGCTCGCGTCGCGAACCGAGATGCGCGCTTGGGGGCGAGTCGCGCACACGATGTCGAGCAGCGAACGAACGCTGAGGTCGTCGAGCCGTCCGCGCACTTCGCCTTCGCTCTTGAGTCGGGTTTCGACGCGAGCGCGCGGGCGCAGCACTTCGCGGACACGGCCCACGATCGCGCGGGCGTCGCTCTCTTTGCGGAGGTACCCGGCGGCGCCTGCGCCCAGCTCGCGCACACGCTGGAGCAGGTCTTCTTTCCAGCTGAGAAGGAGGAACGGAGTGTCGCGGAGGGCGACGTCGCGGCGAAGCGCACGGCAGAACGCGAACCCGTCGAGGCCCGGCATCAAGAGGTCGCTGATGACGAGATCGGGCGTGGTCCGGTAGGCAAGCTCGAGCGCTTTGTCTCCGTCCACCGCCTCGGTCACGATGCAGCCCGCCGACTTCAGCAAATCGGCGACGAACCACGTGACGCCCGGATCGTCGTCGGCCACCAGCACACGCCGGCCAGTGAGCCGGACTTCACCGTCCACGCCCCGCATTCGAGGGCTGCGGTCGTAGCGGGGAGCATCGAGGTGAAGCGGGGGCGCGAACGCGATCGCTCCTTCGGGCGCCGGGTGGGAAAACCGCACGTGCCCGTCGGTCCTGGCGGTCACGATCTCGCGCACCCGGGCAATCGCGCCCCAGATTGCGCCGAGCACTTCGGTTCCCTCGCCGAGCGAGACACGAGTGGTGCGGCCGTCCACGTCGACGCTGTCCACGAGCGCACGTTTTACCTCTTCGGCGAGCCTTCGCCCGAGCTCTTCGACCGTGGGCTCGCCGAGCGAAACGCGCTGCGTGCGGTTCTCCGAGGTGAGCACGGCGCCTTCGCACGCGCGCCGGAGCTCTTCACGGGACAGCGGCTTGGAAAGCGTGCGAGATACACCCATTGCGACGTACTTCGCGGCGTCGCCTTCTTCGCCGAAGCTGCCCACGACCACCATGGGAACGGGCTCCGTGAGCGGGTCGTCCATGAGCGCCTCGACGAGCTCGGGCACGTCGGCAAGGTCCGCGTCGAGAAGGATGATGTCCGGCGCGACGACCCGGGCCATGTCCATGGCGGCCTGAGCGTCTTCGGTCTGGTGGCAGGAAAAATACGTGCGGGCCGAGTCGACGTCGTTCGAGAGGGCGTCTGCGACGACCTTCGGTCCGACGACGAGCGCCGTGTGGTTCGCGAGCTTCTCCGCGATGAAGCTGCCGCCCTTGGGCCTTCGCTGCGTCTCCCCCCACGCAAGGGCGGGAAGGTCGAACAGGAGCTCGTTCATGCTCGCGATCGTGTTGCGGCTGACCGCTTCGCCTTCGCCACGCGCCCGCTCGAGGAGCCGCGTGCCTTCGGCGACGGCTTGCGCGAGCTCTTCGAGGCGGAACGTTTTCGCTCCGGATTCGATGGTCGCGAGCTTTTTGCGGAGCTCGTCCCGGAGGGAAGGGCTCTTCGGGTCCGCGGCAAGTGCTCCGAGCGCAGCCCGTGCCTCTGCGCCCTTTTTTCCGAGCGAAGCGACGAAGTCCGCGCCCGCGCCGCCGAGCCGCTGGTTCTTTTCCGAGACGTTCGAGAGGTCGCGATCGATGCTTTGCATGGCTCGAATGGGGCTAGCAGTCGGCGCCGAAGACGGCCCAATTTCTTGCAAACCGTTCCATCCAAATCCTCGACAATACGCGAGGATGGGCGATGTCCGGCGTTGCACTCCGGTCCGCTTCGTCGAAAGCTGCCCCTCGCGAATGCAAGCTCTCACTTTTCGTCCCGCCCACCCCGACGAAATCGATCGTCTCGTCGAGATTCACACTCTTGCGTTCCCCGATCCACGCGGGCACGAAGAGCGCCGTCGGAACTTTCTCGCGAAGCCCTTCGGTCCCTTCGCCGATCTCCACGTGGCCATCCTCTCGGAGTCCGGTCATGACGAGCTCGTCGGGCACGCGTTCGGCTTCAGGCTCACGGTTTTCGTGGGCGGAGCGCCCGTCCCCGTAACGGGCATCGCGACGGTTGGCATTGCTCCCGAGGCACGTGGACGTGGCATAGCGAAGGCGCTCGTCGAGCACGTGGTTTCCGTCGGCCAGGAAGCCGGTGCCGTCGCGTCCTTCCTCTACCCGTTTCGGCAAGGGTTCTACGCGCGAATGGGCTACGTGAGCGCTCCACACGTCCTCCACGTGTCCATCGCGACCGAAGCTCTCTCTCTGCTCGCGAAGCAAGAAGCGGGCACGAGCAAGTCGCTGCGCGTCCGGCGTACGACGGGCGCCGATCGCGCCAGCTTGCAGGAGCTCTACGCCTCCGAAGTGCGCCGGACGACGGGCCTCATCGCGCGTTCCGAGCGTCTGTGGAACGTCCACTTTGCGGACGAGCGTCGAGCGATTTTTATGGGCGAGCGCGAAGGTCGGCCGAGTGGCTACGTGTCTCTCCTGACCCATCAACACGACGCGCACGGAGTGACGCGGACGGAGGTCGTGGATCTCGTCGGGGAGACCTACGCCGATCGTCGGGATCTCCTCGGATGGATTGGAGTTTTTCGCGATCAGGTTTCGGAGGTCGACGTCTGCTTTCCGTCGGATGACCCGCTCTTCTGCGCACTCGTCGATCTCGACATCGACCGGAAGCGCTTCGGTAGCCGGAAGGTCGAGCACCCCTTGGGATCGCTCGGAGCTGGACCGATGCTCAAACTCGCGTCGGCGCGGACCGCTCTCGAGGCCCGCGGTTATCGCCACGACGGCGCGCTCGACGTCACGGTTCGGGCCAGCCCGCGCCACGGCTCGCCGGAAGACCGCTTCGGCCTCGAGATAAAGGGCGGTGTCGCGACGGTCGTCCCCGCCGCGAGCGGACCTCGCGTGGCGTTTGCGCCCGAAGGTCTCGCGGCCGTGACCTTCGGAGGTATGCCGCTCGCCCGTTGCTCTCGAATGGGCTGGGTGTCCGGCGACGAAGACGCCCTCTTTTTCGCTTCCCGGCTCCTCGAAGTGCCCGCTTGGCACACCTGGGACCGCTTCTGAAGTAAGCTTCGCCCGTGAGCCGCGAACGCGCCGAATCGCCCCAAGACGAGGAAGACGATGCCTCGTGGCTCCTTCGTTTCGGCACCTCCATCGGCGTCGCCTTCGTCGTGGCCGTCGTCGGCACGGCGCCCGCCGCTCTGCGTGTCGCGAAGAGCATGCCCGACGTTGGGCTGTTTTCGGTCTGGGCGGTCATTGGCGCCGCGGCGCTGGTTCCGGCCATCGTGCTCGTCGCGCTGTTCCGCGGGGCAAGGCGAGGCGCGCGGAGCTTTCTCACCGAACGTGCCCTTGCCCACGGAACGAAGCTCTTCACCTTCGGGGCCCTTGGACCTCCCGTCGTGGTCACCCTCGGGGCGATCCTTCGCGCGAAGACGCATCACCACGCTCTTGCCGGCGTCACGTTTTCGATCGTCGTTGCGCTCGTATTCGTGGCCTTGTTCGCGTTCGCGACCCGCGTTTCGTCCATCGTGGAAGCGCGTGGCCCGCGCTTCACCAAGGCTGGGTTCACCCTCTCCTTCGTCGCGTTTCTCGTCTCGGTCGGGTGGGTGGGGCTCTCGGCGTCGCGAGCGGGTGGGGCCGCATCGGGCGCGTTCCTGGACACCCTCGCGCTGCTCCTCGCGTGCGGTCTTGGCTCGCGTCGTGGTTTCGTCGACGCTCGTCCCCTGGCTTTTGTCGGACCACCCCTTGCAGCAGCCATGCTCGCCCTCGGTATCACGACCACTCGGGAGCTCGCCCAGCCGCTCGGAGAAGTGCGCGCGGACGTCGTCGTCTACGCTCCGGTCCTGGACCGCTTCGCGGGCCGTTGACGTCTCGACGTGCGTCGTTAGATTCGCGCCGTAGCCCGAGCCGAAGCCCGAGCCGCCCCCCATGCAACCAAGCGCTCGCCCTTCACTCCGGTCGCCACTTCCGTCCAGCCTTGCATCGAGGCGATGGTACGGTAAATACATAATATCGCTGCCTTTATTTGCGGCGGCATGCGCGCTTACGGCGTGCGGAGGGTCGGCGCCAAACGTCCCCACCGAAGCCCCCTCGCCGACGCGAGCTCCCCACGGATATGGGGTCATGGCTCGAAGCGCGGCTCGGGCGAGTGGCTGGTCGCTCGCTCAGGAAACGTACCGTTCGTCGCGGCTGCGTCCACGTCTCGACGAAAGCACGGCTCGGGTCCTGGCAGGCGACCCCGCACCATCGGGCAGGCGCGATCTGGCGGACCTCGCCGAAACGCGCGACGCCGTGACGGACGAGGGCATTGCGTCGCGCAAGCTCCTCCAGTCGCTGGCCGCCGATCTCCGGCTCGAGGGCCTCGTGGTCGTCACCGCGGAGGAGGTCCAGAAAGCGGACGAGGCACCCGTTCAGGTCGTGAAAGCGCGCCTTTTCGAGGCAAGCTCGGGTCGTTTTGCCTCGCTCGACTTTCGCTCCGGCGAAAAGGGAACCTGGGATGGCACGGTGGCTTCAATCGAACGGCTCGTTCCGCCCGCTCCAAAAGACGCGCCGGTTCAGGCCGCAAAAGCTCCCGCAAAAGAAGGTGGCAAATCCTTCTACGAATCCCCATGGTTTTGGGGAGCGGCCGGAGCGGCTGCCGTTCTCGGGGGCGCCTTTTTCTTGGCCACGCGCGACAGCTCGTCCGATTCGATCCACGTTCAGATGCAGGTGCCCCGATGAATCGCACCCGTTCGAGTACAACCTGGTCGAGCGCAACCCGCGCGCTCCGATACGTTCGCCTCGCCGCCTTGGCCTTGATGGCATTCTGGCTCGTCACGTTCTCGCGCGCGGCCCACGCGCAAGAGCCAGTGGTGTCGGCCCCGAACGATGCACCGTTTCTCGTCGCGCCTCACCAGATCAAGGTCCCGAAGCTGCCCGCGGCGTTCGAGTCGCGCTCGGAGGGCTGGCTCTCGATCGGCTACCCGAAAGACTACCGCGACCGCGTGCAAGGGCTGATTCCGGACCTCGCAGCCACCCGCGAGCGCCTCACGGTCGATCTTGGGCGGCCCGTGCTCGGGCAGGTCGAGGTGCGTATCGTTCGCGACTGGGACGAAATGGCTCGGCTTGCCCCCGAGGGCGCACCCCCGCCGGCGTACGCGAGCGGCGTGGCCTACGGACCGCTTCGCCTCGTCCTCGTGTCTCTCGTTGCTCCCCAAGGGGCCGAGCCCACCAAGCTCGAAGAGACGCTCCGCCACGAGCTCGTCCACATTGCCGTGTTCGACGCCTTCGGTCAGGGCACGGTGCCGCGCTGGTTCAATGAGGGTCTTGCCGTGAAGCTCTCCGGCGAGCTCGCGATCGATCGCGTGGAGACCCTGAAAACGGCAAGTCTCTCGGGCTCACTCATTCCGTTCGGCGAGGTCGACCGCAAGTTCAATGGCACCCCACAAGAGGTCAGCCTCGCGTACGCGCAATCGGCCGATTTTGTTCGGTTTTTGAGCAGAAAAGACGACCACCAGCGGTTCGTCCACATGCTCGACCGCGTCGCCCAAGGCCAAGGTTTCGATTCGGCCATGACGAACGCGTACGGCGCCGACCTTCGCAAGCTCGAGTACCAGTGGAAGGCCGACCTCGCGAAGCGGATGCCGATCTGGTCCGTCGTCGGTTCGCTCGTTTCCGTCCTGATGGTGGTTCTCTTCGGCCTCGCGTGGTGGAAGCGTCGCAAAAAGTCACGCGACACGCTCGCCCGTTGGGAAGAAGAAGAAGCCCACATGGATGAAGTCATCCGTCAAATCGAGGCGGCCACGCGCGAGCCCGAGCCCCTTCGCATGCCGCCGCAGAAGCTCCCCAAGGTGGAGCACGGTGGCGGTTGGCACACCCTTCACTGAGCTCCGCCCGGATTCATTCATCCCCCGACGCACGTGGCCGAATCCACAACGGACTCAGGTCAGGTGAGTCGAGCTCAGCGTGCTTCGATGGTGGGGCAGCCGAGAATGATGCGCACGTTCAGGACGTCGCCGTTCATGACGCTGGCGCACGTTTCGCCAAGGAGGGTGACGGTCTTCCCCTCGACTTTCCAGCCCTTTTCGCCCTTCGGAACGACCTTTTCGTCGAGGTAAACGTTGAGGCGATTCGTGTCGGGTGGCACTTCTTTCAGCTCGAAGCTGCAGGTGGCGACGATCTTGGCGGCGACCTTTCGAAGCGCTGCGACGAGGTCGGCTTTGTCGGTCTTGTCGACGCGGTAGTACGAAGGGCTTCCAACCTGAGCCGTGCCCGCAGTCTGGGCCATGCGGTCAAGCAGGCTTCCGTACGCTTGGCTTCCCGGAACGCCGATGACGAAGGTCGGGATCCCCGCCGCTTTCAGGCGCCCAATCGCTCCAATCGTGGCGTCGCCATCCAGGCACAGTCCGACCTGATCCAAGCAACATGAAGGCCCGGTTGGACGGCACGTGTTCGCGGATTCGATGTTGAGAATGCAGTTCTCGGCGCCGCACGTGGCTTGACTGCAGTTCGGCCCTCCGTCCGTTGCGAGGATGACGAAGGTCTTTCCCGGAAGCTTCGGAAGCTTCGTCACGAGGGCTTCGAGCGTCGGCGCAGTCGGCGTGCCGCCCGAGGCTGGAAGTTGGCGGGTCGCTTCGGCGAGGAACTTGTTGGCCGGGCCGTACGTGCCGCTTGGGCTGTCTCCTGGGCGAACCGACATGATCTCGAGCCCTGGCGCGCAGGCTCCTTCTTTTCCCGGGAAAGCCGTTGCCCCGAAGCTTGCTCGTGGGCCCACGGCGGCCATGATCTCGCTCACGGCGGCGCGAACGGTCGTCCACTTGTTGCCATCGGTCATGCTTCCGGACCGATCGAGCACGAAATAGAAGTTCGGTGGATCCACGAGGAGCGGCGTGTCGATGCAGTCGCAGACTCCGCCGTCCGGGCCGACGCCACAGCCAGGCGGGGCGAGCGAGCTCGCGTCGAACCCGAACGTGGCGGCGTCACCGCCGGCTCCGAAGGTCGGAGTGGGCTGGTATCCGACGCTGACAGGGAGGTAGTCCGAGCCACACCCCGCGACGGTCAGGAGACAGGCAAAAGACGAAAGGAACCCGAATCGGAGGGCGGGAAAGGGTCGCACTTCCCGAGGCTAGCATCGGTACCTTGGCGAAGCCCACGCAACCTGGGAATATGGCTCGCGCGCCGCTTCTTCTCGAAGGACGCCGCCGAGCGGCCGACGAGGCGTCTGTCGGAACGACGAATTGATGCCGCACGAGAAAAGGACTCCAAACGACGAAGGACTGGCGAAACCTAGCGCCACTTCGCGTGCTCGAGCTCTCGCGGCATTTCGGACGTTGGCGGTGGTCGTCGCATATTGGATGGCGCTCCTCGTTGTCGCGACCATTCCAGGAGGGGCAAGCCGACCGCTGGTCGTCGATCTCGTCGTGCCACCCCTCCCGAGCGATGTGTCGGATCGCCCCGCCGAGCTCGTCGTGGCACTCTTCCAGCGCGCAAAAGATGGCAGTCGAGGTTTGGCAATTCCCGATGGCGCTAGGATACGTGCGTTCAGCATCTTGGATGGAAAGGCCTACGGCGCAGCAGACTCCCGCGTGGAACACGGCACGGCGAGTCTCCGTCGACTGCCGGTCGGAGAACACTGGATCGTCGCCGAGGCGAACGGATATGCCCGTGCTTCGCGCATGGTGATGCTGGTGTCCGGTGCGCGGTCTCTCGAGCTTCTCATGGGCGAGGCCCGAGAGCTCGAGGTCGAGGTCGTGACCGAGGCGGGAGTGGGGCTGCCGGACGCGGAGATCGAGGTTCAAGGAGGGGACCCCTTTCCACTTGGCGCGCGCTCCGACCAAGCCGGGCACGCACGCGTGTCGCGCCTTTCGGATGGGCCATACACCGTGACTGTGACCGTTCCTGGTTTCGATACTGTCGAAGTGCGGCATCCGTCTTTCGACAAGCCGCTCCGTGTCGTCGTCAAGAAGCTCGCGGCCATGAAAGTCACGGTGCTCGGTCCCGACGGTGCCAAGGTCAAAAACGCGCGGGTAGAAATCACGTCGGCGGTTCTGTGGCCTTCTCGGAGAGCCGACACGGACGTCGAAGGTGGCGTCCGAATCGGCGGTCTACCCGAAGGCACGTACGCCCTTCGCGCGACGTCGGGTGGGCTTTCGTCGGCGACGGAGCTCGCGGTCACGCTCGCACGAGGCGAAGAGAAGGACGTCGTTCTGCGCCTTGTCCAAGGCGTGTCGATCGCGATTCGTGTGCTCGACGGTGACGCGGAGCCGCCGACGCCCCTTCCGGGGGCTCGGGTGGTTCTTGCCGAGTCGGGACTTGCCGCATTTCCAGTCGAAGGCATGAGCGGGAAGGATGGCACGCTCGTTTTGGGGCCCATTCCTCACGGCGGAGCCAGCGTCATGGCGAGCCGTGACGGGTACGTTTCGACCACCGTCACCGTAACGGACGGACCCGTGGACGTCGTCCTCGAAAAAGCCGGTACGCTCAAGGGACGGGTCGTCGACGCTCGGGGCTTTGCCGTCGACGGAGCGCGGATCGAGATCGTCGGCACCGACCTGCGGGGAAT
>JAYUKI010001048.1:0-9513 GCA_043764595.1 Myxococcales bacterium | reverse complement strand
GCAAGCGTGCGCAGATTCGCACGCTCGGCGTCCGCGACGTCGGAAGAGAGGATTCCAATCGCGGAGTCCGCCTGCGCCGGATCGACCACGATCTTGAGTTGGTCGCGCACTGCCGTCGAGCTCCCGCGATTGACTCCCCACCACTTCGCACCCGGCACCCCAGTCGCCGCCGCGATCATCTGTTGTGTGCCAGAGGACGCGTTGCGAATGAAAAAGAAGCGAGGATCAATCCAGGGTGCGGCCTTCCCTCCAGCGCCGCCGAGCCCGAAGGCCATGTAGGCGGCCTCGGCGCTTATCGACGTCTGCTTTGAGCTTGCGGGCACGACAAAAAGCATCGGCTGGACCGGACCTTGATAGTCGGTCAGCGAGACTCCTGCGGGGACCTCGGCGTATCCGCAGCTTTTGGCAAAGACGTCCGATATTCCGATATTGACTTCGGTCCCGACCGTTTCAATGAGGGAGCATTCCTGCTTCGTGCCATCGGCCTTGTAGAAGACGGCATAGTTCGCCGGGGTGCTTCCCACGGCAGGAATGTCCTTGATCGTGCGCTTCGAGGCGTCGGTATCGTAGATTTTCTGGACGCCCGTGCACGAGCCTTGCGACTGGTACACGACCGTGGTCGGCGAAGGGTCGGACGCGAGGAGCTTCCCGACGATCTCGACGAAGCCACGAAGTGCCGTGGAACCGGCGACGTAGACGGGGTTCGGCTGCGAAGCACACGTGACGGTGGGCGGAACGGTCTGCGCCAAAGCGACCGAGGAGGACAGGACGACCGTGGCAACGAGCGCGGCAGAAACGGACGTTTTCATCAGACACCTCCCTCGGGCGGATCTACGAGTACCGGAAGCGGCCCTCCGTCGCAGAGCCCGAGACGGGCGCAATTGTCGAACGGGATACACTTCGAGTCGGTACAGGTCTCGTTCAAGAACTCGTCCGAGGTGG
This sequence comes from Myxococcales bacterium, assembly GCA_043764595.1. Taxonomy (GTDB): domain Bacteria; phylum Myxococcota_A; class Polyangia; order Polyangiales; family Polyangiaceae; genus JAAFHV01. The sequence goes on along the minus strand of JAYUKI010001048.1, from coordinate 8,571 downwards.
TCTTGGGCGTCTTTGGAGTGCAACCCGCGTCTCCGCCACCATCAGGCACGGCCCCGTCCGGGTCCACTGCACCGTCCGGGAGGACGCCGGGACGAGTGGCGCACAATCCGGCGTTGCAGGTGTAGCCCGCTCCGAACCGCGCGCAGTCGCCGTTCTGGGTGCACTGGTCTTTGGTCTTGTCGAGAATCAGGCTGCAGGCCACTCCCGTGGTCGCGAGCACGATCGCGCCAAGGGTGACAAGCCGCGGCCAATTGGATTTGGATTTCATCTCAATAGCTCAAGCGAAAGGTGATGCCGCTGGGCGAGATTCCGAGCTTCGACGTGGTTTTGTCGGGCGCACTCGCACTGGGCCTGGAAAACGTGAAGTAGAGAGCCGTGCCACCTGCAACGATGGCCGACACCGCCAGAATGTCCGTGACCAGCGCGAACGTGGACGTGCGGCTGGAGAGGGAATCCAGCCGGTCCCTGCTGGCGGTGGGGCTGTCGCGTTCGTCCGAGAGCGACGACCCCGACGTCGTGGCCACGATACCGGTCACGAGCGCGCCTGCGGCAAGTGCGCCCGTCGCGACCCACGCAATGGTTGCGTACGGAGGCGAGCCCTCGCTCGGGGCTTTGGCTCCTGGCTCGACCTTGGGCCCGCCGGTGGGAGCGTTGACGAAAGAAAAAGTAACTGGAACGCTATCACCCGCGGCGATGTCAATCGTGCGCTCCTGTGGCGGCGCCCCTTCGTGCTTCGCGACGATACGGTGCTTTCCGACCGAGACGAGAAGACGCGAGATGGGCGTCTTGCCTTGAGGCTCGTCGTCGATCGTAATCTCGCTGGGGACGTTGGCGTCGATGTCGATACGACCGACGCGCGTCTTCAACGTCTCGATGCTGTGCTGAACTTCCTGGGCGTGAGGCGGATTCTGCCCAGCTTCGGCGAGATACCGCTCGAACGAAGAAAGGGCCGCCGAATAGTTCCGAAGTTGGAATTGCGATTGGCCAATATTGTAGAGAACCAGAGGATTCGGAGCCAATTCGTAGGCGCGCTTGAACTCGGTCAGAGCAGCCCGGTAGTCCGCCTCTCCGTAAAGTGCGACACCACGTTCGAAGTGCGAGCCTGCCGACTGTTGCGTGTTTCCGTCCGCCGCAAGAACGGGCACGGCGGTAAGAGTAGACGCAAGGCACAAGCCTACGACCAGCGCGATTCGATGCTTCATCATTTCCCGTAGGGGTTGTTCGGATCGACGCCTCGCCCCGTGGCCGGCCGGCCGTAGGGGTTCGCAGGGTCGACGGTGTGGAGGGGAGCCGCGCCCGATGCCGGAGCAGCGGGTGCAGGGACAGTTGGTGCGGCGGGTGTCGCGGGCGCAGTCGCAGGACCTTGGACGGGAGCGGGTCCGCCGGACTTTCCCTGAACGAAGACCACCTTCGGAGCAGGAGTCGACCCGACGGCAACGGCTAGAGGCTCCAGCGCGAGAGTGACCTGAAGGTTGTCGGAAAGATCGACGAGCTCCGACTTCGGGGCGAACCCCGGTGCGACGGCGCGAACGAGGTGCTTGCCCGACCCCTTCGGGAACATGGCCACGTGCGGGTTGCCGGTCGCTTCCTGTTCGTCGACGAAGATCTGTGCGCCAACGGGGCTTACTTTCACCGTCAACCGAATTTTGCCTTCCTCGGTTGTGACGACGGTCGGCGGCAGAGCCCCGGCGTTGCTTACCCCCTTCTTCGAGAAAGCGACACCGAGCCCCACGACCAGAAGCACTCCAGCAACCGCGGCGACGGCCCACGGAACGCGTGAGGGCGCCGACGGTGGCATAACGTCGCCCGACGCCACGAACGGCGCCGTCGCGGACTTTGTGCCCGTCGACGTGATCGTATTGGAAGCGGGACCATTGCGGAGCGCCGAGCTTAGTGAGCTAACTCCCGAGCCGGCCATCGCCGCAACGCTCTCGAGCTCGGGCAAGGCTTGGGCGCGACGCGCGGGCGTTACCGCGGCCTCGACGGCCTGGGCAACACGAGCGCGCTCGTTCGCGAACCAGTCTTTGATATTCACACCGAGCGCGGGAAGGGCCTTTCGGTCCTCGGCTTTTTCGAGCCACTCTTCGAGAACCAAGCGCATGGCGTGGGCCGTCGGGAAACGCCCTTCAGGCTCCGGCAAGAGCGCGCGGGCGCAAGCGTCCCTGAGCATCGGCGGCACGTCTTGGGCGGTCATTTCGGGAAGTGCCCCGCGCAAGAGCTGACCGAGGATCTGAGCTTCGCCCGCGCCGTCCCAGAACCTTCGTCCCTCGATCGCCTCCCACAACATGATGCCCGCAGAGAAGACGTCGGCTCGGCGGTCGACCAGTTTGCCGGTCACGTGCTCGGGCGACATGTAGGCCACACGGCCCTTGATCGTCCCGGCTTGCGTCTCGTGGGCGTGGTTCTTCGCCTTCGCGACGCCGAAGTCGACGACTTTCACTTGGCCGTCGATCGTCACGAACACGTTGGCTGGGCACACGTCCCGGTGGACTACACCGAGCGGCTTGCCATCGAAATCGTGGAGCTCGTGGGCGTAGTGGAGACCGGCAAGCATGTCGGTCACGATCCGCACTTCAAGAGCTAGAGGGAGGCGTTCATCCTGCTTTTGCACATAGCGGTGGATCTTCGCGAGGCTTCGGCCCTCGAGGTAGTCCATGACCATGAAGTAGACGCCGTTCGACTCTCCGACATCGTTCGTTTGAACCACGTTTCGGTGGTTGAGGCGCGCCGCCAAGCGGGCCTCGTCGAGGAACATCTCGCGAAAGCGAACGTCGTCGGCGAGCTCGGCCCGCAGCGTCTTGACCACGACGAGCTTGGAGAAGCCAGCGAGTCCTTCCGCTCGAGCGAGATAGACATCGCCCATCCCTCCCTGAGCGATGAGGCCAAGTAGGTCGTACTTCCCAATTTTGTGGAGGTCGGTCATCAGGCAGTCTCCAGCGTACCCCCTCAACTCTTGTGAGTACAAGATCTGCTCGCCCAAAACACCTGGTCGCTCGCCTGACCACGGCAAAGGCTGGAGATCCGCGAGCAGCCGGCCTGTTCGTGCCGGATCGGCAAATGCCCCCTTGCCTCCGGGCGAGAAGCTCACGCTCTCGGTCACCTGGGACGACACCCTACTGGCACTGAACAGCTCTTCATTCGGTCAAACTTTCCCGAGAGCTGCGCGCTCCCAAGACCGACTGCGGCAAGACCCAAAAAGCTCGTGTTCACCGCTCGCTATCGGATGGCATGGTGCCGACATGGCGGTACACCCCCCGATGGCCTCTCCTCCGAAGCTTCCCCAGGCGGTCCTTGCGCTCGGTTTGACGAGCTTCCTGACGGACGCCGGGTCGGAAATGATCTTCCCGCTCCTGCCCGCGTTCGTGGCTTCTTTGGGCGCCGGCCCGGCCTTCCTTGGGCTCATCGAGGGCGTGGCCGAGGCGGTCGCAAGCACTTTGAAGCTCGTCTCCGGTTACCTGGCGGAGCGGACCCGAAGCGAGAAGGCATTCGTCGTCTTTGGCTATTCATTGGCAGCACTCGTTCGTCCGCTCGTGGCGCTCGCGACCGCGCCGTGGCACGTACTTGCCATTCGGGTAAGCGACCGCGTCGGCAAGGGAATGCGCTCGGCGCCCCGCGATGCCCTGCTCTCCGCGTCGGTATCGAAAGAGCACTCGGGACGAGCGTTCGGATTTCATCGCGCCATGGACCATGCGGGTGCGGTGGTGGGCCCACTCGTCGCTACGGCACTGTTGGCCCTTGGTTTGCCCCTCCGTCATGTGTTCGCAGCGGCGGTCGTTCCAGGCATTCTCTCCGTCATCGTGGTAGCGACCGTGCGCGCGCCTGCCACGAAGAAAAAGGAGTGGGTCGCCCCGAAAGAATCGAACGCGCCGGGCAAGCTACACGACACTCGCTTTTTCCCGAGCTATCTCGCCATTCTTCTCTTCTTTTCGCTCGGCGGCTCATCGGACGCTTTCTTGCTCCTTCGCTCCAAAGAGCTCGGGGTTCCGGTTCACGCCATTCCCATGCTCTGGGCGGCGTTCCACGTCTCGAAGGTCCTCGCCGCACGAATGGGAGGCACTCTGGCCGACCGGTTCTCGCGACCGAAGGTCATCGTCGCTGGATGGTGCATTTATGGCGCCACGTACTTGGCATTCGGCTTCGGCAACCGCGCCTGGCACGCCTGGGTCCTTCTAGTCCTGTATGGGGCGTCGTCCGCACTGGCAGAGCCAGCCGAGAAGGCGCTGGTCAAGGACCTCGTCCCTGCAGGCCACGCGGGACGAGGTTTCGGTCTCTACAACTTCGTCCTGGGCATCAGCGCGATCCCCGCTGGGCTGCTCACGGGCTGGCTGTGGAAGTGGGGTGCGGGCGTGGCTCTTGGAACCTGCGCGGGGTTTGCTTTCGTCGCCGCAGGGGCCCTCTTCGTTTGGGATGCCCGTCGAATGGCCTTGCTCGCGTCGAAGTCCGACCGGCGCTGAACCTCGCTTGACCATCCGCTGGCGCGGTGATTGCTTGGACGGCAACCATGCTTCGAGCCAATTCCCGACGCGCGCTCTTTCTTCCGCTCGCCGTTCTGCCTCTTTTGGCAGCAACTCTGGCAGGTTGCCCGGACGATCTGCCCATCGTTCCGCCCGACGGAAGCGTCCCCGACGTGATCGTGCCGCCGGTGGACACGAAGGCGTGGCACGATGTGGCCAACGACCTTCCCGAGGCCCTGCTCTCGGTGAGTGGAACGGCCACGAACGACGTGTACGCCGTCGGAGCGGACAAAGGCAGCGGCCCGCGCGTCTACCACTTCGACGGACGCGAGTGGAAGAGCCTGTCCACCGGCCAACACGGCGACCTGTGGTGGGTGCACGCCCTGCCGAAGGGACCCGTCTTCATGGCGGGCGCATCCGGCATGGTGCTTCGCTACGACGGCACCAAGTTCGAACGAATGCCCACCCCAGGCCTCGCCAAACAAACCGTCTATGGCGTTCATGCCCTCTCCCCCACCGACGTCTACGCGGTAGGTGGGGCCAGCGGACGCGACGGATTCATTTGGCACTTCGACGGCACCTCGTTCAAAGAAGAACGCCTCCCCGACGACATGCCTCGACTCGACCAGGGCGAGTGTCCTGGCCTGTTCAAAATTTGGGGAGAGGGCGGGGACGTCTGGGCCGTGGGCGGCGGCGGCGCGTTGCTCCACAAGAAGGCCGGGGGCTCGTTCAAAGTCGTCCCGTCGGGGGTGAAAGAGACGCTCTTCACCCTGCATGGCCAGGGCGGCAAAGTGTACGCGGTCGGTGGCGCATCGAACGGCCGTGCCATCGAGATCGATGCGGCGACCGAGGCCGTGCGCGACATCTCCCCAACCGACACGGCGCTCTTGCAGGGCGTCTTCGCCACCGAAAAGCGCGTTTATGCTTCGGGCGAGCGCGGGCTCGTATACGAGCTCGTGCGTGGCTCGGGCGGCAAGTTTGCTCCGGCAGCGTCGCAGCCGAAGGTCAAAGTACAGTCTTTCCACGCGGCCTGGACCGCCCCCGAAGGCGACCTCTTCGTCGTCGGCGGTGACGTGTTGTCCCCTGCCCTCGCCGCGGGTGGAATGGCCCACTTCGGAGAAAAGACCCTTCCGCGCATCGTAAATGCAGTGACGGATGGCGGCGTCGACGGAACCGTTCCGCAGGTCGTTTGCTCCGCAGCCGACATCGCGCTTGGAAAGGGCAAGTCCATCGCGCGGCGCTGGGACGAGCAAATCCTCGCTTCGATTCGGCGCGATTTGCCGCGCCCCACGGTGCACGCCCGAAACCTGTACCACCTCTCCGCCGCCATGTGGGATGCGTGGGCCAGCTACGATCCGACGGCCGACGGCGTGTTCGTGAACGAGCGCTCCACCGCGGCGGACACGGAGCTCGCGAGGCAAGAGGCCATCTCGTATGCCGCTTACCGAGTGCTGACCCGTCGCTACCAAAAGGCCAGCGGCGGGCCAATATCGACCGCGTGCTACCGCGCCGTCATGTCGGACCTCGGCTACGATCCGGACGACACGAACGACACGGGAGCCTCGCCCAGGGCGCTCGGAAACCGAATCGCCAAAGCCGTGCTCGCGGCGGGCGATGCGGACGGCTCGAACGAAGCGAACAACTACGCCGACACCACGTCCTACACGTCGCCGAATCCGCCCCTCGTGGTGGACTCTCCCGGCATCACGATGAACGATCCGAGTGCTTGGCAGCCACTCAATCTGTCCGTCGCGGCCACGCAGAATGGCATCGTATTGCCCGCCGGCATCCAAGGCTACATCGGCTCGAGCTGGGGCGGAGTGAAGCCCTTCGCGATGAAGCGCGCGTCGGACGCCAACCCCTGGCACGATGCAGGCGAGGCGCCCTCGTTCGGGGCCGCCATGAAGCCCTGGGTGCTCGACGTCCTTCGCAAATCGAGCTTCCTCGATCCCGGAGACGCTGCCACGATCGACACGTCCCCAGGTGCTTATGGCAACAATGCCCTCGGCGCGAACGATGGCGCGGGACGCGCGAACAATCCGATCACCGGACAGCCCTACGCGCCCGCCCTCGTCAAGCGCGGCGACTTCGGCAGAGCGCTCGCCGAGCACTGGGCCGATGGCCCGAAGTCCGAGACCCCGCCTGGCCACTGGAACGTCCTCGCCAACGGCGTGGCCGACGCACCGACCGCGCCCCGAAAGCTCTTTGGGACAGGAGCCGACCTCTCCGCTCTGGCCTGGGACGTCCATGTGTATCTTGCACTCAACGGCGCACTCCACGACGCAGCCATCACGGCCTGGGACGTGAAACGCCGGACGACTCGCGCTCGCCCGATTGCGCTCATTCGCTATATGGCGCAAAAAGGGCAATCGACCGACTCGGCGGCACCGAGCTATTCGGTCGACGGTTTGCCGCTCGTTCCGGGGCTCGTCGAGCTCGTAACCAAAGAGAGCTCGGCATTGGGCCAGAGACACGCGAACCTCTCTTTGTTCGTCGGCCAGGTGGCCATCAAGACCTGGCGAGGCGAACCAGGGGATCGGACGACCGAGCTCGCCGGCGTGGGCTGGGTCCGTGGGGTCGACTGGATGCCTTACCAGAGGCGAAACTTCGTCACTCCCGCGTTTCCGGGCTTCATTTCGGGCCACAGCACGTTCAGCCGAGCAGCCGCCGAAGTGATGGCATCCGTAACGGGGAGTCCATTCTTCCCCGGCGGATTTGCCGAATATGTCTGCCCGAAAGACAAATACCTGAGCTTCGAGATTGGCCCCTCCACCGAGGTGCGCCTCCAGTGGGCGTCGTACTACGACGCGGCCGACCAAGCTGGCCAGTCGCGCATTTGGGGAGGCATCCACATCGAACCGGACGACTTCGTCGGAAGGCGCCTCGGCTCCCTCGTCGGAAACGAAGCCACCACGCTCGCACGAAGCTTCTTCGACGGCACCGCTGTCCCTTGAACGGGAGACCGGGACCGGCGTGAGACCGGCGACAGCAGGAAGGCAGGCCACCAAAGCCTGCCTTTTTTGCGCCCTTCGTCCGTGGGCTCCGACAAGCAGGCCACGATCACTCGGCGGCGGAGTCTTCCTTCTTTTGGAGGCTGTCCGACCCAAGCGCCTTCACACGAGCGTCGATATCGGCGAGTCGAGCCTTGGTCCACTCGGGCGAGATGGCCGGAGTAAGCGTCTTTCCCTCTTTGATGGGCTGAAGGCTCATCGCGTGCTCGGTGAGGGCCGTAATCGTGAGGCTCGGATTCACACCTAGATTCGCAGGAATCATCGAACCGTCGCACACGAAGAGACCAGGATGCCCGAAGACTTCGTTTTTCGCGTCGATGACACCGGTTTCTTTCGATTCGCCGATAGGAGCCCCGCCGAGCACGTGCGCGGTCGTGGGGACGTCGAAGAGGACTTCCGGAATGGACGAATAGGCAATTCCGCCCTTCAAGCTGCCGGCAAAAACCCGCGCGACCTCGTTTCCGAGCGGAATGTACGTGGGGTTCGGCGCGCCGGCGCCACGATCGGTGTCGAAGGAACGCCGAAAGAAACGCGTCCATTTGCGCTTTAGCTTGAGCGAAATGGAGTTGTCGAGGGTCTGCATGACGAGCAAAAAGATGCCCCGTTTCGCTTTGCCAAAAGGCCAAAGCGACTTCACGAACGTGATGGGGCTCGTGAGCACGTTTTTGACGTACTTGAGGGGTCGCGGCAGCCCGGGACCGCCATCCGTCAGCAACGTGGCCAACGGAGCGAGCGCGTCCGAGCCTTCGCTGTAACGAACGACCTCGACGTGGGTGTGCTCGTCCGGATGGAACGAGGTGGTGATGGCGATTCCCTTCGAGTAGTTGACCGAACGATCCGAAGTGGTCACTCCCAAGATGGCTTCACTGTTCGTGCGAACCTGCTCGCCCAAGCGGTCCGACACGTTCGGAAGCGAGCCGCGGTCTTTGCACTCGAGAAGGAGCTTTACCGTCCCGAGCACGCCGGCCGAGAGCACCACGTTCCGAGCCCGAGTGACCTTTCGGTCTTTTGCGAACCACGCGCCGCTTTCTTCGTGGGTAATGGCATAGCCGCCCCCTTCCAGCGCGCGCACGTCGGTCACCGTGCGCATGGGCTCGACTTTGGCG
>JAYUKI010001047.1:0-9523 GCA_043764595.1 Myxococcales bacterium | reverse complement strand
ACTCCCGTAGTCTGAGGAGCGGAGCGAATCGGGCACCCGCCTCGCGTCGGTCTCGACGGAAGCTGACACACCCATTTCGACCGGGCGCCTAAGAGCTCGACGGCGTTCGGGCTCGTGTGTCGGTCGACGAACGCGACCGCACGGCCCTTTTGGCCCAGGCCACCGGGAAACAAGGGCCGCGCGAGTGGATCTCCGGGCTCACGCCTTCTTCACGAGTCGCATGAACCATTCCTCGGTCACTTGGTCGACCTGCCGTCCACCCTCGCGTTCCGCAGCCGCCGCGAGGAGCTTTTTCCCTCCGGCGTCTCCCGCGGCCCACAGCTTCGACGTTCCGACCACGAGAAGGTCCGTTCGTGCCGTAAACCGCTTCTCGACCTGTGCCCCCATGGCCTCCGCGAGCGCCGTCGCTTCTTTTCGGGGGATGCCGAGCTGTCCGGTGAACACCAGGACTCGCCCATCGAGCGTGCGTGGGCGAGACGGCTTGGCTGGCGCCGAATGAGCCGCTTTTTTCAGGGCATCGGCCATGGCGCGCGCACTCTCGAACCGGTGGGAACGGTCTCCCGTTGCTCGCGCGATGGCTGCTCGCGTGGCGGTAGAGCACGGCACGGTTCTCACGTCGGCGAGGCGGAGCGGCGCGACTTTCCCCGTGAGGAGCACTCCGAGCACTTGGGCGACTTGCCAAAGGTCCTCACGAGTATCCCACCGCACGCGTTGCTCTTCGCGAATGGCCGTGTCCACGAACCAAGGCGCGAACGCATTGGCCGCGACTCCCTTCCGCGGGCCGTGTGTCGTAATGCCAAAGTCACCCAACTTGAGAGTGGTGCCTTTGCCACAGGCGAAGACGTTGTAGGGAGTAATGTCGCGATGAAGGGCGCCACTTCCGTGAAGCTTCTCGATCGCGCCAAGAAGCTTCACGATCTCGGAGACGGCCAAAGCTTCGTTCCAGGCACCGCTCCGTTCGACGACGTCGGCCAACGTGCCGTGGGCCGCAAGCTCCATGACCACGGCATACGAGACGCTCTTCTTCGCGAAGATGGGAAACGTCTCGTGAACCTTGACGACTCGAGGGTGATCGCCGAGAAGCTCCGCCATGTAGGCCTCCCGATGCCAGCTTGCTTGATCACGCGTCACCTTCAGGCAAAGGGACCCCTCGAACGCGTCGCATTCGCATCTCCACACCGACCCGAATCCGCCTTCGCCAAGGAGCTCCTTCAAGTTGTAGCGAGCCCCCGTTTCTACGCTCGTGACGGTTTTGGATGGTCGAGCGTCGAGCTTCTTATTGGCCATGGGCTCTAGACTTTTCCAGAGCGGCCAAGCCGTCAAGGGGCTCCCGTCGTTCCACTGAGTGGTCTGGGCGTGGGGGCGACGGTCGGTGGCCTCGCCGGCGGCCTCGTTGGTCTGGGAATTCCAGAGCTCGAGGCGAAGCGCTACGAGGGGAGGATCGCCGAAGAGGGCAGTCTCCTCGTCTCCGTACAGACGGGCACGATCGACGAGCAGCTCCGCGCCGAGGCCGTATTCAAAGCCGCCCACGCCGAAGACATCCTCACCTCGAGCGCGCCGACCTTCAGGCCCGTCGAGAACGTCGTCCACGCGTAGTCCTCCGGATCGCTTTCTGAGGCACGCCCGGCGACGGTTTGCAGGAATTCCCTACTCTCTTTCGCCACCGGGTTTCGAGGCAGCGCGTTTCTTGAGGAGCTCGAGCATCGCGCCCTCTTCGCGAGCCTCGTCTTCCAAGGCCGTAGTGGGCACTGGCGGAGGCTGGCGAAGGCGGTCGAGACGGCGCCGATGGTCCGGGGTGTCCGCTCCAACGACGCGGATCTCTCCGTCCAGCGCCTCCCACGTCAAACGCCACGACGACAGGTCCGACGTCCGCTTGACGGTGCTCTTCTCAAGTTTCTCGAGCTCTCGTTCCCAAGCGTGTCGTGCGAATCCGAGCGCCGCCGGGCGTTGCTGCCGTTCGGTGTCGGTCGCATGTACCCACAGCGAGCGGATCTGTCGCTCCGGATAGGCCAAATGGTATGCGCCAATGTCCCTCTCCGGACCGAATCGCTTCACGAGGTCGATGTAGAAGTCGATGGAGTCGGTGAACGACAGCTTCTCTTCGAACGGTTTCCCCCCTCGTGCGCCGACCCGGAAGAGGCCGTCGTCGTTCTTCTGCACGAGCATGCACTCGGCCAGTGATGCCTGCGCCAGAAGGGCTTCGAAGCGCTTCACGACCTCGAGAAAGACCGCGCGGTCGATACCCTGCGTGACGTGAGGGCCAGGGATGGCGGGCGGCGGATACGGACCGACGTACTTCGATGCGCCGCCGTACGAAGGTCCACTCTTGCCCGAGGTTGCGGTGAAGAGGATTCCCGTCTTCCGATCGAGGAAGTCGTAGTGAAAGATCTCGAACGTCTCACCGGAACCGGGCGGGCCATAGAGGGACCAGATGCGCCCGAGGAAGTCGCCGGGTTGGCGCTTTGGCGACGCCATTCGCTCGGCCGAGATCTCATATGTGTCTCGGGCGTTCGGAACAAGCTCCCCGAACTGGAGATCGTCCCGAGACACGATCTTGCTCGAACCCGCCCCGTATGCGCCAGAAACGCGGAGGAAGTCGGCCTGTGTCGTTTCCATGGAGCTTTGCCGGCTTGGCACGGGTTGCGCGGATTGCGGTCGTGACTTGCTGCATCCAGTCGCGCCGAAGACCACGATGACGAGGAGCAAGATGCGAACGTTCATCGCCATTGGGACCTCGATCAACCGAGCCATCGTCCACGTGCTTGTCGCACAAAACGTTGGACCCGTCGAACGTGGTGATGGAACGAAGCGACGCACGAGGCCGAATCCTCCGGAAAGCCAACCATGGCCCACAGTCGTAGGTCGCTCGAGGGTCGGCCTGGGCAGACGACCGATCGTGTCCGCGCGTTCTCGGATCGAGCCGTGACTCCGGGGCACGGTCAGCGAACTTGGAACGTGGTGCCGAGCTTGACCGAGGCTCCCTCGAACGGGGAAACGCGCACCTTGCCGAGCGCGGTGCCGAGGCATTTCACGGCTTCCGGAGCGAGCCCGACCGGTCCGTCGAGGGTAACTTTGGACACGTGACCGTCGGGCTCGATGGCCAGCACCGCGTGCCCGTAGCCCGTGGGCACGCCAGCCTCGCGGCACTTTTGCACCTCGGTCGCCTCGATGGCCGCCTTGGCTTCGAGGCGGTCAAAGGCCTTCTTTTTGCGACCGTCCGGCACTTGGTCGCGGGCCGAAGCGGGCATCACTTTGTAGACGTTCGGGTCGACCGGGCCTCCGTAGGAGAGCTCGGGGGTGCGTGCCTCTCGCTCTTGCGCTTGACGCGCGTCCAGCCCCTTTTCGTAGGCGATGGTGGCCGCCGTCTCCACCACCATGCCGGTGACCACGAGGGCGGGCTCCATGCCGTGCCTCCCGCAACCGCTTGCGAAGGCCAAGAGAACCAGGGTCCCGAGCAGTGAAAGACGTTTCATGAGGGCTCGCCCTACCACGGAGCGTGCCAAGCTCCGAGCTCCGAGCGCGCGATCTTCGGGGTGTGTCGCGGTCGGTTCGCGGAGCTCCTTTGGCAGAACAAAAGGAGTGGCTCGCTCCGCCCGAGTGGGTATGGCCTGTCAGGGATCGCGGTCGAAGACACGCGTCCAGAACCCGGCGTTTCCCTGGTGCTTCATCAGGACCAGCTTGGGCCCGAGGTTCGTGTCGAGGGCAAAGGCGGTGTAGGGGTCCGACTCGGGAGGAATGCGCACGATCTTGGTCGCGAGGATCGTGTGTTTCGTGACTCGTCCCCGATCGAACGAGATGCGCGTGAACATCTGGTTGAGGACCTCGTCGGGTTTCGCGGTGGCCGGCACGTCGAGGGTCGGCGAGAGCCCGTTCACCCAGAGAGGCGAAGCGGCGAGCCGCGCGACGAGTCGATCGATCGCCGCCTCGTCGCCCGAGGTCGCCGAAGCCGCCGCGGAGGGCGTCGGCGCGGCGCGGGTCACGGTCGCCGTTTGAGTTGTGGCCGGGGAGCTCGTCGTGGGCGCTTCTTTCGGCGGTGCCCCCGACGTCGCCTCGTTTTTCGCGCATGAGAGAAACGTGATCATCGAAACGAGCGCAACCACGAGGACGCTGAGCCGCATCCCCCTAGCGTAGCGCGCATTCGGCGTGCGTTGGGGTCGGGGAAGCGGGCCTCCGTGCATCTCGATCGTATTCGTCTTACGAGATTCGGAGCTCGACACGACGACCCAATCCGAGGTGCCTCGAATCATTCTGAGCTGGCTCTTCATCGAATCGAACGGGTTCCGTTTCGAACCTCGACGCCGGTCGCTCTTCGATTCGATACGGTTTCGCGGGCTTGCGCGGCTTCGAGGATGGCCGGTGCCTGCTCCGGCTTGGAACTTGCTGACACCACTCGTAGTCGATGCGTCGGGTGAGCTTCCGCATGGCGCAGGGCCAGAGCGAGGGCCTGGCCGAATGCACGAACTACCTCGCGAACGCGAGAAGGAAGCCGTCATGAAGCAGTCCGTCATGTGCACCGCGAAGGACCAGAAGCACGCTGAGGGGATCGTCAGCCAGCTCACGGAGGGCGGCTTCCCCGCCGGGGACATCTCCGTTTTTCTTCTCCCGGACCAACAAGGCCCCGGCTTTGCGCTCCAGCACAACACCAAGGCTCCCGAGGGCGCGTTGGCAGGTGCTGGCGCCGGCGGCGTGGTCATGGGCATTCTGGGCCTGCTCGCAGGAGTTGGCGCGCTCGCCATTCCGGGCGTGGGCCCCCTCGTCGCCGCCGGTCCATTTCTCGCGACCCTTAGCGGCCTGGGTGTTGGAGCGACGGTCGGCGGACTCGCTGGAGGGCTTGTTGGACTGGGCATTCCAGAGCTCGAGACGACGCGCCACGAGGGGAGGATTGCCAAGGATGGAGGTCTCCTCGTCGCCGTACGGACGGGCACGATTGACGAACAGCTCCGCGCCGAGGCCGTTTTCAAGGGCTCACACGCCGCCGACATACTTACCACGAACGAGCCGAGCTTCAGGCCCGTTTGAAACGCCACCACGCGTAGCCCAGCTTGCCCAACGCTCGTTTCGGCACCTCGCAAATCGCTATTCGGGCGCGGAGGGAATTAGACTATCGAGAGGATGGACCGACGATGGGCAGGGGCTCGACCCTCGAGCTCAACCGCCGTGCGGCGGACTCCCCCTTGGTATACGCACGACGAACCGAGTCCCATGCGCTCCTCCACTCGTTGCGTGGACCGAGCCACCATGGGCGGCCACGACGTCCTTCACCATTCGCAGCGCGAGCCCCGCCGAGCGTCCGGTCCTCGGGCCGCGCTCGAATAGCCATTGGAGGGCCCCTTCGGGAACGCCGGGGCCGTTGTCCGCCACGGTGAGCTCGAACACACGGTCCGCCGCATCATAGCCAACGTCGATGGCAATCTGTCCCGTTCTCCTTCGAGCCGTTGCGTCCCCGACGGCACGAAGGGCATTGCCGACGAGTGTCGCGAGCACCCACGCGAGCTTCTCTCCGTCGCCGTACAGAACGGGGGAATGCTGGGGGCATGTTTCACACGAAGCTCGATGGACGACGACTGGGCCTGCCCGATGAAAAGGTCCATCGTCCGAAGTACGAGCTCTTCGATTGGGACAAGCGCTCGCCGCAAAGGAACGGCGTCCACGGCCACGATGACCGTATCGGTGCCTCTTCCAGATACCGCCGCAGGCACGATGGCCACTCCGACGCCGGTTCCACCCGTTATCGAGCGCGCGCAGGCGTCCCGAGCCGCGGCAGCGAACGCCTCGGGCGTCCGAGTGGCATTCCCCTCCGTACCGCGCGCGGCCAGTGGGCTCCCGTCCGGAGCGAGCACGATCACATTCTCCAGGTCGTACGTCATCGTCGGAGAAATAGGTCGGCCGGCATCAAGAAGCCGTAAATACGCACGGCTCGAAGCTTGACGCGTTCTTGATGTCGGGGCGATCCACCTTGACGTCGACTTGATGGGGAATCGTGCAGTTTCAAGGCACGAGGTCACCCATTGGTTCATTCGCTTCGACGGTCGTCCCTTGCGCTGCTGGTCGCGTCCGGCCTCTCGTTCGCTTCGACGGCCCATGCCGACGCTCCCGTTCCCGTTCCCGCTCCCGTTCCCGCTCCTTCGCCATCCGAGTCACCGGCCGCCGCGCGTGCCGCCCATACGCCTCCGCAGGCTCCGCCAAACGGCTCCCTCCTGGTGGACGAGGCGACCCTGAATCGTCTCGTCGACGCGCGCATTCGCGCAAACGCGGAGGCACAAAAGCGCACCCGCGAGGCTCCAAAGGCCGCGGCCGAATTGGAGCCTGCACCGTTCGCGCAGTTCGACTCGACCTGGATGAATGGCCAGTCACGCCAAAAGGAACAGCCGCTCAAACTGTTCGACGGCGCCTTGACCTTTTCTGCGTACTTCGACATGAACTACGCGTTTTCTTCCCACCATCCGAAGGACCACACCTTGACCGGGGGCGCTTCGGTCAGCCGGCACAACGAAATCGGTATAAACCTAGCGTCGTTCGGTCTCGAGTGGAACCACAAGAACGTTATTGGGCGCGTCGCGTTCCAATACGGAAACTTGCTCAATATCGTCCAAGATCTGGACGGAACCGTGGCACGTGGTCGCTCGCTGACCGCTCAGAATCTCCGGTATATCCGCGAGGCGACGGCGGGCTACCACTTCGACGTCGGCAAAGGCCTGAATGTGGAAGGCGGCATTTTCATGTCGTACATCGGCCTCGAGAGCTACCTCCTCGCCGAGAACTGGAACTACACACGCTCGATCGTGTGTGACCACACGCCGTTCTATTTCCAAGGCGTTCGCGCGCAGTACTTCCCGACGTCCAGGATCAAGATCGAGCCGTGGGTGATGAACGGGTGGCAGTCCTATGGCAAGTGGAATGCGGCCCCGTCTGCCGGGCTGGCGCTTCGCTACACGCCGACCGAAGCCGTCACGCTGATCGCCAACTTCTACGGTGGCACGGACACGAAAGGAGTCAGCGGACGGGTGCGTGTGCACCACGACAACAGCATTCTCGTTCGCTATTTCGACGCGCCAATGTCGAGCTTCCTGTCCAAAGCGGCCTTCTCCTTGAACACCCACGCAGGCTTCGAGACCGGCGGCGAGGGTCTCCCGGGCCCGGAGCAGGCGCATATGGTCGGCACCTCGCTCGTGAGCCGAACCTGGTTCGCCAAGAACTACTTGGCCCTTGCCTTGCGCGGCGAGGTCTTCTCCAACCCGTCGAGCTACCTCGCGCAATACCCCCCACCGGGATTCGCAAGTGGCGCGGGCACGGCGGCTCTTCGCGCCGCAGGGCTTACGGCGACGTTCGACGTGCTCCCATCGGACACGTTTGCCTTCCGCGCCGAGATTTCGCACCGCTGGTCGAGCCGCGCCTACTACGCCGGCCCCGACGGGACCACGTCCGCGGATGGCTTCCAGCCCGTCGACCCGGCTTTTGCTCCCGACGTCCGGAACGATCAAACCCTGTTCGTTTTGGGTCTCAACGCGAGGCTCTGATGGACGAGCCGAGTCAGCCCTACCGCTCCCCGGGTCGACGGGTCGAGGGGGAAAAACCACGTCCGAGGGAGGAACGTCACTCCACCGTCGGTTTGCTCCTCCTCGCGCTCGTTCCGCTCGTGGGCATTGCGGTCGGCGCACGGTTCTCTGGACGCGAGCTTATGGTTGCGATCGTGGTCTGCGTGTTCACCATGCGCGTCCTCGTTCGTCGGTCGCGCCCGGGAGGCGTTCGTAGGAGTTGAGCAAGAAACACCAACAAGAAGAGGAGCTACTTCCGTGGACACACTCTATTCGGCGTTGTTCTTCTTCACGTGCGTGACGACCCTGATGGTCGCCGAACGGCTCGAGCGGTCATGTTTTCGTCGCTCCGCCGCCCGTTTTGCTCTGGGGCGTATCAAAGTTTCATCAAGTTCCGCTCGGTGGCGTGACCCTGGGCGCTCCTTGTGATTCGGTAGGGCATGTCCTCTCCTTCGGCTCGCCCCCACGCGGCTTCCGCGAGCTTCGTTGCTGCCCTTGGTATCGTCTTCGGGGACCTGGGCACGAGCCCGCTCTACGCCCTCCAAGAGTGTTTTGCCGGGGCCCATGGTGCGGACTCGAAGGTGCGGGCCGACGTGCTTGGTACCGTATCTCTCGTCATTTGGTCTCTCGTCGTCGTCGTGACGCTCAAGTACCTCGTCTTCTTGATGCGGATAGACAACCGGGGCGAAGGAGGGATTCTAGCGCTTTTGGCGCTACTGCCGAAGAGCGCCAAATCGGCCTCGGGAAAGGTCTTTTTCGGGCTCGTTCTGGCCGTCGTAGGGGCGTCGCTGCTCTTCGGGGACGGCGTCATCACCCCCGCGGTCTCGGTGCTTTCGGCCGTGGAGGGGCTTGGTGTCGCCACGAAGGCCTTCGAGCCCTACGTGGTCGGATTGACCATCGTCATTTTGCTTGGGCTCTTTGCCGTTCAATCCCACGGCACCGAGAAGCTCGGACGCTATTTTGGGCCCATCATGCTCCTTTGGTTCGCCGTGACGTTCGCGCTCGGGCTGCGCCCCTTGCTTCAAGACCCGACCGTGCTCGTGGCGCTCTCACCGGCTCCGGGCGCGCGCTATTTTGCGGCTCACGGCTGGCCGGGCATTCGGGTTCTCGGGGGCGTCGTATTGGCCGTCACCGGCGGCGAGGCGCTCTATGCGGACATGGGGCACTTCGGACGATTGCCCATCCAAAAAGCATGGCTCGGCGTCTGCCTCCCGGCGCTGATCGTGAGCTATCTCGGGCAAGCGGCGTTCGTGATTCACCACCCAGAGGCTGCGTCCCGCCCCTTCTTTGCCATGTGCCCCACTGGGCCGATTCTCTACGCCATAGTGCTTCTCGCCGCGTGCGCCACGGTGATTGCGTCCCAGGCCCTCATTTCGGGCGTGTTCTCGCTCACGCGCCAAGCCATAGCACTCGGGCTCTTTCCGCGTCTCACGGTGAAGCACACGTCGGCCAGCGCCGAAGGCCAAATCTACGTGCCGGCGATGAACGCGTTTCTGGCCGGAGCGTGCGTGGCCATCGTTCTCGGGTTTCGGGAGTCGAGCAAGCTCGCGGCGGCGTTCGGGCTCGCGGTGAGCGGCACCATGGCGATCACGAGCATTCTCTTTTTCCTCGTCGTTCGCAGGACGAGCAGCTTTGGCCCGACGAAGTCGTTCGTGCTCCTCGTCGTCTTTCTCGCCTTCGATCTGCCCTTCGTCGCGGCCAATTCGCTCAAAATCGTGGACGGCGGGTGGTTGCCCCTCGTCATTGGCGGCTTCTTCACGGGCATCATGCTGCTCTGGAATCGGGGACGCCGGTTCTTGTCGGCGTACTTTGTGGATCACTCTGTGCCCATCGAGACGTTTCTGTCCGAGCTCGAGCAGGGCAAGCTTCGGCGCATCGAGGGAGTCGGAGTCTTTTTCGCCGCGCGCTCGTCCGGCACGCTGCTGCCGCTCGTCCGTGTCGCGCGCCGCTTTGGCGTGGCGTACGAGACCAACGTGCTGCTCACCGTG
>JAYUKI010001046.1:0-9544 GCA_043764595.1 Myxococcales bacterium | reverse complement strand
CTCGCCCTTGCGCGACGGAAGCGGACGAATCGTCGGCGTCACCGGAGTTGCGTTCGACGTGTCGGAGCGAAAGCGGCTCGAGTTGCAGCTCAGGCAAGCCCAAAAGATGGAAGCGCTCGGGACGCTCGCCGGTGGCATCGCGCACGATTTCAATAACCTCCTTGCCGCCATTCAAGCCAATGTCGAGCTCGCTCGCGCGGACGTCGCCTCGACTCCAATCGTCGAAACGCTCGACGAAATCGCCATGGCGTCGGCGCGCGCGGGCGAGCTCGTGAAGCAGATCCTCGCGTTCAGTCGACTTCAGCCGGCGAAGCGCTCGGTAGGCGCGCTAGGCCGGATCGTCGAGGAGGTCGCGCGGCTGCTTCGCGCAACCCTGCCCGCCGGAATCGACATCGCAACGGAAGTGGACGCGATCGTGCCCGACGTGCTCCTCGACGCCTCGCAGATCCACCAGGTTCTCATGAACCTCGGCACCAACGCCTGGCACGCCATGGAAGGGTCCAACGGGAAGCTCACGTTGCGTCTCGACGTGATCACCGTCGCGTCCCGCGCGCCGGGAACCAGTACCGGTCCCGGTCGTTACGCACGTGTGCAAGTCTCCGACACCGGCAGCGGCATGGACTTGGCCACCACCGAGCGCATCTTCGAGCCCTTCTTCACCACCAAAGCCCCCGGGAAAGGCACGGGCCTCGGGCTGGCGGTGGTGCACGGAATTCTCGCCGATCACGGGGGATCGATCACGGTGGAAAGCACGCCTGGTTGCGGAACGACGTTTTCGGTCTTTCTTCCGGAGGCCCCATCAAAATCGAATGCCACAGGGCGCCCAGTGACGGACCTTCGCACGGGGGTCGGGCGTGTTCTCTTGATTGACGACGAGGCGCAGGTCGCGAGAGTGACGAAGCGACTCATCGAGCGTCTTGGCTACGAAGTCACCGTGTTCATTCTTCCCAAAGAGGGCGTCGACACGGTGCGCGCCGATCCATTTCGTTTCGACGTCGTGGTCACGGACCAAAACATGCCGGAGATGGGCGGCCTAGCCGTGGCGCGTGAAATCTCGGCGCTGCGGCCCGATTTGCCCATCGTCATGATTTCGGGAAATAGCGTGCACACGGACGAAGAGCTCGACGCGGCAAACGTCCGATTCCGCCTCGACAAACCCTTTACCGGATCCGCGTTGAGCCAAGTCCTCGAGCGTGCGCTGAAGAACGCCTGAAGATTGGCGGTTCTATCTCCACCTCCGTGGTGCACCCCATTGGAAATCGGGATACGCAATCGAGCTCACAGGACCAGCGTCACAGAACCAAGGACGGCGCGAGGGCCCGAGGGGGTGCACGGTTTCCGGGCGCTGGCGGGCCCCTCCTAAACTCGGCGCCGTTCCACGCCGGTGATTCGGAGGTCTTCTGAGCCTGGTGCATAGGACGACCGAGGACCGCGCGAGAACGGCGTCCCTCAAACAACAGGCACCTCCCACCAGCGCCCGAAAACCGCACACCCCCTCGGTCCCAATCCCCATCGAGCCAATGCGCCATCCAAGATGGAACAAGACAAACGCATGGGCCCAAGCGAGACGCGACGTCCAAACACATGGGCCAAAACGAGACGAGCCGTCCAAACACAAGGGCCAAAACGAGACGCGAGTCTTTTCACCCAAGCGCCCCGCCGTCCTCTCTCTCCTTTCTCCCAAATCCCACCCCCAAACCAAAGCGTTGCCAAAGGGAGCGAGGGGGGCTCTCGCTTCCGGCGCCGGTGGGAGGTGCCTGTTGTTTGAGGGACGCCGTTCTCGCGCGGCCCCAGGCACGACAAAGCCCCAGGTCCGCCCAACCCCACATCCACCGCGCGGAACGGCGCCGAGTTTAGGAGGGGCCCGCCGGCGCCGGAAGCGAGAGCCGCCCTCGCGCCCGGTGGTCCACGCGCCCCACCACCGCCCCACCCCGCCCCTGCGTACGCCGCGCCGAGCCCAGTCTCCATCCCGCAAAAAGGGAAAACCCAATCCCGCAAAATGGGAAAACCCAATCCCGCAAAGACAGCCATCCAGGCAGCAAGAAAAAGATCAACCCACGAGGTCCGACAGCCTCTCCAAAGTATCCTCGAACTGCGCAATCTCGTGGGGAGCCTGGGACAACAATCGATCGATACCGGCAAGCTTCGCAATGGCGTCGTCGAGAGTCTTGTCGGCACCGCGCGTATAGGCACCGAGCGTCACCAGATCGCGTTTGGACTCGTAGACGGCGACCAGGGTCCGCAAGCGCGTAGCCAAGCGTTTGTGGTCTTTGGAAACAAGAGCGCTCATGAGGCGTGAGAGCGATCCGGGGACGTCCACGGCGGGGTAGCGCCCACGCTCGGCGAGCTTGCGATCGAGGACGATGTGGCCGTCCAGAATACCGCGCACCTCGTCGGCGACCGGTTCGTCCAAGTCGCCGCCTTCGACCAACACCGTGTAGATGCCCGTGATGCTCCCTCCCGAGCCTTGGCCCGCGCGCTCCAAAAGCCGAGGAAGCGCGGCGAAGACACTCGGAGGGTACCCACGTCGCGTCGGGGGCTCGCCGGCGGAGAGGCCGACTTCGCGAAGCGCACGCGCGTACCGCGTGATCGAGTCGACCACGAGCAAGACTTTTTGACCGCGATCGCGAAACCACTCGGCGTATGCCGTGGCTACTTCGGCCGAGCGCAGGCGTTCGAGCGCGGGCACGTCGCTCGTGGCGGCGACGACGATGGCTTTGCGTCGGCCTTCTTCGCCGAGCTGCTCGAGGAACTCGGCCACTTCACGTCCGCGCTCGCCGACGAGCGCACACACGACCACGTCGGCTTTGGCGCCCCTCGCGATCGCTCCGAGGAGCGTGCTCTTTCCGACCCCGGACCCTGCAAAAAGCCCGACACGCTGCCCTTCTCCAATCGTCAGGAGCGCATCCACCACGCGGACGCCGGTGGGCAAGACGTCGCGTATGGGCCTTCGCTCGAGCGCCTTCGGTGGATCGCGGTACGAGGGAACGTCCGTCGTGCCATCGGGCAGCGGGGGGCCTTCGTCCAAGAAGCGACCGAGGCCATCCACCACACGACCAAGCAACGCCTCGGAGACAGGAACGCGAAAGCCTCCCGGGGGCTCCAGAGTCTCGACGGCGTCGTCGGGACCAACCCCGACGAGGGAGCCCAGCGGCATTCCAATGGCTTCGCCCTGCGTGAAGCCCACCACTTCGCACAAGAGCGGCTCGCCACGGCGCCGTACCACCACCACGTCGCCGACACGCACGCCGGGAAGCGCGAACCGGAGCGCGAGCCCAGTGACCGCGAGCACACGGCCACGAACCGCGGTGGCGGTCGTGGCGTTCAGCTTTTTGCGGAGCGCGTCGAGGTCCAAGAAAGCTCCGTCGTGGGCGAGACCGAACGAACGACCAAAGGCGAGACCAAGGCCGCTGTCAGTCGGCCGGGGGGGCCCCGCCGAGCTCGATCTGAAGCTCCTGCAAGAGCGCGCGGGCGCGATCCGAGAGCTCTTTGGGGACGTCGACTTGGATGACGACGATGAGGGCTCCACGACCGCGTCCGTCGAGACGAGGCAAACCGTGGCCCTTCAGAGTGATGACCGCGCCCGACTGGGTGCCCGCGGGGATATCGACCGGAACGTGCGGGCCTTCTTTGGCGCCGGGCTCGGCCACGGTCTCGACGGCCACTTCGCCGCCGAGAGCCGCTTGAGTGAAGTTCACGTGGGCGCGCGTGACCAGATCGGCACCGTCGCGCTCGAAGCGGGGATCTTCTTCGACGTCGACCTCGACGTAGAGATCGCCGGCTTGGCCATTCGGGGGGCCGGGCATTCCTTGGCCACTGACCCGGAGACGCTGGCCCGAGTCGATACCGGCGGGAAACTGAACGGACACCTTGCGGGTGCGCTCCACCATTCCGCGGCCACGGCAACCGCCGCACGGGTTGCGAATGTGCTGACCCGCGCCGTTGCAGCGCGGGCATGGCGCGGTGAACATGACGAAACCACGCGCGTTCGAGACCTGGCCCGTGCCGCGGCAATGACCGCACACCTCGGGCTTGGACCCCGGACGGGCGCCGTTGCCGCCACAGTCCGTGCATGCTGCGGGCGTGCGAAGCTGGACGTCGCGCTTGCAGCCATAGGCCGCTTCCGAGAGCGTGATGCGCTGCTGGACGCGGAGGTCCTCGCCTCGAGCGGGACCGCGCTGCCGAGCACCCCCACGACCGCCAAAACCACCTCCCGAGAACATCTCGCTGAAGAGGTCTTGCATATGGGAGAACATGTCGCTCATCCCGGGATCGTGTCCGCCGCCTTCCAGGCCTGCGTGACCGAACTGATCGTAGATCTGGCGCTTCTGTTCGTCCGACAAGACCTGGTAGGCCTCGTTGACCTCTTTGAAGAGGGCCTCCGCCTCGGGATTTCCCGGATTGCGGTCGGGGTGGTGCTTCATGGCCTCCTTTCGGTAGGCCTTTCGCAGCTCGTCCGCGCTGGCGCCTTTCGCACAGACGAGAACTTCGTAGTAGTCGCGCTTCTGGGACATGGGTTTCTTGGGCGAGGAACGCTTCGTCTTATCCCGAGCGGCATGGCGAGGGAAGCACGCCGAACATCCACACAAGATGAGGAAGTCGGTCGGATTTCGCGCAAGATAAAGCCCACGCAGGGGGTGTCAACCACGACGTGGGCGAAGTGCGGTTCTAGAGCACGGAACGTTCAGGACCGCGTGGCATGCCTCGCCTCGAGCTCACGGCGGAGCTCTTCGATGCGCACGGCCTGGAGTCGGAGCTCTTCTTGGGCCGAGTGAAGCGCTTCGCCGGACTCGGCGGCCACACGGGCTGCGTGCTCCTGCACCAAGGCTTGGCGAAGGGCAAAGAGCTCTTCTTCGAGCTTCTCGACCGCGAGCGGAAGCGCGGGAGGTTCCGCATGGACCGCCGTGGGAGGCTTCTCGGAGGCTTTGGCTTGGGCCTTTTCGGCTGCTGAGAGCGCCAGCTTGCGCTTCACTTCGGCTTCTTCGGCGACCGCCAGCGCTTGTTTTTGCTTGGCCTCGGCCTCTTCGGCGGCCGCCAGGGCGACCTTGCGTTTGGCTTCGGCTTCGGCGGCGGACTCGACCGCCAGCTGTCGCTGAAGGTCGAGCTCCGAGATTCTCCACGAGCGGGCTTCGAGCTCGGCTTCGCGGCGGGCCGCTTCGATCGCCATCTCGTCGAGGCGTCGTTTCATCTCGAGGAGGCGTGCATCCTCCTGGGCGGGGCGCTCGGGAAGGACCACCTCGGCTCCGACCGCGGCCTCTTCCAGCGCCGAGAGAAGGTCCTCGACCATGGTGGCGCGACGCGCAAGCTCGTGATCTTGCGCCTTCAACATGCGGGCGCGGTCGAGGAGCTGGGCCTCGAGCGACGAGACCTCGGCCACGTGCTCTCCCGCGAGCTGGCCAAGATCGTGCTCGACCGCCGCGAATTTGCGCTCGGTTTGAGCGAGGCGTGCGGCGAGATCTTCGGCGACTCTGGCTTCGACGGTCGGAACCTCGAGGCGTTTTTTGGCGTCGATGAGGTCCTTCGAAAGACGGACGACCTGCTCGTCCTGACTGAGAAGCTGGGCCTCGGTTTCGGCCAGGCGCCCAACCATGTCGAGCTCCATCGCTTGGAGCTTTTCTTCGAGGTCCGCGGCGAGGCGAACTTGGAGAGCGATCGAGGCTTCTTGGCTGGCCTGCATGGCCTCGCCGATGCGCGTCTCGGCCGTACGTTTTTCCGCTTCGATTTGGCGCTGCGCCGCTTCGACCTGGCGTTGTGCCCCTTCGGCCTGACGGTGCGCCGCTTCGACCTGGCGTTGTGCCCCTTCGGCCTGACGGTGCGCTGCTTCAATCTGGCGCTGTGCCCCTTCGACGTGGCGCTTTTCGGTCTCGACTTGGCGCTGGGTGGTCTCGAGCTTCCGCTGCGCGGTCTCGAGCTCCATGGCGAGGCGCATGCCCTTCTCGCCTTCGCGATCGAGCTCTTCACGAAGCGCGTAGATTTCCCCGGTGAGGCGCGCGACGGTCTCGGCGTCCTCGAGCTCGCGGGCGCGCGCGTCGAGGACCAGCTCGGCGGCGTCCGCCAACATGGAGGCCGTCTCGCCCGCCTGCGAGTCCCCTTGCGAGTCAGCGTAGACGGGGACCGAGCGGCCGTTGCCAGCGTCGGCTTGGAGCGCAGTCGAAGGGAGCTGAACGATGGAGTAGCCATCGAGTGTGCGGGGCTCGTACGAGCCGAACGCGAGGTAGGCGCGTGGGCTCGGGGTGTCGGCGAGCTGCGAATCGACACTGACCTCGGGAGCGTCGGCCCCGAGCTCGGCGAACGCGACGCCGCCGAAGGGCACTTCGCCGATCATCGCGACGTAAGGGAACTCGAGCGAAACAAGATCGAAGAGATCGGCGTACTCGATGCCACCCGAGGCGGCGTCGCGCGTGCGCACGAGCACCGACCCGGACCTCTCGAGGATGCGGCGCACCTGGCTGAGGACGAGCGCGGCGGAAGGCACCTCGGCGAGCTCGGCGACGAGGGCAAAGTCGAACGCACCGTCGCGAAAATCCAGGGCGCGATCGTCGAGCACGCGAATCGTCAGACCTCGCCTGGCTTCGCCTTGCGCGGCGGCTTCGGCGCGCGCCGCGTCAGGGTCGAAAAGGTGGACGGAGCGAGCCCCGAGCGCGAGCAAGCGTTCGGCCAAGCCGGCGTCGGCCGCGCCGATCACGAGGCCACGACGTCCCGGCACCCCGAGCGCCGATTCGGCATAGATGCAGAGTGCAAGGTCTGAGCCGGCGGTCGTGCGGGGCTCTTCGGTCGACGGAAAACTTTGGCTCATCGGACTCTCGAGCATGTCGCGCCTACGCTAAAACGCCGGGGGGCATTGGGGAACGCGATTCTTCGACCGCGATGGTCATCGGGTGCGTAGCGCTCTGCGCGCCGAGAGGCAAATCCTCGTCATACGGGCAGTGGTGCGCCGAGATCGCGGGCGTTCTTTCCGGGAGCTCGCCGCTCGCTTCCGGCGTAGGCCGCCGCTTTTTTCGTACGAAGCGACGCCCCTCGGCGGTCCAAGAGCTCGGCGGCGAGGGTGAGAAGAAGCGTCTCGACCTCTTTCGGGTCGGCTCCGGCAGGCACGAAGCGCAGGACCTTTTCGTCGGCCTCGCGTCCGGGGAGGGCCGAACGGGTGGCCAGCGACTCGTCCCGAGAGCCCTCGAGACGCGTGTGGGCGGCGCTACCGTCGAACACACGCACGAGCACCTCGGGCGTCGGAAGGAATCCCGTCATCGTGCGGGCCTCCACCACACCGACCTCGAGCCCTCGGACTCCGGGCATGGCGCCGCGTGGCATGGCGCGAAGGCGTGCTTCGTCCCAGCGCGACTCGCCTTTCGGCATGCGCCCGTAGAGCTTCACCCGAAGCTCCGGGTGCTTCGCGACGCGGTCCGACAACGGCTTCAAGAGGCGCAACGTGCGACCGAGCGCCGCCGAAGGGAGCTGCCCGGAGACTCCGGAGAAGAACAGAGGAAGGAGGACCACGGCGGCGAGTGGTGCAAGAACCGACGTGCCCGGGGTCCAGTGCTCGGCAAGGAGGCCGAGACCGTACGAAGCGGCCACGAAGCCCACGAACACGGCGGCGCCGCGCGGCGAGGTGCCATCGATCCAAGGCGAAAGACGGTCACGTGTGCTCTCGACGGAGGCCTTGGGGAGCGGCTTCCAGTCGCCCGGCCCACGAACCCGAAAGCCTTTCTTTCGCGGACGAAGCTCCACCAGAACCAGCATGGCCACGAGAAGGAATGCGGCGCCGCCGAGAGGGCTCGACAGAACCGAGAGCGACACGCCCGCCGTGAACGCGAGGGCAAAAATCGGAGGCCGAGCCCACGCGGGCAGCGGCACGAGCGGGCGCGGCGCGAGACCGAGACGCGCCACTTCGAGCCCGAAAGCGCGGGATTTTCGACCAAACAGCGCGCCAAAAGCAAGCGCCAAGACGAGCGCCACGCAGACGGCGGCGGCCGAGCGCTTGCGATCCTTCGGGGCCACCTCGGCGTGCACGGGGGCTCCTCCGGGCGCACCGGACGCCTTGGCTGCAAAGGCCTTTGCGTCGGCGCGGACCGCCCAAGGCACGACCTCGCCACGCGAGACGTGGGCGCGCACGAGCTCGAGCTCGTCCACTTCGGCGCTGCGGCGAAGCGTCACGAGGGCGGTTCCCTCCCCTTCCCCATCGGAGCTGCCGTCGTCCTTCACCAGGATGCGCGGCTCGGTCGGGCCAGGGGGCAAGCGAAACACGGCGCGGGCGGCGTCACGGCCTTCGAGCGAGGGCGGCTGCTTGAACGTCACGCGGACGAGCGAGCCGTCCTTCGTGAGGTGCTTCGTTTTCCAGGCGTCGAGATCGTAGGCCACCACGAACGCATACGTGCCGCGCTTCAGGCCTTTTGGATCGTCCACCGTGACACGCACCACCTGGGAGCCTGCGTCCGCCTCGGGCATGTCGCGTATGGCCTTGGCCGAGATGCCTTCGGCGTGGGCTGAGAGCCGCGTTCCGTCCTCGGTCACGATCGAGACTTCGGGGGCGATCTGCGCCTCCATGTCGATCGTCGGAAGGTCGAAGCTCTGCATCTTGCCGGCGACCACGCGGTAGCGCACGTGGTGCTCCACGTGGGCGAGCCCCGTGCGATCGAGCGTGACGAAGAGATCGTTGCCCGTTTGATGCCATTCCTGCCACCCCGCCGCACGAGCCTCGGGGGCCGGGACGAAAAGCGCGAGGGTGAGCGCAAGGGGAGAGAAGATGGCGAATCTTCGGACGGGCATCGATCCTCTGATACCGGGGATGCGCGGCCACGGGCAAATTCGCGGTGCCGGGAAAGGTCCTCGGATGTAACGAACGGGCCAAA
Organism: Myxococcales bacterium; assembly: GCA_043764595.1. GTDB lineage: Bacteria > Myxococcota_A > Polyangia > Polyangiales > Polyangiaceae > JAAFHV01. The sequence continues at coordinate 701 of JAYUKI010001046.1, read as the reverse complement.
GACGCCCGCAGGGTGACACGTCTTCGGGCCGGGTCGAGGCCGAGTCTGCGAGGTCGAGACCCCCGCAGACTTCGTAGCGAAGCGGAGAAGTCGAGGACTCTCGCCCGCATCACGCAGGAGCTCGAGGTACGGGCCTGAGAGTCCTCGCCTTCTCCGCTTCGCTACGAAGTCTGCGGGGGTCTCGACCTCGCAGACTCGGGCTCGACCCGGCCCGAAGACTTGTCACCCGACGAGACGCGTGAGCAGTAGTGTGGCGCAGTGACTGCCGTCGACGTACGCCCTCCCCACCCTGACGAGATCCCCGCCGTGGCCCGACTCGCCGGGATGCTTGTCTTCCAACACGAAGGCTACGACCCCGAGAGGTTTCTCCACGTCGACGATCCTGCCGCGGGGTACGCGAAGTTCTTGCCTCGCGTGCTCGCCGATCCCAAGAGCATCCTCTTGGCGGCCATCGTGGACGGCGAGGTGATGGGCTACGCGTACGCCACGCTGGAAGGTCGCAACTACTTCGAGCTCCTCGATGCGTGCGGAAAGCTCCATGACATTTTCGTCGACGAGCGCGCACGTGGTCGTGGGGTGGGCGAGGTCCTCGTCCGTGCCGTGAAGAAAGAGCTCGAACGCCGTGGTGCCCCTCGGCTCGTCTTGCTGACCGCGACCCAGAACGCGAGCGCCCAACGGCTCTTCGCGAAGATGGGCTTCCG
>JAYUKI010001045.1:0-9550 GCA_043764595.1 Myxococcales bacterium | reverse complement strand
CAGCTTCGCTCGAACGATTTAGCCAAGCCATCAAGGAAGGGGGCCGTGGAAGGCCACGGCTCTCTGTCCTCAATACTAGTTTCGGTGGAGCAGCAACATGGGTGGCGTAGACGTAGGTGGTGGGGGTGGCAAAGGTCGACGGGCAACCGATTCGGAGATCAACATGATCCCGTTCATCGATCTGCTCATGGTCACCATCTCGTTCTTGCTCATCACGGCCGTTTGGTCGCAGATGGCGCGCCTCAATGCGGACGCGCAGGTCCCAGGGCCTCCGAGGCCGGACGAGCAAGTGACCGTGGAGCCTGAGAAGCAACTCCACGTTCAAATGAACGATCCGAACGTCTTCAAGCTCGTTTGGAAGCAGGGCGGAACGGTCATCAACACGACCGACGTGCCCCGCAAAGACAACCTCGTCAAAGAGGGCAACACGAAGGTCATTCGTTTCCCCGAGCTCGCCGACAAGATCGAGGCAGAGTGGAAGACGACCGGTACGCACCGCGAGGGCTCGGACAAGAAGTTCGACCAAGCCGTGCTCCACTGCGACAACGAGGTTCCCTTCGTGTACCTCGTCGGCGTGATCGACGCGATCTACAAGGCGAAGCGGGACTACACGGTCGGCGGCAAAGCCGAGAAGCTCCCCGCTTTCAACGTTACTTTCGCGGTGAACTGAGGAGCTTGCCATGACGATTCATCAGCCTGGCCGTCGCCTCATGCACATGATTCCGCTCAAGTTCGTCCAGCACAAAGTGACTGGCGGCGGACGACGCGCGGTCGGTGCTTCTCTCTCTCTCACCAGCATGATCGACTTTCTCGTCGTCACGGTGGTTTTTCTCCTCATGACCTTCAGCGCCTCCGGCGAAACCACGGTCGCGAAGGGTGTCGTGCTCCCCAAAGCGGAGAACACACTCGACATGATCGACGCCCCGATGGTGGGCATCGCAGGTAGCCAAATCCTCGTGGACGGCAACCTTGCCGGCAACACCCGCGCGATCGAAGATTCCAAGCGCCTGCAGCGCATCGACGAGCTCTTCAACGTCCTCAAGGGCAAGCGAGAGCTCTGGAAGCAGCTTCACCCCGGCAAGGAATTCCCGGGAGTCGTCGTGCTCCAGGTCGACCAAGACGTCCCCGCCATCGTCGTGAAGAGCGTGTTCCAGACCGCGGCTTTTGCCGGGTACCCGAACGTGAGCTTCATGGTGAACATGATTCCCAAGGCCAAGTGAGGCCAGCGTGAGCCCCCACGGGCTCAGCGAACGAGGCAGCCGCCGGGAGTCTTTCCCAGCGGCTGTTTCCTTTTTCGGAGCGTGACTTTTCTCGGGCGAATGCTCGCCGACCGAAGCATGTGCAGACCGCATGCGTCGGGGCATGTACGATTTCGTCGATCGCGTGAAACCTCGAGGGGGTGCACGTGTACGGAGCTTGGGATGGAACGAGAGCGCGGACTGAAGTCGGTGGCGTTGATGCGCGAAGAGCGCAAGGCTCGGAAGTTCGGAAAGCCTGGAGGGGGCTTCTTCCTGTTCATCGGTGGCGGCGTGTTGCTCGTTCTGCTCGTGGCGTATCTCACGTCGAACCGCGAGCTCGAGACCGCCCGCGAGGACCTGCTCAAGAAGCAGCGGGCCGCAGCCGCGACCGTCGGCAAAGAGTGGACGCCGCTGCGCGACACTCTCGAGTCGATCACGCTCGAAAATGCGCGCGATCCGTACGCGGGCGACGTCGTGAAGAAGGACGTTCCTTCGTGGGATTTTCGTGCGCTGTCGGGCATCTACTTGCGCCTTCGTACCGCTCAAGCGAAGGATGCAGCCACGCTTCGGGCGGCGGCCGCAGACTCCCAGAAAGATAGCTTCGTCGCGTGCCTCCTGAAGGGCACCCCTGCCAAGCCCGATGCAGGTCCCGGGGACGAGCGACCTTGGAATCTCCGCCAGGCGTACGGCGCCACGCGCGTGCTCGACGAGGCGTGGGTTGCAGAGGTGAAAGCGGCCGAGAACGAGATGCGCGTTCGCGTGTTCCAGCAGCAGTACGACAAGGCCCAGGCGGGCGAGATTCCTCTCGCGGTGACGATCGTGAAGGGCGCCGAGTTCTTCTTGCTCGTTCTCGACGAAGACACCGACGAAGCCAAGGCGCAGGCCGATGGCGGCGTTCCGTCCCATGAAGAGCTTCAGGCGCTTCCGCACCCGGCCCGCGTCGTGGTCGTCCACTTGAAGACCAAAGAAGTCTTGCTGCGGCTACGCCGGAGCGCCGAGGGGCAGTTTTTCATGGCCGGTGAGCACGGCATGACCGATCCCGAGACGCGCGCGGCGATGAAGCGTCAAGTGAACAACTGCGCGCTCGCCCAAGCCGTGACTGCGGAGATTGGCAAGTAGTCCGAAAGAATCAAGTGTTCCAACGACTTGGAGAGGTGCTTGTGCACGGCGCGGGAGTGCGTTCCCGTAGGTGGGTGGGAGCGGCCTCGCGAGCTTCGTTCGTTGCCTTCGTTCTCGTAGCGGGGGCGTCGTGCGGCGCTCCAGCATCTTCGTCGTTCGTCCCTTCGGGGCAAACGCCGGAGTCCGTCGACACCATCGTTGCGTACTTGGGGAGTCCCGCGTTCCGTCGCAGCGAGCTCGAACGGTCGCTCGTCAGCACGAGCAACGGCTACGCGCGCCGAAGGCTCGCGTCGTACACGGAGAGTGCGTGGGGGGCGCTGCCCGAGTGGAATCCGAGCGTGGCGCCAGCCCGTTTCGTGGGCGCCCCGGCGGACGAGGCCTACGTTTCGCTCACCATTCCCGCGACGCGCTCGGAGACGGAGCTCTTGGAGCTCGGGCGTCGTGCGTTCGTGTCCTATCCGCTCCAACTCGCCGACTACGCCGAGAAGGCCTTGACGCGAGCCGATGCCGTGACCCGGTACGGGCTGTACGAGCACGAAGGCCAAGTCGGAGGCCTCGTCCGCGCCAAGCTCGCCGACGGCAGCGTGCATCTGGCCCTCACGTGCGCGACATGCCACGCGAAGCCAGAGGCGGGACGGCTCGTTCTAGGCAAGACCAACGACGACCTTCGAATCGATCTCCTCGATGCGGATGCGTCCGGAAGCGCTCCGGAGCCTTGGGGCCGAGGGCGAGTGGACGTGACCGCCGATGGCGTCCAGAACCCGACGGCCATCACGGACCTTCGGCCGGTTCGTTTCCAGGTCAATTTGCACCGCGCGGGCACGCTCCGGAATGGGCTCGTTCCGCTCGCGATTCGCATCGAGACCCTCGCGATCACGAGCCTTGGTGAAACCGGAAGGCCGCCGCGCGAGGTCGCGTTGGGCCTCGCGCTCTACGTGCGTTCGTTCGGGACGGCCCTTCGAGCACCGTCTTCCCTCCAAAGCGAAGGCGCACGCCTCTTCGAGGGCCAATGTGGACGCTGCCATGGCGGTGCGGACCTCACGGGACCTGCCGTTCCGTTCGAGGACGTCGAGACCGACGCGGCGATCCTCCTCGGGCCGGAGCGAACCACGGGGCGGGCACGTGTTCCGTCGCTCCGAGGCGTGGCGCTTCGTTCTCCACTCTTGTCGTCGGGCGCCGTCCGAACCTTGGACGAGCTGCTCCTCCCGCGCGCGCAAAGGCCTCGCGGCGGGCACACCTTCGGGCAAGACTTGGGGCCGACGGAACGCGAGAAGCTCCTCGCGTGGTTAAGGGCCCTCGACTGACGCCGCGGACGCCGGCTCTTCGCCTCGACGCTCAGCCGAGGACCCCGGCAGGAGCGTTCCGCCGCATCGACACGTTCATCAGGAGGCCTATCGCCATCATGATGGTGAGCACCGACGAGCCTCCGGCAGAGAAGAGAGGCAACGTCACGCCGACCACGGGAAGAAGCCCCGTGACCATCCCGAGGTTGAAGATCGCGTGCCAGAAAATGAGGGCGCCACATCCGATGGCGAGCACGGCGCCGAAGCGGTCCTTGGCCGACGCCGCGACGCGAATCGACCACAGGACGAGAAACGCATACAAAAAGACCAGGAAAAATCCGCCGAAAAAGCCCCAATCCTCGGCGTAGACGGCGAACGGGAAGTCCGAGTGCTGGTCTGGCAAGAAGTGAAACTGGTTCTGTGTACCCTTCATGAATCCCTGGCCCGTGACGCCGCCTGCGCCAATCGCCACGCGCGCGTGGTGGGCGTGCCAGCCCGAGCCAAGGAGGTTCTCTTCCGGGTTCAAGAAGGTCGTGATGCGCTTCTTTTGGTAGTCCTTCATCCCGTACGTCCAGACGAGCGGGAAGAGAACTCCGCCGCCGATCACGAGGGACAGGAGGCTCTTCAACTTGATGCGCGTGAGGAGGCAAATGGTCGTGAAAATGAGTCCGTGGATGAGCGCGGTGCCGAGGTCCGGTTGCTTCAAGACGAGCAGTGTAGGCACTGCCGCGATGATGGCGGGGACCACCAGATCCGACAGCGTACGCCCCTCGCTCTTGGGGTCGTCATGCAGGTACTTGGCGAGCGCAATGATGAGGAAAAGCTTCGTAAATTCGCTTGGTTGAAGGCTGAAGCTGCCAATGTTGATCCAGCGCGAGCTCCCTCGGATGTCTTTGCCCAGGACGAAAACGAGCAAGAGCGAGATGATGCCGACGCCGTAGAGCAAATAGCCGAGGCGCTCGTAGTGGCGGTAGTCGATGGCGGAGACGACGGTGGCGAAAATTCCACCGAGCACGAGCCAGTAGATCTGCTGGATGTAGATGTCCGACAGTGCCGCGCGGGCGGCGCTCGTCGCCGAGTACAAGTTGATGACGCCGACGACCGCGAGCATCGAGCTCACGAGGAAGAGTGGCCAGTCGAAGAGCTCACGGGCGCGCGCGACGCCGCGGTTTCCGAGTCCGAACTCGCGCATCATGGCATGTCCTCGTCTTGGCCACCGCCCGGTGGAATGGCCGTTGGAACCACGGGCACGGGAGGAGGCAAGGGGTCGTTCGGATCGAGCTGCGCAGGGCCGCCTGGTACGCCGGGGGCCGTCAATGGCGCCGAGGGAGCCGGCGCCGGGGGCCGCATGCGCTGGGGATCACGAACGGGAGGGGGAGGCTTGCCGCTGCGAATGGCGCGAAGCCGCGTGTACTCGCGAACGACTTGAATCGCGATGGGCGCGGCGATCGTGGGACCGGAGCCGCCGTGCTCGGCCAGCACGACCACGGCCACTTCCGGCGATCTGTAGGGAGCGAACGAGGCAAACCACGCGTGGTCTTTTGCGAGAAACCACGCCGTCTTCGCGCTGTCTTTTCCGGTGGCCACGTAGCCGGTCTGGGCCGTACCGGTCTTGCCGGCCATATCGAGAGACGGGTCACGTACCGGGTACGCCGTGCCGTGCTCTTCGTTGACGACGGCGTGGAGAGCCTCGTTGATTCGCTGGAGGTTTTCCGGTTGGATGCGGGCCTTTTGGCGCACGCGTGGAGGGAAATCCTGGAGCACGGCGCCGTCGGCGGCCTCGATCGCCCGAACGGCTTGGGGCATGTAGACCGTCCCGCCGTTGCCGATGGCGGCGTAGGCGAGAGCTAGCTGGAGCGGGGACACCGTGGTCGCGCCCTGGCCAATGGCCGAGTTGAGGGTGAAACCGATTCGGAACTGGCCCTTGTAGCGGAGCGCGTACCAGGAGCGAGTGGGGACTCGACCCTGGGCTTCCGGGTTGATGCCGAGCCCAGTCTTTTGGCCCAAGCCGAACTCGGCAGCCACGTGCGCCAATCGGTCGATGCCGACGGTCTCGCCGAGCCTATAGAAGTAGATATTGCAGGACTGGGCGATGGCTTGGCGCATGTTCACGCGGCCGTGCACGTGGGAGCACCGAAACACGCGGCGTCCGTAAAAGAGGTAGCCGTCGCAGCGTTCGCCCTCGGCAGGATTGATGAGCTTCGCTTCGAGTGCGGCGAGCGCGGAGAACGGCTTGAACGTCGAGCCGGGCTGGAACGCACCACTCATGGTCTTGTCGAGCATGGGCCGGAGTGTGTCGGCGTAGAGCTTGTTGAACGTCTCGCGAACTTTCTCCCGACCGGCGCCGCCCGAGAGATCGTTCGGATCGAAGTCGGGCTTGGAATAGAGCGCGAGAAGTCGCCCAGTGCGCACGTCGACGACGACCACGGCGCCGGAGATCTGCGAGCGCATCGACTTTTCGATGCCCTCCATGAGCTCCATGTCGATCGTGAGCCGGAGGTCCCGTCCGGGGATGGGCTCTTGGCGTTTCGGGTTGTCGAGGAGACGATCGGCCTCGGGACCCGTGTGGTATCGGCCGCGCGCATCGACCACGCGTTTTTCCCAGCCTCGCTGGCCGCGGAGGTAGGCTTCCCAAGCGCGCTCGATGCCCGTGGCGCCGAGCGTATCTCCCGGCGCGTAGCCGAGTGGGTTCGATTTGGCGCGCTCTTCCGCGCTCATGGTCTTGTAATTTTCGGGGCGAAACTTCGACAGCGTCTCGGAGTCGACCTGAGCGACGTAGCCGAGCATGTGCGAGCCAAGGGCCTTGTACGGATAGAGGCGCACCGGGGCGCTCACGACTTCGCTCCCCACGAGCTCCCAAGCGTGCTGCTTCAGCTCGGCGACGATGTCCCGAGGGACGTCCTCACGCACCAAAATACTGTGCCAGCACGCGGACTTGTCCTCGTCGGTCACACACGCTTCGCGAATCTTCGAGGTGAGGCGTGTGCGCTCGTCCGGGTTGAGGCGCAGCGTGTCGGCGATCTGCGGAAACGAGTCGCGCTCGTCGATCGATCCCCACTTGCGCGGGGGTCTCGCGCTCGGCATCACGCGGCCCGGCACGATGTAGACGTTGAACGCGGGACGGCTCGACGCGAGCACGCGGCCGTACGCGTCGCGAATCACACCTCGTGTGGTCGACAGCGTCACGCGCCGGATCACGTTCTCGTGGGCGACCTGCGCGTATTCTTTTCCGCCCACCACTTGGAGCTGGAAGAGGCGCACGACCACGATCGCGAAGGACACGAACGCGAAGAGCGCCATCCACTGGTAGCGCTTGCGGAACTCCCCCACGTCGGAGCGCGGAACGATGCGCTCGCTCACGGCGGCGCTCCGGGGTCCCGCAGCGCGCCTTGCGTGGCGAGGTGGATCCGCTGCGCGAGACGAAAAACGAGCGGCGCCGTCATGCTGGTCGCGATGACGTGCGGAATGGCCATCGGAGCAATCATTCGTGGCATCCAACCGTCCCGTTCGCGCCAGAAGATCGCGATGAGGATGACCACCATGATGCTGTGCACGAGGGAAAATACGAGAGCGAGCACGACCTGCATCCAACGGGTCTGGGCGGCGAAGCGCACGCCTGCGGCCCGCGCGAGCACGAACGTCGCGACGTACGTGAAGGTGTAGAGACCGACCGGCGCGATGCCTACGAGATCGGTGAAGTACCCGAGAACGAACGACACCGAGGCCCCGCGCACGAGCGAGTACTCGTGGACGCCCATGTAGACGACCAGAGGCAACACGAGCTGCGGCAAGAACCCGGGAACGTGAACCTCGTGGTTCGCAAGATGCGCCCACATGAGGAACGACGACAACAGCCGCTCGGCGACGACCACGGCGCGGAAGATGTTCGACTGGAGCAGGAGCAGCGCGAGACCTGCCCCGAAAAAGGCAGTAAATCTCATGGCTTGGGCTTCGGTTTGTCTTTGGCGTCTTTGCCTTCGGGTTTCTCTTCGTCCGAAGGCGGCGTCACCAAGATGAGGACCGAGTCGAGGCGCGAGAAGTTCACCGTGGGGGCGGCCTCGATCTCTTGATCACGGCCGGTCTCGCGCTTCGTGACCTTCGTGACCTTCGCGACGGGAAGCCCCTTCGGGAACCATTTTCCCTTGCCGCTCGTGACGAGAAGATCGCCGACCTCGACGTCGTCCGCGGAGTCCACGTTCTCGACTTTGCAGAAGTAGCGTGAAGGGTCTCCCGTGCCGCGGATGTACCCGCGCGCGCGCGTTCGCTCGTTCGCGATGTCGAGGCCGAACCCTGCGTCCGCGGCGAGCTGAACGTCCACGGCGTCGCCCGCGACTCGCAAAACGGCGCCAACTACCCCGTCCGGAGCGACCACGGGCATGTGAGGACGAACGTTTCGCGAGCCGCGATCGAGCACGACGCGCGTCACGCGGAAGAACGCGTTGAAGTCTTTCGCCACCACTTGTGCGCTGACGAGATCTCCGGGGATTCCTTCTCGGAGCTGCAAAAGCCGACGCAGCTCTTGGTTCTCGACCTGCGTCTGCTCGAGTCGGTGCACGGTCTCGCGCAGCCGAGCGTTTTCGTAGGCGAGACGCTCGTTGTCCGACTTCACGTCGACGAGATAGACGTAGCTGTCCCACACGTTCGACACGCCCCGGGCGAGGCTCGATGCGCCGAACTCGACCGGCGCGCTCACGCGTAGGACCGCGCGGTCCATGGCGTTCAAGTTCTCCGGCTTCTTCATGTTCGTACGAAGAAAGAAGAACGGCACCGCGAGGAGCAGAATGACGATGCCCACGTCGCGGTAGCGTTTGAAGGATGACACGGCGCTTGACCCGGGTGACTACGACGGAGGCCAAGCCTCAGCCGATGGTCACCTCCCTCAAGAGCTCCATGTGATCGAGCGCCTTGCCACTGCCAAGCACGACCGCACTGATGGGATCGTCGCTCACCATGACGGGAAGGCCCGTCTCTTCACGAAGGAGCACGTCGAGGTTCGCGAGAAGGGCGCCACCGCCGGTGAGGACGATCCCCTTGTCGACGATGTCGGCGGCGAGCTCCGGCGGGGTCTTTTCGAGCGCGAGCAAGACGGCTTCGACGATGGCGTTCGTGGGTTCGGCGAGGGCCTCGCGGATCTCGTCCGAGTTCACGATGACCGTCTTTGGAACGCCTGCGACGAGGTCGCGGCCTTTCACTTCGGTGGTGCGCTGCTGCTCGAGCGGGTAGGCGTTCCCCACCTGCATTTTGATGCGTTCGGCTGTTTGTTCGCCGATGGCGAGGTTGTACTTGCGCTTCAAGTAGGCGCTGATGGCTTCGTCCATCTTGTCGCCGCCGACGCGCACGCTCTGCGAGTACACGATGCCGGCGAGGGAGATGACCGCGACCTCGGTCGTTCCACCACCGATGTCGACGACCATATTTCCGGAGGGCTCGGTGATGGGAAGGCCCGCGCCGATGGCGGCCGCCATGGGCTCCTCGATGAGGTAAACTTCGCGGGCGCCAGCGCTCTCGGCGCTCTCTTTCACGGCGCGTTTCTCGACCTCGGTGATGCCGAAGGGAACGCAAATGATGATGCGGGGCTTCACCAGCGTCCGACGGTTGTGTGCGCGGGCGATGAAGTACCGAAGCATCGCCTCGGTGATCTCGAAGTCGGCGATCACGCCGTCGCGCAGTGGACGAACGGCGCGGATGTTCCCCGGCGTTCGGCCGAGCATCTCTTTCGCTTCGCGTCCGACCGCGAGAATTTTGTTTCCGCCTCGGCTGTCCCGCTGCACGGCCACTACGGAGGGCTCGCAGGACACGATGCCCTTGCCCTTGACGTAGATGAGCGTGTTCGCAGTCCCGAGATCGATCGCCAGGTCGTTCGAGAACAGGCCATGGAGCCAGTCGAAGATCATGCGCGGTCCGTTCTCC
>JAYUKI010001044.1:0-9551 GCA_043764595.1 Myxococcales bacterium | reverse complement strand
AAGCCGCACGAGGCGAGATTTCGAGTCAGCTCACGAGCGTCGTCGGACGGGAGCCGGCGAACGCCGTCGAAGCCGTGGTGATGAGCGCACGGGCCAGCCACGCCGGCGTAGTGGGCACCGTCCTTGGTGGGGTCGTGCTCCTGGTCGGAGCTTCGGGCATGTTCGTCGAGCTCCAGAGCGCCCTCAACGCCGTTTGGAAGGTTCCTCCGAGGCCTGGCCAGCGCGTCCGGAGCTTCATGCGCGACCGCTTTTTCAGCTTTGCCATGGTCCTCGCAACCGCCGTAGTGCTCTTTGCATCGCTGCTCTTGAGCACGGTGTTGAGTGCCATCGGGACGTTCTTCACGGACACGCTGCCCGGAGGAGCGACGCTCTGGCAAGCCGCGAGCACGCTCTCCTCGTTCGTGCTCACGGGCGCCCTGTTCACGAGCCTCTTCGTGGTGGTTCCGGACGCGAAGGTCGCCCTGCGGGACGCGACCACGGGCGCACTCGTGGCAGCCGTGCTCTTCACGGTAGGGAAGTGGGTCTTGGGACTCTACCTCGGCAAAGCCTCGTTCGGCTCGGCCTACGGAGCGGCCGGATCGTTCGTCGCGCTCGTGGTCTGGATCTACTACTCCGCGCAGATCTTGCTGCTCGGTGCTGAGGTTGCACACGTTATGGCGCGCCGACGGGGCGCGCTACGAGCGACGGCAGCCGCCCCGAGCCTTCTCCGATGCGAGGTGGGGGAGGTGCGAAGCGCAGAAGGCGCGCCTCCATGGGCTCGCGAAACCGCGCGCTGCTTGGCTGTCGGCGACGAGCGCTAGAGGCGCGGCGGACGCAAGACGCGCACGCCTTGCGCGGCGCTCCGAGCCCAGGACCAAATGCGCCGCCTTGCGAAGATCACGACCGCGGCATTCCCGTCTTGTCTATCCTAGTGCCATGTCCGAAGCGCTCCCGCGACCCCGCCCGACCTTCGAGCTCGCTTCGTCGTTCACCCCGGAAGAAGTCCGACGAAGAGTCAGCTCGTTCCTGAAGACGAACGAGCGGATCAAGGGGCTTGCTCTCCCCGACAGGGTGGAGCTCGCGTTCGCCCGGAAGGAACAACACCTCTGGTCGCCCCAGCTCATCGTCGATCTTGCGAAAGACGGGCAAGGCTGTCGCCTGTCCGCGCGCTTTGGCCCGCATCCGCACGTGTGGACGATGTACACCGCCGTCTATTTCATTCTCGGGATCTTTGGACTCTTGAGTGGCGCGTACGGGTATTCCCAAACGACACTCGGACAGCCTCCGACGGCGCTCTGGGCCATTCCAGGGCTCGTCGCTTTGGCCGCACTCACGTACGGAGTTCCCTTCATCGGCCAAGGGCTCGGCTTCGACCAGATGTACCAGCTCCGCAACAAGCTCACCGAGCTCACAGAAGCCCACGAGACGGACGCTCCCGCCCCAAAGAAAACCGTCACGGCGGCAGAAGACGCCGAAGGTTGAGCGAGGCCCGCCGAGAGCCGTCCTGTCCGCGCCCACTCGCCGTGCTACTCTGCAATTCCTTTTTCGTCTCGCCGGAGCCCCAATGAAGCCTTCCTTCGCCTTTGCCTCTTCGTTTGCCGTGGCCGTCCTCGTAGCGTGCGGTGGCAGCACGATTTCTGGCACCGACGCCGGAGCGACCCCTCCGAAAGCGGGCGAGCCGTGCACCACGTGCACCGGCGGCGCGCCGGAGGGACTGAAGCTCTGTCCCGGTGGTCCAAGCATCTCTGCAAGCTGTCTCGGCCGAGCAGACGGCACCTGCGGTTGGGAGTTCAAGGACTGCCCCGTGCTCCCCGATTCCGGCCCACCGGCCAACGACGCGAGCGCCGACGCGGCAAGCGACGCACGACTCGATGCGGGCAGTGCATGCGGTGGCCGCGGCCGACCTCCGTGCGCAACTGGGCTCTTCTGCAATTTCGATATCGCGGCCATGTGCGGTGCCGCCGACCAATCTGGCGTGTGCACCCCCATTCCCCAGGGCTGCCCCGACCTTAACGATCCGGTGTGTGGGTGCAACGGAAAGACCTATGGCAACGGCTGCGAGGCCGCCGCGCAGGGGGTGAGCGTGGCGTCGAAGGGCGTATGCCCCATTGCCGACGGCGCGGCCTGCGGAACGCGAGGGGCTCCAGGAAGCTGTACGAGTGGAAGCTTCTGCAAACGCGATATCGCCGCGATGTGCGGCGTCGCCGATGCCCCCGGCGCCTGCGCGAAGATCCCGCTCTCGTGCAATCGGACGTTCGATCCCGTGTGCGGCTGCGACAACATGGACTACACGAATCCGTGCGAGGCCGACCGCGCCTCGGTGAGCGTCAAGTCCGCCGGCGCTTGTCCGAAGCTCTAAGCGCCAAGAGCTTCGACCTAGCCAACGCGCCAACTGCGCTAAAGTCGAACGCGTGAACCGAAGGACCTTCCTCTCCCAGGCACTGGCAGGCGTCGCCGTGGCCGCATGTGGCTCGAACGAGGTGCCGCCGTCCACGCCGGAAACCCTCGACGACTTCGTGACCAAGAAGCTCGAAGAAGCTCGCTTGCCCGGGCTTTCGGCCGCAGTCATCAAAGGAGGCAAGCTCCTCCTCCTTCGCCACTACGGCCTCGCCGACGTGCCAAGTCGCCGCCCCGTCGAGGACGGCACGGCCTTCTTCCTCGCTTCGCTGTCGAAAACGACCACCGGAGTCGGCGCCATGAAGCTCGTCGAAGCGGGGAAGCTCTCGCTCGAAGAAGACATTGGCGCATACCTTCCCTTCAAGGTCCGAAACCCAAAGTTTCCAGACCGGAAGATCACGCTCCGGCACCTCATGACGCACACGTCGGGCATTCACGAGACGGGGGCCCGGCTGTTGTCGCTCTCGAGGCCCGGAGACCCAACGATGTCGCTCCGGGAGCTCTTGGAGCCCTACCTCGTTCCCGGGGGCGCCACGTACACCGACGGAGAGAGTTATGGGCCACGGCCTCCCGGGGAATCGTTTCTCTATTCGAACTTCGGGGCGGCGCTCGTCGGTCTCCTGCTCGAGCGGGTGAGCGGGAAGCCTTTCGCCACGTACATGCGCGACGAAGTCTTTCTTCCCCTAGGAATGCCCACGACATCGTTCTTGTTCGCCGACTTCGTTCCCACGAACGTGGCCACTCCGCACACCTACGTGAGCGGCAAAGGTCAAGCCGCAGAGCCCCAATCGAGTGTCCCCTACCTTCCTGCCACGGCGCTTCGGTCGCCTGCCAAAGAGCTTTCGACGTTCCTCGTCTCCATGGCAAACGGAGGAGAAGCCTTCGGGAAGCGCGTGCTGTCGGCGGCAGCGGTCGCGGAAATGACAAGGGTCCACGTTGCCGCAAAGGAAACGGGGAACGACATCGACGGGCAAGGGCTCTTCTGGGAGCACCGCCTCGTGGCGAACGCCCGCGCCGCAGGTCACGGCGGAAGCTATTTTGGAACGTCCTCGCGAATGCACGTCCGTCCCGATGGGCTCGGAGTGATCACGCTCGCCAATGGCGACGTGCACTTGCGCCTCTCGGTCACTCGGGCCGAAGAGCTCGCCGCCTATCGAGCCATCGAAGAGCGCCTCTTCGCCTTTGGCGAAGCGCTCTGACGTGCTCTTCCGGGGATGCCTCGCCGGGATGATCCTGACGCTCGGAACGGGTTGCCTCGTCCTTCCCCCGACGCGCGTGTCGGTCGGGACGGGAGCGCTCGCCGTAAAGGGACGACCGACCGAGGTCCCACTCGACGTCCGCGTCGGGCTCCATCCCATGCAGCTCGACGAAGCCGCGCTCGGTCGGCGCTTCGATTTCGGTGTCGGGTACCTTCGGTCCCAGTCGGGCTCGTCGCGGATCGATGGAGCCTATGCCGAAGGGGCGGTGGTCTTGTGGAACCGACTCGGCGACAACCCATTTGCGCCGCGCACGTCGAAGGCCTACGTGAGACTCTCGTTGCAGGGCCAGCTCCGAGTCTTGGCGGAGCGCTCGTTGCCTCGTTTTGGCCGGGGCGTCGCAGCTTCGATGGTGCTCGAGACGGGTTCGTTCGCGAGCATCTTCGATGGCCCTGCCGACCACGAGGGCCTCTTCGGCCGCATACGAGGCGAAGCGAGCACGGGAATCTACCTGGAGGGTGCGGACGCGACACTCGGGGACACGAGCATCTCGACCTTTTCGGTCGGTCTCGTCATGCGCACTCCGGGAGTCCTGGTTCTCCCTCTCTTCGATCGACTGTGACTCGTCTTTTTGGCTCGAGGTTCAAAGGCTCGCCAAACCTTTGCGGCACTGGAGAGCCGCGGGGAAACGAATGTTTCCACCATGCTCGGTTCCCGCGAAAAGGTCGGGACGATCCCGCCCTCCGAGCGATTCTTAGTTGACCGAATGGCGCGCACCAGAAGTCCAAGAATGGCCTGCACTGGACAAGAAATGACCATGGTCCAATCGCTCACCGGGTGACGAATACGAGAGCTCCAAGGCGCCCCTTCCCAGCGCCCCGGCAGCCATATCCTTTGGCATGGCTCGTGCTGAAGGTCGTCTCGGACCTCCCGACCGACATGGCGTTTCACCTAAGACATCCGCTGCGCCCGCTGGCTCTCGCCCTCTTGGCGGTGTGCGCCCTCACGGGCGTCGTGCTCGTAGGCAGGCGCTCGAGCACGGATACCGACGCGAGGGCGGCAACACCGTCTGCATCGCCTCCGGAGGGCGTAACGTCCGCCGAAGGGCGCCTGGCGCGCCAGCCGTCGCCCGAGCCGTCGTTCGTACCCAGTTCCCCGACGAGCTCCGCGATCCTCCGGCCCATGGCCGATCCAGTGGCACGCCTCACCCAAGCCCTCGACTCCGACGACGACCGAGAAAAACTAGAGGCCATCCAAGCCATCGTAGAAAGGCGCGAGTCCCACGCACTTCCGTCGCTGATGGCCGTCGATCTCGCGCGCGAGCCCGAGTCGGCGCCTTCGGTCATCCGAGCCGTCGCGAAGCTCGGCAAAGAGGCGGGCTCCTCGGACAAGGCCCTGGCCACGAAGACTCTTGGGCGTTGGTTGAACGAGGAGTCCAAACGCCACGAGGCCGACGCCGCCGGAAACGTTCCGAATATCGTCGAAGCACTCGGCGAAATCGGCGGCCGCGAGTCGGTCGACGCCATGGTCACCGCTCTCGAGGGCGGGCGCCTCGATCTCTCCGCGCAAACCCTAGTGGTGCAAACGCTTGGCGAGCTCGACGACCATCGGGCGTTGACGGCCACACGGAATTTTCTCGATCGGGTCTCGCGCATTCCGCCTTCCGAGGGAATCGACGAGGAGCTCCGCATCGAAGCCATCGCCGCGGCCAAGTCCGCAGTCTCAACTCTCCAAGGTGGGTAAATCGTCATGAAAACGCAGGTTCTTTTTGCCTTGTTCGGTGCCGCGCTCCTCGTCGGATGCTCTGCAACTGCCGAGGAAACCGAAGAAGGCGTGGAGTCGTCCTCCGAGGCCCTCTCCGCGCCAACGTGCGCGCCGTCCATTGCCAGCGGCGCCGTGCCCGGGAAGCACCGCGCAATGCTCGACACGATTGCCTTTACCGAAGGAACGGCCGGCTCCTGTGGCCAAGACGGCTACAATACCGGATTCGCGTTCAACTGCTTTCGGAGCTGCGAGCGTCACCCGAAGACGGTTTGGCGCGCCAGCGGCATTTCGTCGAGCGCCGCTGGCCGCTACCAGTTCCTGTCGAGCACGTGGGGCGGGCTCGGGTACGCGTCGTTCAGCTCGAAGAACCAGGACCTCGGCGCCTTGAAGCTCGTCAGCCGGCGCGGCGTGACCTTGCCCACGAGCCGCGCTCTCACGGCCACCGAGTTCACCAACGCCATGAAGAAGCTCTCGTACGAATGGGCTTCGCTACCGTATTCGCCCTACGGACAGCCACGGAAGAGCCTCTCGCAAACCCGTACGAAGTACTGTTCCTTCGCCGGCTGCTGAGCCTGGATTTCGAGGGACGTGGTCCGTCCAAAAGGCGCGTCGTGGGCGTTCCTACGACGCGCCTTTTTCGTAGCTCATGGATCCCGAGCCTCCCAATCGATTCCTGTCGAATCCAAGCTCTTCGATTTGACAACCGAAGAAGAAATGGCATTGTGCGCCGCTCCGCCCAAGCTCAAGGCCATGAATCTTCACTCCCTCCACCATCCAGCCCTCTCGTCCGACGCGCCAGCTTGCGCGACTCGGACGGCGTGCGCGTGGCCAGTGATGGGTGCGTACGAGGCTTGGCCCGACTGAAGGCGGTTCCGATCGAGCGCATGCTGCGCCGAGGCCGCCCTGGGATTTCCCGAGGCGGCCTTTTTCATTTCCTTACTTCGACCAAGGAGCACCGTCATGGGCTTCATGAAATACCCCGAGCTCGTACGGCTCGACAAAAGACCCGAGATTCTCTCCGTGAAGGAGGTCGTGGCCACCGAAAAGATCCACGGCACGAACTTCCGTGTTCACTTCCGTCCCGGCATTCGCAGCACCGACGAAATCGAGTTCGGGGGTCGCAACGAAGAGCTCGGCACCGACGGTGCCGGATTCTACGGAGGCCGTCCGGCGCGCTTTTTCCGGAGCCAAACCGACCTTTTGCAGCGCATGCTCGACACCTTCGCGTCCTACGGCTTCTCCGAGGTCACAGTCTTCGGTGAAGCCTTTGGCTCGGGAGTCCAGCGCGGCGTGCGCTACGTCCCGGACGATCGCGTGATCTTTCGCGCGTTCGATATCGCCGTAGGGGAAAACTTCGTCACCTACGATCTCTTCGTGACGCTCGCCGATGCCATGGGCCTCGCGCGTGTCCCGGAGATTTGGCGCGGGGCTCCCAGCTTGGAGGCGTTCGACGCTCTCTTGGAGAAGCCTTCCGTCGAAGGCGAACGCAATGGAGTGAAGGACGACTCGAACGTGGCCGAAGGCGTAGTCATTCGGTCGACTCCGCTTTTGCGGGACGTTTTCGGCCAGTGGCTCATCATCAAGCACAAATCCGAGAGCTTCTCCGAAGTGGCCAAACGCGACCGCTCGCCGCAAACGGATCTGTCCCCCGCCGACGACTTCGTGCGCACCTTCGTGCTTCCAGGACGCATCGAGAATGCGCTCGGTCGCCTGCGGGACGCTGGAATTCCGGTCGTCGACGACATGCAAGACATGGCCAACCTCGTTCCTGCGATGGTGAAGGATCTCCACAAGGAATGCATGACCGAGTGGAACGCCGTGGTCGCCGCAGGCGTCACGGACAAAGCCCTTCGCGGTGCCGTCACGAAGGCCGTCGGAAGCACGTACCGGCGGATGTTGCTCGACCGTGTGGCGAAGGGTTGAGCGGCGATAGGAAGGAACACGAGCCATGTGGGAGCAAAAGTCTCCCGCCTGGCTCGTGCTTCGATTTCGACACACTCTCGAGGTCCTGCCGAGAGTCGACGACAAGGCGCCAATGTCGTCCTTGGCGAGAGGAGCGTGGTGCTACACAGGGCGCATGGATTCAGAAGCGCGGCTCGGGAACGGGCGATACGCCAAGCGAGGCCTCTTGGGCGAAGGTGCCCAGGGAGTCACGTACGACGCGATCGATCTCGAGAAGAACCTGCCCGTCGCGATCAAGCGCTTCGACGTGCGCGGCGCTCGAAGCTGGAAGGACGTCGAGCTCGCCGAGCGCGAGACCCGCGTCTTGGCCACTCTCGATCACCCGCTCGTCCCTCGCTACATCGGGCACTTCGAAGAAGAAGGCGCGCTCTATCTCGTGATGGAAAAAGTCGAAGGCGAGACTCTCGACGCCATTCGACGCCGCGAAGGCCCACTTCCCGAAGCCGAGGTCCGACGCTTCTTGGCGTGCGCGGATCGCGCCCTTACGTACCTGCATGGGCGCGCTTCACCCATCGTGCATCGTGACGTGAAGCCGCGAAACGTCGTACGGCGGCCCGATGGCTCGTACGTGTTCGTCGACTTCGGCGCGGTCAGCGAGCTCTTGGTGCGCAAAGGCTCGAGCACCATCGTGGGGACCATGGGCTACATGGCGCCCGAGCAGTTCCAGGGCCGCGCGCTGACCGGAACGGACGTCTACGCCGTAGGGGCCACGGCGCTCGCCGCGCTCACCGGAGCCGAGCCCGAGACGCTCCCCCATCAAGGCCTCCGCGTCGATGTCCGAGCCGCCCTCGGCGGAAGGACGAGCCCCGAGCTCGTGTCGGCGCTCGAGCGCATGCTGGAACCCGATCCCGATAGACGCGCCAAAAGCGTGACCGAGGCGTTGGACGGTCTCCACACCGCGCGCGCGTCGGCGCCGCCGGCTCCCATTCCCATGAAACGAGCGCCGCTCGTGCAGGTCGACGCCACGAACGAAGACGCGGTGGTGAAGAGCATCCGGAGGCTCCTCTGGCTCTTGTGGGGCCTTGGCTGGGTGATCGTGCCGCTCCTTCTCCGCCCGTTCAACGCTCAACAGATGATCCCGCTCGTCATGTTCGGCTCGCTCGCGATGCTCTTCGTCGTGACCTGGCACAAGGGAGCGCTCATTCGTGCTGCGCTCCGGAGCTATCACGGCGACGCGAGAGAGGATCGCGGAGCTCGGCGTCCGCGAGTGAGCGACGAACCCTCGGCACGCCCGCGCGTCGCATCGGAAGACGCACAAGTACGCGTGCGCACATCCGATTTGAGCCACGAAGAGACCGTCGGAGACACGGACGTAGGTCCGGAAGCCGCAGAGTCACGCAAGCAGCGCCGGCGCCGATAACACACCATCCAGAGGTGTTCATCAGGGCCCTTGCTACACGCCTCCGAAGGCGCACCTGCAAGCTCGGCGCGCGCCCGCGCCCATGCTCGTCGGGGCCGGCGGATGCCTACCGCTGTGTGCGACAGCGGAACCTGGGCCTGCGTCGTAGAAGCAAGGGGACCGCCCTCTGCGCGCCGTGAGGGTCCGATGCCGCCGCCCGAGCCGACGAATCCTCGCGTGAGCGGACCGAGGACAAAAAAACAAGAGGCCCAAGGGACAACCCTCGGACCTCTCATCCGTCTCAGCGAAGGCTGGCTGATTTTCGTCGAAACCGAGGCTGGGCAAGGAGGGTCGCGCGGAACGGACTCCTGTACTCCTGTACGTGAGCACGGCCGACGCCGCCCAGCCGAAGGGATCGGCGAAAAGCAGCCAGCCTTCGGCGGTTACTCTTCGTTGACGGCTGTGAGCGAGTCCGGCGGACGCGGCGCTTGGGGCGCTGCGGGACGCTCGTAGGTCTCTCCACCTTCGACGACCATGTTCAGCGCCTTGTACGCCGGGATGCCCGTGCCGGCCGGGATGAGACGTCCCATGATGACGTTCTCTTTCAGGCCCTTGAGGAGGTCGGTCTTCCCGTTGATCGCGGCTTCGGTGAGAACCTTGGTGGTCTCCTGGAAGCTCGACGCGGAGATGAACGACTCGGTCGAAAGCGACGCCTTCGTGATGCCGAGAAGGAGCGGCTCGGCGATGCCCGGCTTGCCGCCGCGCTCGATGACCCGCTGATTCTCTTTCTCGAACGTGTGCTTCTCGACCTGCTCGTCGACGAGGAAGTTCGTGTCGCCCACGTCCTTGAGACGGACGCGGCGGAGCATCTGACGAACGATGACCTCGATGTGCTTGTCGTTGATGGCAACGCC
>JAYUKI010001043.1:0-2797 GCA_043764595.1 Myxococcales bacterium | reverse complement strand
CTTCCCGAAAAGGGTCGTTTCTCGTGGGTCGAGTCGCGCCCGTCAGGATGGGGCGATCTAGTTGTCGTCGATGGGGAGATGTAATTGTCGCTCAGCAGTGCCGTCCGAGAAAGGCTTCTTGAGCGTGATCCGGACGAGTCCATCCGGCCCACGGGTCACCCGTTCCTGCGCGACCGCGGGCCGCAAGATGTACTTCAGAAGCGCCTCCCGGCCGGCCTCGTCGTGCCCGCCGGCCCGCGTCGCGGCGTGGAGCTCCCTCTCGGGACAGCTCGCCGAGCTCGGGCCCTCCCTGAATGCGCTCACGAACCGGATGGCTCCCGTCCCTCCACCTGCGCCCATGTCGTGGAATGGCCTGCTCGACGCGATGGACCTGCTTCAGAATGCCATCGATGGCCTAGACAAAACCCGGACGGACGGCGTAGACCAGGGGCTCACGCTCGTTCTCGTGCGGCTCGATCGTTTCCTCTCCCAGAATGGCATCACCCGTGTGGGGGCGCGCGGAGGGACCGCGCTCTTCGGCCACACGGCATCCACGGCGGGAGACGTCGACGGAGACGGCTGGGACGACCTGTGGGTCTGCGATCTGGACACTGCGTGGCTGTTCACGGGGGGGCTCTACCCCTGAGCGGCCGCCGTAGGCCCCCGACCCCCGGGTGGAGCCGACGTCCGGCCGAGCGCGTCAGCGCGCCCCCTGCGCGGCCTCCACGACCCCGCGAGCCACCCGGATGAACGCCTCGATGTCCGCGGTCGCGGTCAGGTCCTCCCCCAGCGTGACCGTGAGCGTTCCGTCCAGCCGCGTCACGATCGGCGGGGAGCCGGGCCAGCGCTCCGCGGCGCCGAGCAGCGTCGCGCGCAGGCGCTCGTCCAGCAGGCGCGCCGCTGCGTCCGCGTCCTCCGCGCGGACCTCGTAGCGCTCCCCGAAGGCTCCGGTGAGCGGGACCACCGGCGCGCTACCGAGGCGCTTCGCGTGCTCCCCGGCCACGATCGCCACGAGGTCGCCCGCTCCCGGCAGGGTCGGCAGGCCGGCGGGCGCGATCCGGATCCCCGGCCCCGCGACCTGCGCGACCACGCGGGTGCGGTTCGCCCGGATCTCGCCCACCGGGCGGTCGTGCCGCGGCCGCTGTGCTTCGGCCACGAACGCCGTTTCCCCGAAGGTCCCCGTGATGCGCCACTGGTTGCCGTCCACGTCGGGCACGTACGTCCAGCCGTTGCGGCTGGCCAGCGCCTGGCGCTCGTCCGCCCGGCCGCCCCCGCGCCACGCCTGCATCAGCGCGATGCCGCCTACGAGCAGGAGAACCCCGAGACCCAACCCGAGGATCTGCACCAATTGTCTGCTCACGTCGCCTCCCTGCCGTGTCGCACGATAGCATTCGCTCACGTGGGGGAGTTGAAATGCGCGGTGCGCTCCCGGCGATCGTGCTCGGTCTCGTCGCCTGCGGTCCCAAGTCCAGCCGGCTCCGCTCTGACCGCGTGGAGGTCCACGTCCCCGCTCGCAGTAGAACGCAAGCACCGTCTGCACGAAGATCCGCGTGAGCGCCGACATCAGCCGGCCGTCGTACCCGAGGCGTTTTCGCCACGCAAACGGCACCGTGAGCATCCACTGCCGCAGATCCACAGGTGGCAGCACATCCTCGATGAGATGCGCTGCGGTGGCGCTCATCTTCCGACCAAGGCACGACGGGCAGAAGCCTCGTCCCTTACAGCTGAATGCCACAAGCCGCGCCTCGTCGCAGCTCGCGCACTTGAGCCGTGCGAACCCATGGCATAGCAGTCCGCACTCCAGATACCCCTCGGTCTGCACTCGAGCGGCTCGCGCTCGACCCCCGCGTGGCTTCTTCACGAACTTGGGTAACGCGATCGCGAGCGCCCCGTCCTCCACCGCGCCATACCGCGTGTCCAGGTTCTCCTGCACCACATTGCCGTCATGCTTCGTCGAGGAGCAGCTGACCCAGCGCCGCGAACGCCGCGTGGGGCACGTTCCGCAATGCGAACACGGCGGGCTTTCCCGGGCGGGTGGCGACGGCGTGGACCTCGGCTTTGAAACCGCTGCGCGAAAGCCGCGATTGAAGCCGCGTGGCGAGGGCGCGCTCGGCGGGGGTCGTGGTGTTTCCGCGCGGCGTCGCGGAACCCTTGCCTGCCGGGGTCTTGGCGCGCAGCTCGGCGCGCACGGCTTTGGTGGCCTGCTCGACCTTGCGGGCGGACGCATCTGTCGGCAGGCGGACCTTTCCTCTCGCGAGTCCTTTTTTCAGGAGCTCCGTGGCGGTGTCGTCTTCGGGGGTCACGCGGGCAAGATCGAGGAACGCGACGGCGCGCCGTTGCGAGCCAAGGTCGATTGCGGCTTCGCGTGACAGCTCTTTTGCGACGCGGATGGCTCCCGCGACGAACGCATCGGAGAGGCCACACTCGGCCTTACAGAGCGCCGAGAACGAGCCGTATCCCAAGAGGACCTCGGCATGCATCGCGCGGAGCTCGGCCAGATCGCGCCCGATATCCCAGTAGGCTCCGACGAGAGTCCGCTTTCGGTCGCGAATCGACGCGAGCAGCGTCTTGATGCGCGCGGTCTTTTCCCTGCGCGACACCAACGTGGCTCGTTTCGCGTTGGCCACGAGCTCCGAGGGGAGCTTCCTGGGCTTCTTGGGGTCAGACACTTTTGCGAGAGTCGCGGGGGCCCTCTTGGGTTTCGGGGGGACGTGCGTCGTGGGCATTGCGCGAACGTAGCTCGAAGGTCCGAGGGGTTGCCAGGGGCAGGTTCACAGCCGGAGGTGAAGCGGTTCACAGCCGGAGGTGAACCACGATG
>JAYUKI010001042.1:0-2799 GCA_043764595.1 Myxococcales bacterium | reverse complement strand
TTCCGTGTAGATCACAATAGTTCCTAGTCACGACCCCTGAGAGAAGAGAGCCCTCACGCCACTACGCGGAGGCGACAACTTCTCTGACACAGGGGGCGCCCAGGCCGACGCGCGAGCGTACGCGCAGGTCCAAGCGACTCCGGAGCGAGCGCTTTTGTGCGCGCTGGAGGACGAAGGCATCGCCGCCTACCTCGGATCGTTGCCACGGGCGAACGTCGAGACCCTACGCGAGTCGCTTCTTTTGGCGCTCGCAAACCCAATCGTTTCGGCCGAGGCGCGCTCGCTTCAGCCTTCCGAGCGCCTCACTCTAGCGCTCGGCCATGCGCTCGAACGCATGCGTCGGCGGGGGGCCGAGGCCATTTCGCGTGGCGATTTGCTCGCAGGGCTCCGTGCGACCGAAGGTGACACCGCCCGCCTTCTTGCTCCCCTTGGCGTCGACCCCGCGGTCCTCGACGACTCGCCAAAAGAAACCTTGCCGGAGCGTGCCGACGCGACCGACGCCACGGTGACGGTCTACGTGCTGGACGACTCGGTTTCCACCATGGAGGACGTCATGCGCATTCTCGAGCACGGGTTCGGCATGAGCGTGCGGACCGCGTTCCACCGGATGCTGACCACCCACCACGAAGGCCATGCTCGGATCGGCACGTTCCCCCGCGCGAAGGCCGACGAGCTTCTGGAAAAGGCCAATCGTCACACCAAAGCTCGCGGCTCCAGCGTCCGCTTTTTCGTGGGTCGTGCCATCTGACGCGGTGACCGAACGTAGCCCACAGGAACGGGAAGCTCCTCCGTCTTGCGTACTCGGCCAGGGCAGGGGCGCCGTTTCGACTAGGTGGATCAGGAGCAAAAGGAACAGGAACGTGGTGCTCCCGCGGCCGCTGAGGTCCTGACTCAAGAAAGCCATCGGAACCTACACCCGAGCGTTCCTACCTCACGGCCCGTTCCGGACGAAAACATGTACTCCCACGTTGGGCTTGCGTCCGATTGCATCGTTTCCGAGGGCAGCACCGCGACGTTCTCGTGCCCCACTGGCGCAAACTTCGACGACCGCACGAAGCGTGAGGCTTCGTTCCGGGTTCACTTGGCTTCCTCGTCCAGCGCCGTCTACGGCGGAGCCGAAAGGCGCTTCTCTGCGAAGCTCGGCGAACGCGTGGGCTTTCACGACCTCGGCGGCGGGTACATTCCGGCCCTGCTCAACGTGGTCAAGAAGAATCAAGACCTCTCGTGCACGAAGCGCTCACCAGGGTGAGCCGTCCCGTCTGTCCGTTGCGCCAAGTTTCCTACTGGGGTTGCTGTCTACCTCGGCCACGTGACCGTCGACGATTGCATCGCAGTAGGCCTCGAGTCATCATGGCGATCGAATGGGAATTGGCGCTCGAGGTGTTCGAGCGTACCCACATCCTGTTTACGGGCCACCCGAACGCATGGATGGGCCCGAGTGATTTCGATATCTGGACGACTCGGGTTCGTGGATTGGATGCGCACTCGCGCTGGAAGGTGGAACAGCCCATTCCGGATCTCGTATCGGCTCTTCGCGAGCGTCGAAGAGCGCGGCCTCGGACACGACGTGTCTTCCATCGTGGAAACACCTCGCGCAGGAATGCGGACATTTTCGTTCAGCTCACTATCGGTGAGCCCGAGCGCAATCCGGGATCCCGAGCCCATGTCCTCGGGCTCGGTGTGAGCCATAATTGGTTTAGGGTGTTTAGGCCAATTCGATCCGCGGCACTGAGCCTCGGCGTCAACCGGCAGAGCCAAGGCGGGCCACCAGGTGGTCGACGAACGCGCGAACCTTTTTCGCAAGGTAGCGAGAGCTCGGATAGGTGATGTAGAGCGGCCCGACCGGAATCACCTCGCCGGCGAACAACTGGCGAAGCGCTCCGCGCTCGAGCTCTTCTCGAACCACGAAACTAGGTAGAAGTGCGATACCAAGCCCGCGAAGCGCGGCCGTCTTTTGGATCTCGGCGCACTCCGACGAAAGGCGGCCCCGTACCACGACCTCGTAAGGACCTTCGGGCCCGCGGAACCGCCACGTCCCTTCGCCGGGTTTCGTGCTCCAGATCACACATTCGTGCTTCGCGAGGTCGTGCGGCGAAGACGGTGTTCCGCGCTTCGCGAGGTAACTCGGGCTCGCGCAGCAAACGGGCTCCAGTGTCCTCAGTTTTCGCGCGACGAGGCTCGCATCCGCTGGCGGTCCGATCTTGATCGCAACGTCCACGTCCTCCTCGATCGGCCGCACCATTCGATTCGTCAGTTCGACGGAGATCGCGAGGTCGGGGTGCTCGTGAAGCAGATCGACCAGGATCGAAGGGAGAAACGCCTCTCCGAATAGGATTGGCGCGGTCACTTTGAGGTGCCCCCGCGTTTGACCCGTAAGACTGTCAACGACCGTCATGGCCTCATCGGCCGCGCCAACAACGCGTGTGCAAGCGCGTAAGAAGGCTTCGCCTGCCTCCGTGAGCGAAACTCCACGGGCGGATCGCTGGACCAGCCGAGCTCCCAACCTTTCTTCGAGCTTGTCCAGTTGTCGGCTGACGGTAGACTTCTGCAGGTTGAGGGCCGTTGCTGCAGCGCTCACGCTCCGTTCGCGTGCGATCACGACGAACGTCGTCATCGCGTTGAGATCGAAGGAAGCAGGTTGGCCAAGTGGGCTGGACGGATTCGCCTCCGGAGTCTTGCGACGCGCCATGACGCTAGATTCTAGAGCGCATCCGGCAACCTCGCGACTGGGAAACACAGGGATGAAGTCGACTTGTGCCGGAATGTCGGCTGCCGGAGCAGGATGACTATGCAGGCGAG
>JAYUKI010001041.1:0-2800 GCA_043764595.1 Myxococcales bacterium | reverse complement strand
ACTTTCCATCATCGTTCTTCGTAGATGGAAAGCCCCTCGCAGATTATGGAGCGATTTCGATCACTTGCAGTTCGTCAAGTTGTCGGATGCGCTCTAGTAGTCCGCCCCAAGCCAAACGAGAGTTTTCGAATGCGGTACGCCTCTTCGGCCGCTTCGAGGCCCCGCAAGGTCGATACCTGCGCAAGGGCCGCGTTGCCCCTTGCCTCGAGCGCCAGCGCAATTTCGACACGTAGCCCCTCCTGAAGCGCCCGTCGCTGGTGCAAAAGGCCTGTTTGCTTTGCTTCTATGGCACGTGCGACGCACGCGGCGGAAAGCGCGTCGTTCGGTGACAATGAGATTTGTACGCCGACGGACCAGGTCGTGCGGACCGAGTCTGTTTGGGGAATGTATCGGGCATTCGGACTCGCAGATGTTAGCTCTCCTTGCAGATCCACGCGCGGCCAGCCACTTGCGCGCGCCGCACCGGCTTGGCTTACGAGAGCGTCGGACGTAGCGCCAAGCGACCGAAGCTCCGGCCGCCTCGAGACCGCTTCCGCCAGGAGCTCTCGCGAAGGCGGAAGTGCTGGCAGCGAGAGCGGCGAAGCGAGGTCCTCACCTAAGCTCAACGCCTCGTCGGCTCTTGCGTCGAGGACCACCCGAAGGCGCTCTTCGAGCACCGCATCTAGGTTTCTTGCCCGCCCTTCGAGCTCTTCTGCGCTGGCCAGGCGACTGCGCATCGTCACCATGTCCGCGCGGTTCGCACTCTGATTCTCCAACGCTCTCTGAAGGTCGGAGAGGTGAGCCTTTGCTTGAAGGACGGCCTCCCCCGCAACCGTCACGGTCAGCTTCGCACGTGCCCATGCGTAAAAGAGCAATTGTCCGTCGGTCCGCGCCCTAGCCCTCGCCGCTGCGACCTCGAACCCTCCGGTCTCGAGCCGTGCGGACGCGGCGTTGTAGTTTTGCGCTAGTCGAAAGACGTAGTCCGTTACGGGAATAGTCGCGATTGCTTGAAACGAGAATTGGTCGAGTATATTTGGAAATCGCAAGGGCACTTGTACGAGCCTCGCACCCGGCGCCACGGCAGCGGGAAGGTCCGTTCTCGCCACGTCCGGCGAAGTCACGGCATAGCCGACTATTGGGGCCTCGATCGGCGAAAGGCGCGCGTAGCGTGCAACGGCATGGACCCTTGGAAAGAATGCCACAAAAGCCTGGTCGACTTCGGCAGCAGCGGCGTCGGCGTCAGCCATCCTGACGCGGGCCGCTGCTGACGTTTTTGCGGCACGCTCGCCTACGACGGCCGCCGTGAGTTGTTGGAAAACGTCGCGCCGCTCTGCCGCAGCAGACCTTCGAGCGACGAAGAGCGAAGTTGCGCAGAGGGTCACGCATGCAAACCGAATGAGAGGGCGCATGCGACCGAAAGTGCATGGAACGCGCCATGTTCGGGAGACTTGGAAGGCGATGTCTGTTGCGTTGGCGGTCGGCCGCCTTGTCGCACTCCGAGCGGCGATCGAGGAGCCGCGTTTCACCCGACCCGTTGCCGGGTCGGGTGAGACCGTTGGAGTCTCAGTTCCCGCTCAAGGGGATCCAGAAGCCAAGCGCACCGCCGAGGAATCCACGAACTGTGAACCCCTACGCGGTCGAAGTTCGAGCGCCGGTGTAGCCCACGAGCGGCATGCTTGTTGCGGAGTTGGTCGGTACGATGCGTTCGCCAATCGGAATGGGCTGGGTCTGCTGCTTTGCGTTGAACGCAGTGCTCGGTTGCGCGGCCGAAGCGCGGTCCGCTCCCGTCCAAGCCGTCCGTGTAGAGGTTGTTTCTCCCAGTGTTTTGGTTTCGGGAACGCGTGCGGAGGGACTTGCCGTCCCGGGGCGCCAAGCCGAACTGGCTTTTCGCTTCGGAGGCTACATCGAGCACCTTGGTACTGCAGTTGAAGGCAGCGGACGCGAGCGACCTATCGCTCCGGGAGACGCCGTGGCGAAAGGGGCACTCCTTTTGTCGATGCGGAGCGCCGACTTCAAGAATCAAGTCGACGAAGCCGTAGGCATGAGTGCGGAAGCCGCGGCCGGACACGGAAAGGCGAAAGAGGACTATCAGCGCGCCCAAGCGCTATACCAAGCTGATGCAATCTCGCAGGCCGAATTGGGCACGGCCAAGGCTCAGTACCTCTCGGTCGGCGCTGCCGGAGCCGCCGCGAATGCGAGGGTAAACTCAGCGAAGCTTGCGATGAAGGACGCAGCCCTCGTGGCTCCATTCGGCGGAACGGTCTGTGCCCTCCATGGGCAGGTCGGTTCGTTGGTCGGCCCCGGTGTTCCCGTCGTAGTCGTCTGTGACACATCGACGATGCGCGTAACCGTGAGCGCACCGGACGGAGTGCAAAGGTCTCTGGCGATGGGCAACCCCGCCAAAGCTGATTCCGCGGGGCACAGCTATGCCGCGACCATTGCCAAGCTGCACGCACCGATTACCGGCTTTCGCTCGAGCTTCGACGTCGAGCTTGAAATTGACAATCGGGCAGGCACCTTGCGTCCGGGAGCGCTGGTCCGCGTCGATCTCGACAACGGCTCCCGCCCGCCGCCCGTGCTGTCGGTACCCATTGGCGCCATCGTCCGGGCGCCGGAGGGGGCTGGATTTGCTGTTTTTGTGTACGTAGACCACAAAGGCAGGATTGAGCGTCGCACGGTGGCGATTGGAGCCCTGGTCGACGGCAGAGTTGCGGTGGTCTCCGGCCTTCGGGCGGGGGACAAGGTCGTATCCGAGGGAGCGTCGCTGCTCGTAGACGGCACCAAAGCGGAGATCGTTCACTGAAATGGCGAGCTCTCGTTC
>JAYUKI010001040.1:0-9564 GCA_043764595.1 Myxococcales bacterium | reverse complement strand
GATGGCGAAACCGAAGCCGGCGTCGTCTGCCACGCCCGCCACGAAGGCGCGCTTTCCCTTGAGGTCGATCGGAAGCATGGGCGCACCCTTTCAAGGGTCGCCCATGCCGTCAATGCGTAGTGCTCTTCGCGACGACGCGAGCTCAGAAGCTGTCCGACCGCACACCGCCGCGGCCGCGGTAGTCCCAGCTCGCTTCGTCTTCGTTCGCCACGCCGGCAAGCTTCAGAAGCTTGGCGAGATCGTGCTCGCGGTCTTGGGGCGAGGAAAGCGTGGCCATCGTTTCCTTGTTTTTATCGAGGAATCGCGCGGCGACGACCCCCGAGAGGGTGGAGGTGTCCGGCGTGGGCCGCGACGCGAGGAGGGCCGCCGTTCCTTTTCGGACGACCGGATCGGGGTGCGCGAGGAGCTTCACGAGGGCAGGCACGTTTTCGTCGGCGTGCGTGCTCGCGACCACGTTGAGCAGCGGTGCGTACTGTCCGTCGAAGAGGCGACGCTGGTTCCATTCGGTCGAGAGAAGCTCGGTGGGGGCCACGACGTAGAGAACCGAGAAAACCACGAGCGCGTCGAGCTTGCGGTGGATGAGCCACCCGAGCGTGAGCCTTTTCCGAATCATCAGGACCACGAGGGCGAAGCCCGTGACCACCAGGCTCGTTCCGAGGATTCCGAGGATACGCAGCGACGTGAGCCCCGAAAGATCGACGTAGAGCTGGATGCGTCGGAACGTTCCGAGAGCCAAAATCACGTTCTGGGCGGCCCACACATAGGCCAACGTTCGCACCGTTTTCGCTCGCGAATCGAAGTGGAACGAGCCGCGGAAGATGGCGCCGAGCACGGCCGTCGAGAGAAAGAGAGCGAAGGTGAGCCACGCCGTTCCTCGGTGGGCGTACTCGGTGTACCCGAGGCCCGCGGGCGGACGTCCGACCCAGAGAGAGAGTGCGTCGACCGCATTTTCGAGCAGAAATATGGCGTTTACTGCGACGAGAGTGTTTCGCGCCATGCCCAGCCCCTTTTCGGAGACCACGCTCGAGTCGTCGACTGCGGCATGCGACCTACGGCCGAGGGTCGACTGCCACGCCCGACGAAGCGCAGGCTTCAGCGTGACGGCGCCGCATGCCGCCGCGGCGAGCCAAAAGAGCGGGCGCACCGGCGAAGGCAGCGAAATGTTCCCGAAGGCCCGCGCAGCCCAGGCTTCGAGCACGGGATTCGCGAAGAGAAAAATGCCGGTGAAGACGAGGAGCGCAGCGAGCGGAACCAAGACGGTGCTCCACGCGAACGGCGTCCGTGTCTTTCCTTCGCCAACCGGGGAGACGAGGCTCCTAGCCCCACGGGCATGGGAAAAGAGCCGACCCGGCATGGCCCACGCTGACGCGGCCATGGACGAAACGACGTCGGGGACGATGGCGTGCTTCATGCGAACGAGCACGGCGACCGACAGAACGAGCCCTGCGGCGAGCACTGTGCCGAATCCGCCGCCTCGCCACGAAAGGTGGCCGGCGACGACCGCCAAGAGCCCCAGCGCGACGGAGAGCCGCGGAGAGACCTGACGCTTCGGTGTCGTAGCGACGACGAGCGCGCCCGCGAGCGCAAAAAAGGCGGCCTGCGCGATTCCCGTGCCGCCGAACGTGTAGAGCAGGACGTCCGCCGCGACGACGAAGACGACGAGCGCGACCAGGTCACGGGTTCGAGCCGGGGCCGTGGGCCTCGCCACCTTCGGGACCGGAACGTATCCCCGGTAAGCTGTCGCTTGGCTCGGGTAGTCGCGCGGCTCGAGCCCGTTCGGCGATGGATAGGACTGAAAGCCATTCGGAGCCGGCGGGTTCTCGCGTTCGCGCTCGCGTTCGCGCTCGCGTTCGCGTTCGCGCTCGCGTCGCGAATCGGCGCCTTCGGCCATGGCCGGCTTCGAGCCCGTCGTGGCGTAAGGCGAGCCAGGAGGAAAGGGAGAGAACGGCGGGGAAGGAGGAGCGTTCATGCTCCACTTTGGACGCTCGGGGGCGCGCTTTTCTGCGACCGCTCACCCCCGACTCCGGACCGCTCACGTCGATCCGTGGCAGTCGAAGCCCTCGGTCAGGCCTTCCTTGGCGCACCGAAATCCAGACTCAGCGGAGGCCGAGGCGGCGTCGAAGCTTGCGCGCCGATTGCCTGGAAATCTCGACCGTCGAGCCATTCTTGAGGTGCGCCGTGTACCCGCCAGTAGGCAATGGTTCGAGCCGCGTCACGGCCTCGAGGTTCAAGAGGGCGCGCCGGTGGACTCGCTCGAAGGTGTCTTTCGGGAGCTTGTCCTCGAGGTCCTGGAGGGTGTGATCGGTGAGAAGCTTCTTGTCGTGCGTGTGCACGGTGACGAGGGCTCCGTCGAACACGGCGTGGGTGATGTCCTCGGGGGAGAGCAGGATGACGCCCTGCTTGGTCGGAACAGCGAGGCGCTTCAGTGGCACGCTGTCGCGAGGCCTCTCGTCCGTCCCTTCGGCGCGACCGGGGCCGTCGAGGAAGCTCCGCGCCCGGACAATTGCCTTTTCGATGCGCGCTTCGTCGGCGGGCTTCATGACATAGTCCACGGCGCCGACGTCGAAGGCCTCGATGGCGTGCTCGGGATGCGCCGTGAGAAAAATCACGTACGGCCGCTCTTCGGGCATTTTTGCAGTCGTCTCGAGGCCCGAGAGACCAGGCATGTGGATGTCGAGGATCGCCACGTCGACGTCTTCTTCGGCGAGCCGCGCGAGGACTTCTTCGCCGCTCGCGCACTCGAGCACGGCCTCGATACCGGACAGCTCGGAGACGATACGCGCGATGCGCTTGCGCGCCATGAGCTCGTCGTCGCACACGAGAACGCGGAGCGGCGCGCTTTGGGGGCTCACGAAGGCCTCGCGAAGGCCGAGAGCGCGGCCAGCAGAGTCGGGGAGAAATGAGTCAAGTCAGCTTCCTTTCGTCGTCGTCGTGCGTAGCGGAAGGCAAACCGTGGCTACCGTTCGGTCGCCGTCGGCCTGGATCGAAAAATGGCCGTTTTTTCCGTACATTAGGGCCATTCGTTTCTCCACGATGGCGAGGCCGTGGGCGCCGTCGCGCGGGCCGGCATACGCGCCGGGGTTCGTGATGCGAATCGTCAGGGTGCCGGCCGTGGTCTCGACCTCGAGGGTCACTTTGCCGCGATGTCCCTTGGACGGACCGTGTTTCATGGCGTTTTCGGCGATGGGCAGGAGGACCATCGGCAGCACGCAGGCGTCGGGGAGCTTGGCGGGGAGCAGCTTCTCGTAGACGAACATCTCCGGATCGCGAACGAGGTACATCGCGAAGAGCGCGTCGCAGAGCTCGATTTCCTTCTCTAGCGGCCACGCTCCGCCGGGCGCGTCGATGCCGGACATGACCGTACGCAGCATGCCCGAAAGCTGCAAAATAGCCTTTTCGGCCACTCTCCCGTCGGTACGGCACCACTCGGCGATCGCGTTCAAGGTGTTGAACAGGAAGTGCGGGTCCAGGTGGCTCTTCAGGGCCACGAGCTCCGCGTGGTCCTTCTCGCGTTCGAGCTCCTTCGCCCGTGCACGCTCTTTTCTCAGGTTTTCCTCGAAGTCGATGTCCCTCGCGAGACCCCATCCGCCGACCCAAAAGAGAGCGACCTCGACCAAGAGGCTCGGGCGCGACGTGAGGAAGGTCGTGCCCATTCCGACGAGGTCGGCGAGGCCTCGGCCGATGCCCACGACGAGAGCGATGCCCACGGCCCCGTAAATCAGGACCGCCGCGACAGGATTTCGTTTAGGGGGGTCTTTGGCCGTGAATGCCGCGGGATCGGTCATCGGAAAGAGATGGCGCCACAGCGTGGGGGCGACGAGCACGAAGGCGGTGCACATGAGCGCGCCCAGAAGGAGAGCCCCGGCCTCGCGGCTGTACACGTGCTGGATGAAGAGGAGCGGAACCATCACGACCACGATGGGAACTGCCCGTCGTGGCGCGAAGATCGCGGCCATCGTCGACTGGAGGACGTTCGTGTCCCCCGACGCGTCGAGCGCGATGCCTTCCCCGTCCGCTTTTTCCGTCACGGCCACCGGAAAGAGGGTAACCCGTGGGCCATGAGCGTGGTGGAAAACGAAGGCCGAGCGGTCGACATCGAGGGGCCAGCGGCCTTTTACCTCGGGCGTACGGAAGATGGTGCACCCTACATCTATCCGCAGAAGAACTTGCTCACCCACGGCGTGGTGATCGGCATGACCGGGAGCGGCAAGACTGGCCTCTCGGTGGCCCTTCTCGAGGAGGCGGCGCTCGACGGCATTCCTTGCCTCGTCATCGACCCGAAAGGGGATCTCTCGAATCTGCTCCTCACCTTTCCGGCCCTCGATGCACCCTCGTTCGCGCCGTTCGTGCCCGAAGGAGAGGACCCGGAGGTGGTGGCCGCGAAGTGGCGGGAAGGGCTCGAAAAGAGCCACCAATCGGGAGAGCGGATCGCTCGCCTTCGTGCCGCGGCCGACGTCGTCGTGTTCACTCCCGGGAGCCGCATCGGCGTTCCGATCTCGATCGTCGGCTCGCTCTCGGCTCCGTCCGAGGAGCTCGTTTCCGACACCGAGCTCTTTCGCGAGCGCATCGCCACCGTGGCCACGAGCCTGCTCGGCCTCGTCGGGGTCGACGCCGATCCCGTGAAGTCCCGCGAGCACATCCTTCTGTCCACCCTGCTCGCGTCTGCGTGGCAAAAGGGAGAAGACCTGGACCTCGCGTCGCTCGTGCTGCGCATTCGCGAGCCCAAAGTGAAGAAGGTCGGCGTCCTCGATCTTGAGAGCTTTTACCCCGAAAAAGACCGCTTTTCGCTCGCGGTGGCGTTCAACAATCTCATCGCTGCCCCGGGCTTCGAGACGTGGCTCGAAGGCGTTCCTTTGGAGGTCGGAGGCCTCCTTCGGACGAAAGAAGGCAAGCCGCGCATCGCCGTCGTGTCGATCGCGCACCTCGGTGACGCCGAGCGCATGTTCTTCGTGTCGGTCCTGCTCACGCAGGTCGTCGCGTGGATGCGGGCCCAGTCGGGCACGACGAGCCTGCGCGCGCTGCTCTTCATGGATGAGATCGTGGGCTACTTTCCGCCGGTGAAGAATCCGCCATCGAAAGCGCCGCTCATGCTGCTCTTGAAGCAGGCGCGCGCCTTCGGGCTCGGGGTCTTGCTCGCCACGCAGAACCCCGTCGACATCGACTACAAGGGGCTCTCGAACTGCGGCACCTGGTTCGTGGGCCGACTGCAGACCGAGCGCGACAAGGCCCGCGTGCTCGAAGGGCTCGAGGGGACGCGTCCAGGCGCTGGCTTCGACAAGGCCGAAGTGGAGCGCACGTTGGCCGGTTTGCCCCCGCGCACCTTCGTGGTGCACGACGTCCGAGAGCCTGGGCCGTTCCTCGTGGAGAGCCGGTTCACCATGTCGTATTTGCGCGGACCGCTTCGCCGCGACGAGGTGAAAAAGCTCATGGCGAACCACCCCCTGGTGGCCGAGTACCGCGCGGCCGCCACCGCAGCCGCCAGCGAAGCGAAGGACGGGGCATCGGACGAGCTGTCCGCGGCGGCTTTGGAAGGCGGGGAAAAACCCGCGGTGCCGGAGGAGATAAAGGAAGTTTACTTTCCGCCCGGGCCGTCGCCACTACCTACCTACGTTCCGACGCTCGTCGGCAGCGCCACGGTCCGGTTCTCGGATCCCAAAACGGGTCTCGACCATGCCCGCGAGGTAACGTTCACCACTCCACTTGCGTCCGGAGCACTCGTCGTCGATTGGGCGCGGGCCAAATGGAGCAAGGTTCCGCCGAGCGGCCTTCACTCCGATCCCGTGCAAGATGCACGTTTCTCGGAGCTACCCAAAGAAGCCACGAAGCCCAAGCGCTACGCGTCCTGGCAAAAGGCCTTCGTCGCATGGCTCTGCGATACGCAAGGGGTCGGTCGTCCCTTCGTCGCCAAATGGAAGCTCTACGGCGCACCAGGGGAGAGCGAAGCTTCGTTTCGCGCGAAGATCGAGCAGAAGGTCCGCGAAGAACGTGACGCCGCCGTCGAGGCGTTGAACGTCAAATACACAACCAAGTTCGACAAGCTCCGAGACGCCATCGCCAAGGCCCACGCCGACGTCGTCCAGAAGGAATCCGATGCGCGTTTCGAGAACGTCGGCTCGGCCCTTTCGATGGGGGCGCAGGTAATGTCGTTCTTCGGCGGCTCCGGCGGAGGACGTCGCATCCTGGGCAGCGCCGCGAGCGTTGCGCAGAAAGCCGGACGCATTTCGAAGTCGCGGAGCACCCTCGAGGACCGTCGGCAAAAGCTCTCCGATCTTCAGGCCAAGGGCCAAGAGCTCGACGCCGAGTACCGCGCGGAGGTCGCAAAAATCACGAGTGCCGCCGTGCTCCCGTCCGTCGAGACGGCGGTCGTGAAGCCGAAAAAGACGGGAATCGACGTCCGGTTTTTCGCTTTGGGGTGGATGCCCGCCTGACGAACAATCCTGGCCCATCGGCATAAAGGTGAACCGGCGTAGGCGCCCTCGCGACGCCGGCTTCGGTCAGGCGACGAGCCCTCGCACGACCTGCTGCGCGATGGGGTGGTACGTGCCCCGATGCCTCGCGAACAGCTCGCGCGCGAGGCTGCTCGTCTCGGGGCGCTTCGCGAGGGCGCGGTAGAGAGGCTTCAGGTACTTCATGCGGCCGATGCTCCCAAGCACCTCCGCGACGCGCGGCAGCACCGGCGCGTAGCCGGACTCGCACGCGAGCACGAGCCACGACACGGCGATTTCGAGGTTCTTCGAGCCGGTGAGGCCATACGTCGTGTCGATGGCGCGGCACACCTCCTCGGTCGAGGGCTTGGGCATGGCCTCGAGATAGAGCTGCCACTCGGCGGGCGTCCACGCGTTGGCCTGCTCCGGCTTGGGCACGGCGCCCTCTTGCGCGAGCTTGCGCACGGCGGCGAGTCGCTTCGACTGCGGCTCGTAGTGGCTCGCGGGGAGGCCGGGGCCGTCGATCCAGGCCTTCGCGTCGACCTTCGCGAGTAGCCCCGGCTCGTGGCTCTCGACGAGCGCGATGAAGTCGTCCGTCGTCGCCGCGCCGAAGCGATGCGTCCGGAGCCACGCGGCGAGCAGTGTGTCGAAGCGCTCCTTGCCCGCCGCTGCTTCGAGCGACTTTAGGAACAGGTAGCCCTTCTCGTAGGGGACGGCGCTGAACGCCTCGTCGGGATCGATTCCATCGAGGTGGGTGCGAAGTCTCGTGAGCTCGGGGTGCTCCACGTGCTGCGCGAAGGCCTGCTTCAGGCGCTCGAAACCGAGCGCGGCGTGCAAGGCTCCGAGCTCCTCTCCCTCGAGCGCCTCGACGATGCGGCGCTCCGCGAACACCGTAAAGCCCTCGTTGAGCCAGAAGTGCTCGGCGTTCGTGCTCGTCACCAGGTTTCCCGTCCACGAGTGCGCGAGCTCGTGGGCGAGCACGCTCACGAGGCTGCGATCGCCGGCCAAGAGCGAGGGCGTGAGGAACGTGAGCCTCGGGTTCTCCATGCCGCCGTACGGGAACGACGGCGGCATCACGAGGAGATCGCAGCGCTCCCAGTCGTACGGTCCGAAGAGCGACTCGGCCGCGCGGAGCTGCTCCTCGACCACGGCAAACTCCCAGGCGGCAGCATCGATCTGGGCAGGCTCGGCCCACACTCGGCAACGCTCCGAGAGATCCCGCGAGACGAGGTCGCCGACCGCCAACGCGAGCAGATAGGGCGGAATCGGTTGCGGCATCTCGAAGCGCTCGAGGGCCCGCGCACCCGGGCCGCTACCCTGGGCCTCGCGCCCTCGCGACGCAGCCGCCATGACCCCGCGCAGCTCGGCGGGGACGTCGAGGGTCGCCGTGTACGTCTGCCTCACCCACGGGGTGTCCTGGCAGGGCAGCACGCTGCGTGCGTGGATCGCCTGGCACTGCGAAAACAGGTAGGGCTGCTCCTTGCCCAGGGTCTGCTCGGGGCCGAGCCACTGAAGCGCCGAGGCCTCGGGCGACGTCCGATACCGAATGCGGACGGACGTGGCCCCGGGCGGCAGGGTGATCTCGAGGCGCTGCCCGAGGATGGGGTCCACCGGGTGGAGCGCATAGGGCAACTCCGCGCCGCCCTGGTCCTCCACGCGTTGGAGCGTGAGGCCCCGGGTGTCGAGATCGAGAGGCCCGCCCGCGGCAGGCTCCGTGAACGTCAGGGTGACGACGCACGTGAGTACGTGTGTGTGGAAGTCGACCTGGGCGTGCCAATCGAAGGACCGCGTGAGGGGTTGCGCGTCGTCGGTGTAGGAGTGGGGATCCCGTCGTGTCACGGGCGTCAACCTACACCGAAGCGGCGCCCTCTGCGCGCGCCGGTTGGGCACGGACCAGCCGGTGAGCCCGAGAGGACGACGGCGCGGGTTCGTTCGGCCCAGCGGCGTAGAAGCCCACCGGCGTCGGCCGCGGGAGCGGTGACCGGCCCTCGAGGACCCATTTGGTCCTTGAATCTCGAGGCGTGTGGCGCAATAGCTAAACATGTTGGGGTGCGAGTGGTCGCGCCCGAAGGAGCTTTGAATCATGTCGATGTCACGGAAGGTCCTCGCCCCTCTCGGGCTCGTTTCCCTCGCGATTCTCGCGCTCGTGGCATGTTCGGCCGAAGAGGTCGCGGCTCCCGGTGCCGAAGAGGATCCCGGTGCCGAGCTCGACGTCCAGGGCGAAGGCAACTCGGCCGAAGCATTGACCGAGCGAAACAATCTTCGTGGTGCCGACAAGATGGCCGACAAAGAGCTCGCGATGACCTTCGACGACGGACCGCGCGCCAGCTCGATCGAGCTCGCTCAGTGGCTCAAGGACAACGGCGTCATCTCGACGTTCTTCATGACCGGAACGAGCATCGTCGCCAGCGAAGTTCAGAAGGGGGCTCCCGCGAAGATTGCCGCCATGGGCCACCTCATCGCGAACCACACGTACACGCACCCCATCACCCCGTCGTTCGCGAAGCTCGCGACCTCGCAAATGGTCGACGAAATCGGCAAAACCGACAACCTCATCTCCGCACACATCGCGCAGGGCGCTCCCTCGTTCCTCCGCACGTCGGGCGGAAGCTGGAGCTCCGGCGTGCAGGCGGCGCTGAATGGAAGCGACCGCACGAAGCACTACATCGGCAACATCTACTGGGACATCGGCGGCGACATGGCCGACGGCTACGGCGCCGACTGGGCGTGCTGGGGCGCAAAGTTCAAGCTCACCCCGGAGCAGTGCGGCGACCGCTACCTCAAGGAAATTCGCGACAAAAAGCGCGGTATCGTGCTCTTGCACGACATCCACACGAAGTCGCAGCTGATGGTGAAGTACATGGTCCCCAAGCTCAAGGCCGAGGGGTACAAGTTCGTGCGTCTCGACGCAGTCAAAGGCCTCAAGCCCACGAACTGAATTTCCGACAACGAGTGAAGAAGGGCGCGGTGGTCATCCCCGCGCCCTTTTCAATTTCTGGCCTCAAAAGCGGGAGCACCGGCTGTCCGATACGATCCCGAGCTAAATGACCGTTCACGATTCTCAATCAGGTGACGCGGTCGTTTTGGGCTCGGGACCCAAAACCAGGAGGTGGGGCCCCATCGGGCTTTGCGCGCACCA
>JAYUKI010001039.1:0-2814 GCA_043764595.1 Myxococcales bacterium | reverse complement strand
GTGGATCGCACGTTCGGGGTGGTGTACGCCGACTCCGCCCTGGCTGGCGCGCTCGGGGCGAGCCCAACGGCGATCGACGATCCGGTCGCGGCCATCACGCGGTTTTCCTGGGAGGTGACGAAGCACGTGACGGGCATCTCGTCGGGAGCGCTAGTGGCCCATACGCCCGCGCGCACCGTGCTTTTCCTCGTGCCGGAAGACTCGCCTTATCGCGGATGAGGTGGTGATTCACCAATCGCCGCAAGCCATTGGCTCGGCTCCCGAGCGAGTCAGGGAACGACCGCTTCGAGACCGAGCCCCGCCCTCGGAGAAATGGCTACGGACGGCGGAGCGAGGCTTGTGGAATCCTGTTGAGAACCTCGGCGACGGGCACTTGGACCTTCGTCCCGGTCGCGGTGGTCACCGTGATCGTGCGACCGACGCGGAGCTCGTTCATGGCCCCTTCGAGGGTCGGCGCATTCACGACGTCGCCTGCGAAAGAGCCGAGCTTCGCGTGGCTGGCAATCTCGGCTCCGAATTGGTCCGCGGCTTTCACGACACGCGCCATGCCCGCCGTGGCGGCCACCGCGAGCTGGAATTGGAGGGCGTGGACCGACGCGGGGTCCGACCGATCGCCCAGGTTCAGTTTGGTGACATCGAGCGCGGGCTCACCCAAGACGGCTTGGGCCACGAGCTGGTTCGTCGCGTCGACCTCGGCTTCGCTGATCTGGCGGGCAGGAGCGGCCGTGGTCGCACTCCGCAGCATCGAGGCCGAGATGGTGGTCAGGATGTTGATGGAGCACGCGAGGGGTTTGCCCGACTCTGCGTTGGTGATCGCGGAGAGTGGCTCGTCGAGCGAAGTCACGGCCCCGGTGAACTCGTCGACGAAGGGCCCCCTCGCCTCCAGAAGCGTCGCCCCCTTCCACGGGACGACCACGGCGTAATGCCCGTCGTCGTCGAGGAACGTCGTCTGGACGCTTTGGCCAGGAGCGTTGAGATTCGTCGCCCGAACGGAGCCGCCCTTTTTGAACGGGCCCTTCAAGCCGCCACCCCCCTCGGTGTCGACATTCGGCGCCCGAACGGAGGCCTTCTTTTTGAATGGGCCCTTCGGGCCAGCGTCCGGAACGGCGCTCACTTCGGCGATGGCGCGATCCGTGGAGCTTGCGCTGGACGCGCTGGACGCGCTGGGTGGCGGACTGACGATGGCAGCCGGCCCGCCGCTTGGGGTCGCCGAGGCGGCTGATGGGACATCCTTGTTGCCGCCCTTGGAGGAACATCCAAGCGGCACCTGGACGCCAAGAGCGAGAGCGAGACCGAAGACGTGAGAGACCCGCATCTCAGGAGGGTACGATCCCAAGGGTGATACGCGGGAATTATTCCTGCCCCCCACCAGGCGAGGGCGCGCTTCGCGTCGGCCGTTGACTCGCCGTGTGCTTCATTTCGGCTTCCCCGAGGGTTCCGCTGCCCTCTCGGAAGTCCGTATCTTAGCCGACAGCGCGCGCGCCGAAGAGAGGACCCGCCCGCAGCGCGACCCAGCAAGACAGGGGATGCGCGGAGTGCCGTGCGGAGTCGATCGGCGGCAGCTACTTTTCCGCCCTCATCACGCCATCGGGCCCGGACCAATAGACGGCATCGTCCCCTATGGCGAACTGCCTTCCCTCGTAAAGCCCCTTGACCTGAGTGGGCGCGCCAGTGGCAAGCGACACCCTCCAAATCGCACGGTTGCTCACCGCGTAGAGTGACGCTGCGTCCACGAAGAGCTGGTCGCTGCGATCGGCAATCCCGACGACGGGCGCGACGGGACCTCCGCCCAATCGCATGCGTCCAACCGCGTTCGGCACCGTGCTGCCGAAGGCATCGGAGTCGAACAAGGAAAAGTATACATGGTGGCAATCGATCGCGACGCCTTCGCCGAAGCCGCCGACACTGACCGTTTCCACCGGACCACCACGCGTCGGTACTCGAAAGAGAGTCGGCGTCCTCTCCTGGACGGACCCGCGGGTTCCTCTCCAGTACACGTATCCGTCGCGAAGCGTCGCTTGCCGAGGCACATTCCTCGCCAATTCTATGCGCTCGCCGGAGCCGCCCTTGTTGATTCGAATAAGCGCGTTCTGCTCCACGACCAGATAAACGGCGCCTTCGTCGTGGCCTACGTGGGCGGCGCTGGTGTCGTAAACCATCACCGTTCCATTCGACTTGTCGATGCGTATCCCGTCTCCGTAGAGCCACGGCCCGTCGGACTCCAGGTGCGAAGGCGCGGTCGCCGACACTTTTCGCAGCGCGCCACCCTTCTTGGGGATCGCATGGAGTGCCGGCTTGCCATCGACCAACCCGGCAAAGAAGACTTCCTGCTCGTCCACCGCGAGCGCAGTCACGGTCGTCGCAGCGGCAAGGACCGTGGGCGTGCTCGGGGGCCTGTCGGAGGGGGCGGAGGGTACGTTGGTGCATGCAGGCAGCGGCCCAGCGTCGGCCCCAGCCCCAGCGTCGACCGCGGCGATCTCGCCGTCACTGCACGCCACGACGAGCGCCGCGAAAGCAGGGCCCGCAATGGCTCGGGCCGACCAACCGCTTCCGCGCAAAAGGCTGAGACTCGACCGGCGTTTTGAATTGGCGCGAGGGAACACGTCCTCAGCGTACGCCCGTGTGCCTCGCCAATCTCAAAAAGATGGGTCCGCGCGCCATTTCACAAAAAAAAGCGAAGCCGACCGTTCACTTTGGCGGCGCATACTCCGTGGTTTGCTAAATCAGCGGTCGTGATTCTCGAACAACTGCTCACGAGCACGAATGCACGAGCACTTTTCGACCGAACGCATGCCGACGGCTACTTTGCCGGAC
>JAYUKI010001038.1:0-9632 GCA_043764595.1 Myxococcales bacterium | reverse complement strand
TGGGGGACGCCCGTCGGGACGATCTGCTGGCCGAAACCGGAATCGCGCGCGCAAAAGCCGTGGTGTGCGCCACGAACGACGACCTCGCGAACCTCGAGATTGCGCTCGATGCCAAACGCATGAACCCCAACATTCGCGTGGTGATGCGCATGTTCGACCAACGTCTGGCCGCAAAAGTCGGCGGGGCATTGGAGCTCGATCAGAGCTTCTCCACGAGTGCACTTTCGGCCCCCGTCATCGCACTTTCGGCACGCATCGCAGGTGTGAAGAGCGCGTACCGCCTCGAGGAGCGAACGCGCGTCGTGTGCGAGCTCCGCGCCCTTTCCCCGTGGCAGGGCAAAACCGTCGCTGCGCTCGAAGCCGCCTTCGACCTTCGGGTGCTTCGTTTCGCAAAGGGTGACCGCTACGAAAAACCCAACCAAGAGCGGGTCATCGGCGAAGGCGACACCGTCGTCGTGGACGCCGATGCGGAAGAGCTGTCGCGCGCCACCTGACCGCAGAAATCCGCAAATTTTCGTGTACTCTCGCCCCATGCGGTCTTTTCGCGCCACTCGGCCCGCGCACGCTCGCTCGCTGGGCCTGGCCTTCGCTCTCACCCTCGGGCTCGTGGCCTGCGGGAACCCGTCCTCGACGCCGCCCCACACGCCCGATCGCATCACGCTCGCTTCACAGCCGGTCACCGACGCC
The DNA here is from genome assembly GCA_043764595.1 of Myxococcales bacterium. Lineage (GTDB taxonomy): Bacteria > Myxococcota_A > Polyangia > Polyangiales > Polyangiaceae > JAAFHV01. Next base: position 8,945 of record JAYUKI010001038.1, on the reverse strand, counting down.
CAATTCCCTCGCGCCGTCACGGACCTCCTCTTGTCCGAGCCTGGCAGCGCCGAACGAAAGGCTCGCCTTTCCGGCGTGCTTTCCCGCCAAATGAGCCGCGCAGCGCAACGCTTCGACGATCGCATGCCCGAAGCAGGAACCGCTGCGGTCAAGGGAGGTCTCACTCTCGTCCGAGTGGGAGAGCTCACCGAGGGCGCACTCGGTCCCGACGGTCCGAAGGCCCTTCGCGGTGCTGCCGCCGAATACGCAAAACGTGGCGACGACGGCCGCGCCCGCGCCATGTACGAGCTTCTCACGAAGGTGCTCCCGGAAAAGGAGCGAGGCGACGCACGCGACCATCTCGAGGCCGTGAAGTCCTGGACGCAGAGCACGGCCACCGGTGGGGCCATGCAAGCCGCCGGCTCTCTCGAAGCGGCCGCGGTCGCTCGACGCATGCTCGAGCCCAGCGTGGAGGCACGCGAAGAAGCCAGTGCGCGCACCGTCGCGTGGATTGCGCAGTCGTTCGAGGTGCGTCGCATCTTCCGGGAGCGACGCGTGCAACCCGATCGCGAAGAGGCCGTCGAGGCTCTTCGTGCGCTCGGCACGGGGCCCACCGTGCTCGCCGCTCTTCACTTGAGGGACGCCGATGCCCAGAGCGCGCTTGCGGCCCTGGAAAAAGCGGAAGCCCGCGACCTCACGCGCCCCGACATCCTCGGCGCGCTCGAGCGTGTCGCCGACCGCGCCGAGCCATCTTCGTGGCTTGCTCTCCTTCGGGCCCTTCGATCCCCCGGACGCGACGGCGAGGACGCACCGCAAGACCTCGAGCTCCTTCGAACCGTCACGTTTTGCATCGCCACCGAGGCCTACCGGTTGGATCCGTCCGTTCCGGAGGTGGCGGGGCTCGTGTCCGAGGCGCTCGTCGATCTAGGAATGCCCGACGCTGCGCCCGCGGTGTTGGTTGCGGCCGTTCGCGCCCACCCGGATCCGCAGGTCTTGAGCGGTGCCATGTCCCTCACCTTGCTCGCGCTCCTCCGTTCGGCCGAGCTCGACGACCTCCCGTCCGCGAGGCGTGCGTTCGAGGCCGCGGCCCCGCTCTTGGCCATCGCCGACGACGCGAAGCTCTCGCGTCGCACGAATCCGAGCGCCGCGCGGGTCCGAGCAGCAATGGGCGAGCTCGAGGTACGTCACGGCCACTTGAACGAGGGCGCGCGACTCCTCTCGGAGGCCGCGCGAACGGAGAAATCGGGTGCCATTTTGCTCTCGCTCTCGCGCATCTACGCCCACGAGAAGCGGCTCGGCGAGGCAACCGAGAAGGTCAAGGAAGCCTTGGCGCGCGAGGACACGTTCCGCGATCCCGGGCTCCGCGGGGAGGCGCTCCTTTTTCACGGAGACTTGCTTCGCGAAGCCGGGGATCGCGAGGGAGCACGTGCCGTCTACAAGCGCGCGCTCGAGGATCTCGCTCGAGTGAGGCCCGCGGCCGAAGGAGGCCTTCGCGCGCGGATCGAGCGCCTGCTCGCGCGGCTCTTCGATCGTTTCGGCGACACGACGGCAGCCGAGCGTGCGTTGGACCGAGCGTTCGAAGCTGCCGCTCGCGACAAACAACAGATCGCAGCCACCGTGGGACAACAGGTCGCACGGGCCCTCCTTCGCGGCGACCTGCGCTTGGCCCAAACCGGGCTCGCACGCGGAGTGTCCGCCCAGCTCTCGCGCGACGACCTCGTGTATTACGCCGTATGGACTCGCCTCCTCGAGCGCGAGCCCAAGAACGCGAAGAAGGCGGACGGCCTCGCCGAAAAAGTGCTCGGCCAGTCGGAGAACGATCCGCGATTCATCGGAAAAATCGCAACTTTCGGTCTAGGGAAGCTACCCTCGAGCGAGCTCTTGAAGGCGGCGAAGAACCCCGCGCAACGTACCGAAGCCCTCTTTTATGGCGCGATGGCCTTGCGCCTTTCCGGAGACTCTCGCGCGTCGGACGAAGAGCTGCGCAAGGCGATCGCCGAGGGTGGTCTCGACCTCATGGAAGTCGGCTTGGCGCACGACTTCCTCAGCGCCGACAAAGGCGTCCTCGGTGGCCCGACCCCGAGCGTCGCACTGCCCTAAGCCGATGCCGAAGGACGAACCGCTCCGCCAAAAGATCGACTGGGGCAACCTCGCTCCGCTGCGGATGCGCGCGCGGCTCGTGGCCGAAGGCGTGTACGCAGGCTCGCACCGAAGCGCACGCCGCGGGGCCGGTGTCGAGTTCGGCGGGCACAGGCCGTACGTCCCCGGCGACGATCTGCGGTGGCTCGATCGCCGCTCGATGCTTCGCCACGAGCACCTTCTCGTGCGCGAGTTCGAGACCGAAACGGACCGCGCGCTGAGGCTCTGCGTCGATGCCACGGCCAGCATGGCGTACCGAGGCTCGCGGGCGCCGGCCTCGAAGCTCGCATTCGCCGCACTCGTCGCGGCGGCCCTCGGCCGCGTGGCGATTTCCGGTGGAGATCCCGTAGGTTGCACGTTCATCGGGGGCTCGGTGCGAGGCGTGCCCGTGTCGAGCGGAAGGGAATCGTTCGAGCGGCTCGTCGGCACTCTCGAAGCGCTCGAAGCCACGGGAGACACCGCCAAGGACGGCGAGCTTCTCGAGGCGGGCATCGGGGCCATCGCGCGCGCCGCGCGGCGTGGATCTGCCGTCGTCGTACTGAGCGATCTGCTCGACCTCGGCGATTCCGCGCCGGACACCATCGCCTCGATCGCGATGCGAGGACGCGTGGTCGTCGTCTTGGAGGTCCTCGATCCCGACGAGCTCGACTTCCCGTTCGAAGAAACCACACGCCTCTCTTCACTCGAAGGCGACTACGTGGTCGACGCCGACGCGGACGCCAAGGACCGCTACCTCGAAGCTCTCGATCGCTCGCGAAGCGCCTGGCAAAAGGCCCTCGTTGCTCGCGGTGGCCGGCTCGTGCGAGCGAAAACCACGGACGATCCGATCGTGGTCGTTCGCAAGGTCCTCGACGCGCTCCGCTGACGAGCTCACGAGCGATGCGACGGCGCTACTTCGAACAGAACGAGCTCTTCTTCGTGTCGGGGAAACAGCCAACGTCGCTCGCAGAGCACGAAGAGACCTCTCGCGCTCCACTCTCGCAGGTGGCCCCAGAGGTGTAGAAACAAGTGCACGACGTGGCCGACGCACAACACGTGCGGAACGAGCTGGAGGGGCACGTCGACCGCGACGACGAATCCGTGGCAAACCGCATGGTGCAGGTGCACTCGTTCGTGCTCGCGATGCACTGTACCGGAAAGCACCCACACGACTTTCCAAGGCCCGGGTAGCCGTCCTCGGCACAGCATTGCTTCGTCACTCCGCTCGAGGTCGCGTCGCACCGACTGCCCTCGGCGCCCGCGTCGTTCTGGGCCGTGCACGAGCATGCGTCCTGGCGCGTACCGCAGACCAGGTTTGCCTCGGGCGCCGCGTCCTTTTCTTTCGGGAGACCATCGCCGCAGCTGTCGGCGCAAGCGCTTTTGGCACATGCACGAAGGGCGAGCTCGGCTTCCGACGTGCCCGCTGCGGCACACGAAGACTCGTCGCTTTTGCACATGACCACGGCGGGAATCGAGGATTCGCAGCCTCTGCCAGCGGCGCAACAGGCGTCGAGCACCGCCCGGCACGACTTCTCGACGCAAGTTCCGCACGACGTCCCGCGTTCGTCCGACGTAAGGCCGCACGTGGCTCCGGCAGTCTCGTCCCGACCCGGCACGAAGAGCACACAGGCCACGAGACCGGCCGAGAACGTCAGAAGTGCGGCGAAGGCCGGAGCGCGCATGCTCTCTCTTCGTCTCACGATCCCATGGAAATTCCAAGCGATCGCGCGATCCCTGGAGGCTCAGAAGGTGAGGCCTAGACCGCCCACCGAAGGCGTGAGGCGCACTTGCCGCGTGGTGGTCGTGCCCTTGGGGACGGTCTCGTTGCCCGACGGATCGGTGGTCCACTCGGTGGTCGTGCCCTCTCGGACCTCGGTTCGACCGAGAATGCCGAGAGTGATGCCGAGCGCGATAACCCCCGCGCTGACGCCGAGCACGGCACCACCCGCCCCCACCAGACCAGAGCCGGCGCTTGGGTCGCTTCCATTTCGGAGCGCACCGACGAAGAGAACCGAGCCTCCCGTAAGGGCTCCGAGCATGCCGAGTGTGTACGCGACGCTGCTGCCTGCCTTGAGGCCGTTGTGCTCGATGCGCTCACCCATGGCGTGGCGGACGACCTTCGGCCGGCCGCCCACATCGACCTCGACCGAGCTTCCTCGGTTTGGATCGCTGGGCGAGACGAACACGAGCCGATGCGGACCACGAGGGACGTCGACGACGCACGGCGTGGACGCGCACACCGCGCGCTGAGCCACGAGATTGAAGCTGTAGCCGTGGCTTTGCACGGTCGTGCCGGCCACTTCGACCACACGAGCCTTCTCTCCGTTCGCGTCGAGCACGAGACGTCCTCCCCCTTCCGGAGTGGGGTCGGTAGGAAGCTCGGGAGGCTGAGGGAGCGTCTTCAGCGGCGCGGCCGGCGGAGGTAGCTGAATGTCGCCGCATGCGACCATGTTCATCGACAGGACGCCGAGGATTCCGACGGAGAGGAATTGGAGACGGCTGGACATTCGGAGGCTCGCATTCATGGGTTCTGTCCCTCGGAGCCGCTCTCTACTCGATGTCGCACGGAAAACTGACAGAAGGTTGTCCAGCAGGCGCCAAGCTCGAGCAGCGCCGGCAAACTGCGGGCGATTTCAACGGGAAGGCGTGACGGCGGCGGCGATTTGAGGGAGAAGGCCCCATATGGAACCCGTAGTGCCTTCCTCGCCCGCGACGACCCCTGCCCCGACCCTGCCCGCCGCGCCGTTCGCTGAATCGAGCCCACTCGGGCTCTTGGGGCTGGCGGTGGGCTGCGCCGCGCTCTTGCCGGTCGCTTTCGGGCAAGCCGTGACTCCGGACGCGTTCCGAACGGCCGCCATGTTCTGTCTTTTGTTCGGCGGCGGATGCCAGCTCATCGCCGGCCTCATGGCGCTCGCCAACAAGAACCTCCTCGGCGGCACGCTCTTCACGACCTTCGCGTTCAACTGGGCAATGAACTACTGGTCGCTAAGCAGCATCGCGGACGGCAAACTGCCGAACAGTCACATCGTCTTTTCGGTCGACGTCTGCTTCATCCTCATCTTCACGGTGCTGATGTTCGCGTTCGGCTACTTCTCGAAGCTGCTCTTCGCGTTCCTTCTGGACATCGTGCTGCTCTTCGCATTTCGCATCGCGAACGATCTCATGCACACGCGCATGTTCGCCATGCCCATTGCGCTATGCACGGTGGCCCTCGCCGGCATTGCCCTCTGGCTCGCGCTCGCCATCCTGGTGAACTCGGCCGCAGGTCGCGTCGTATTGCCGATTCCCGGCCCGCTCTTCAAAGCGGGCCCGGGGGCTCCTCCGCCCGTCCACGGATGAAAGAAGCGGTGGTCTATTTGGGAGTCTCCACGCACTGCGAGGTGGCCGCCGGAACCGTCCAACTCCACAGGTTCGACTCGATGCGCGGGTAATAGAGCGTGAACGAGTAACACATCTCGTCTTCGGTATTTTCCCCGAACTTGACGTCCGCGTCGGTCGTGTTTTTCCAGGCGCAACGGGTCTTCACCACGTCGTTGCCCGCAATGGTCGCGTCGAGCGGTTGCCAGTACTGCGTATTGAAGTCCCACTTGGACACAGTGCCAAGATCGATGGGATTGCCCGTGCCACCCTTGTAGAGCTTCGTCTCGATGGCGGTGCCGACCTCGTGCATGTGCGGCATCGCCGCGAAGATCTTTTTGCCCGCTCCCAGCGCCGCCGGAATCTTGTAGGTGCACGTTCGGTCACGCTCGCTCTTGCGCGGGACGTCGATGCTGGTGGTGCCGAACGCCAAGACGTCCGCTTCGTTTGCGCGAGGCGCGGAGGTGCAAAGGTCGAAGCCGCTGCCGTCGGTCTCGGCCGGAAGCGCTGCGATGTTGTTGTAGTGGACCTGCACCACGAAGTGCGTCGTTTGCCCCTTCTTGAGGGCGAATCCCGCCTCGGGGGGCAAGACCATGTTCTTCGCGCCGGGCGCCCATCCATACATCAGCCGCCACTGGAGCGACCCTCCCGACGGACACACTTGCGGCTTCGTCGGATACGCAGCGTCCGACTTGAAGATGAGCACGTGGTGAACGATTTTCGGATTTTCGATGCGTGGAGCGAGGGCGATGACGTGCTTGTCGTCCGCGGAGTTGATGTCCACGCCGTAACAGACGTACTCGTTCTTCGCGGCCTGCGGCATGGCCCACGCGTTCGCCGGCGCAATCTTCAAGTCTGGCTTGCAGTCGAGCGGCGCGACTCCCCCATCTTCCAGCGGCGCCGTGCAGCTTGCGCTCGAACGGGGAGCGCCAGCTTGGGCCCATCCGTCGAGCGTCGCGAGCTCGGTCGCCGAGAGGCGGGGATTCGGGGCTTGAGGCATCGGCCGGGCGTCGTCGCGAATGCGCGCCAACACGAGGTCGAGCACCTTCTTCTGCGGGTCACTCTTGGCGGGAGCGATCAGGTCGTCGTACGACATGAGGGGCGAAGGCGCGCCGAAGCTCGGCGTGGCCGAATGGCAGCTCTGGCAGTTCTTGGCGAGGACGGCGTTCACGTCGCACGGCAGTCCGTTGGTCACCGAAGTCCCCGTGGTGGTCGGAATGGGTGTGGGGCCACCATCCGCCCCAGGTGTTGCGGCAGTCCCCGAGCTGCACGACGCGAAGGCCGCGATGGCAACGGCACCCGTCAAGACTCCGACGCCCACACGAACGGACAAAGCACGCATGGCCGGAAGCATGCTTCAGTCTGGCGAAACCGCCAACGTCCGCGAGCGGCCAAGACGAGGAGAAGTGGTCGCTTTTCCCACATGACCTCCAAACCTGCGAACGAGCCTCAGTTCGCCGCCGCACGCCACATGGCTTTGAACGCGCCCTGCGGGAGCCGTTTTGGATCGTTCGAGACCTTTCCCGAAGTGTCGATCGCGAGCCACATGGCGCTCTTTCCGCGGGCGGCGGCAAAGTAGAGAACCAAGATTTTTTCGCGCCTTCCATCCACTTTGGCCTGCGTGAACCAAAGGTCCCACGCGTAGGTCTCGTCCTCTTTGTAGAACGGCTCGAGGGCATCGCGCATGGCCTCGAGCGGAGCACCCTCGACCTTGCCGTCGCTGTCGACGTCCTCTTTTGCGCGAGGAAGGATCTTCCACGCCACGCGCAGCGCCTTCGATTGTGCCTCGCGCGCGGCCTTCGGGCTCGTGGCCGTGCGGTAACGCGCGCGCTCCTTCGTGGCATACGAGACGAGCGGGTCACGTTTTTTGGCCACGCGATACGCCGAGACTCCAATCGACACGATGGCCACGAGCAGAAGGACCCCGAGTCGCTTGGGCGCAACTTCGCGATGAAGGTGCACCACCGTCGTGGCCATGGGCATGAGAAAAGCCAAAATGACCAGGGTCTCGACGCCAATCGTGCCTGCGGCGAGTGGGAAAAACTCACGCGCCCCGAGCTCCGGTGGGAAGAGCCGCACGTACTGGAAACCAAGCGAAACGAAGAGCACCACCGTGCTCAAGATGGTGAACCCCCGAAACAAGAGAAACTCTTTTCGGGCTTCGCGGTTCGTGAGCCAATACGGAAAGAGGAGTGGGTAGAAGACGTAATAGAGAAAAGGCCTCGGTGGGTTTTCCCGGTAGTACGCCTCGAACTCGAGCTGCTTCCGAAGGAGCCTCCTGGCCAGGGAAAAGCGCTCCGAAAGCCCCCGCGCCGCCTCTCCCGCGAAGAACACGAGAAGCGCGAGCACGATCTGCACGATGGCCGCGGTGACCGGAAAGAGGGCCGCGGCCTTTACGATGGCAAAGGGCGCTGCCGCGAAGAAGAGGAGCCGTAACGTGAAATCGGCAGCCGTCTTCGCAGAGCGCACGAGCGTGTCAGAATTGGCAGCAGCGGGTGCCGACGTCGTCCGAGGTTTGGGTCCGCACTTGGTTCTGGTTGGACGTACAAGTGGTTGCCCCAGCCGTGTCGGCAAAGCTGCCGCCGCGCACGAGGCAATTCGAAGTGGCGAGGGCGCCATCGCAGGAGTTTTCCCACTCGGCGACGTTTCCGCTCATTTGGAAAAGGCCAACCGCTCCACCTTGGCACAGGCGCATCCTGCCACCAGGAACCGGAATCCCGATGTAAGTGCCCGTGTCGGACCACTCCGAAACGGGTCCCACGTTGCCTTGATTGACGTAACAATTGGCGCCAACGAAATTCGCGCCGTATGGGTAGTTGTTGGCGTTCTGCGCCGAACAGGCGTTGAACCACGCGTCCTTCTGGTGGTTGTTCGCCTCCGCCACCGCAATCGGTTGGCCGGAGACGTCGCCGCAAAGGACCTTGCCTGCCCACTTGCAGTACGCATGGGCGTCGCACCAATCGATGTTGCGAACGGGAAGCCCATACGAGGTCGACAGGGGCTGTCCTGGAGGCCAGTTGCCCGTGGGAACGAAGGTCGTGTTGCCTGCACATCCGGCAGGCTGTGTGGCTGCGACCGCAGGCACGTTGGCGCGGACGAAACGATCGTAGTCGGCATTCGTGACCTCGGTCTCGTCGACGCAATAGGCGCCGCCCGAAGCCTTGCTCACCGTGACCATGCGCGTGGGACAGGCACACGCTCCCGCGGCGAGATCGCACTTGCCCGTTGCGCAGTCCTTGTCGATCTTGCAGCCACGCCCCACGGGGCACGTTCCACAAAGGCCGCCGCCACCACAGTCGACGTCCGTCTCGTTGCCGTTGCGGATGGTGTCCAAGCACGTCGGCGAGGAACACTTGCTCGTGGTCAGCTCGCAGAACTTTCCAGTGCAGTCCGTGGCCGCAACGCAGCCCTTGCCGTCGACGCAGGGACCGCATTTGGGTCCGCCGCAGTCGATGTCGGTTTCGCCCTCGTCACGGACGTTGTTCCTACAG
>JAYUKI010001037.1:0-9635 GCA_043764595.1 Myxococcales bacterium | reverse complement strand
TTCGACGAAACCCTGCGCGATGGTCTTCAGAATCCGTCCGTCAAGGATCCCGGCATCGAGCACAAGCTCGAAATCTTGCACCTCATCGACGACCTCGGCATCCACGTCGCGGACATCGGTCTGCCCGGAAGCTCGAAGCGCGCGTACGACGACGTGACCCGCCTCTGCCAAGAGGTGGTGAACTGCAAGATGAACGTGAAGATTGCCTGCGCGGGGCGCACGGTGGTCTCCGACATCACGCCGATGATCGACATCTCGCAGAAGGTCGGCATCCCCATCGAGGTGTACGCGTTCATCGGGTCGAGCCCGATTCGCCAATATGCCGAGCAGTGGGACCTCGAGCTCCTCGTAAAGCGCAGCGCAGAAGCCATCGACGTCGCCGTGAAGAACGGCCTCGAAGTGGCCTACGTGACCGAGGACACCACGCGTTCGCGCCCCGAGGTTCTCACGGCGCTCTTTCGCGCCGCCATCGACCACGGTGCAAAGCGACTGTGTTTGTCCGACACGGTGGGCCATGCCACGCCGGACGGCGTGCGCAACTTGGTCCAGTTCACGAAGAGCGTGGTGGCCGGCACGGGCGCCGAAATCGGCATCGACTGGCACGGCCACAACGACCGCGGCTTCGCCCTCGAGAATGCCATTTGGGCCCTCGAGTTCGGTGCGGATCGCGTCCACGCGACGGGGCTCGGCATCGGCGAGCGCGTCGGCAATGCCCAAATGGAGCTTTTCCTCTTGAACATGAAGCTGCTCGGGCAGCTCGATCAAGACCTCACGAAGCTTCTTGCCTATTGCGAAGCCGTGGCGCGCGCGGTGGGCTGGCAAGTCCCCATCAACTACCCGCTCGTGGGCCGGGATGCCTTCCGAACGGCTACGGGCGTCCACGCGGCGGCCATCATCAAGGCCATGGCCAAGGGCGACACCTGGCTCGCCGATCGCATCTATTCCGGCGTTCCTGCGGGCATGTTCGGCCGTAAACAGGAGATTTGCATTGGTTTCATGAGTGGCGCTTCCAACGTGAACTTCTATTTGAAGGAGCGCGGAATCCCCACGAACGACAACCTCGTCGCGGCCATCCTGAAGGCAGCCAAGGAGAACGATCAGATTCTCACCGAGCCCGAAGTGTTGGCCGTCGTGGCGAAGCACCAGGCCGCGAATCCGTAGGTATTCCCAGGGACTGCATGTCCCGAAGGAACGAGAAAGGGCGAAGCGGATGGCGCTTCGCCCTTCGATCATTTCGGGCCTTTTGCGTTCAACGAATGGGCGGTGGATCGTCGCGAACCTTCCTTGCCGACGAATGGCGCGTGTCGAAGTCGAGGCCTCGTCGTCACTTCGTGGTCGACTCGATCTCGAACCAGAGCTCGCGCGTTTCGCCCTTGGCGAGCTCGATGAGGCCTTGGCCCGTTCGAAGGGCGTTGCCCGCGCAGGTCCAGGGCTCGACGCACACGAAGTCTTTGCCCTTGAGCGTCCAAACGACCCAGCGGGACATCTCGGGCGAGGCGCGTAGGACGAGGGCCTGCTCGCCCCAGGTCATGGTGAACGGGCCGTCGCCGTGGTCTTCGAGGTGGAGATCGACCTCGTCGCGCGTGAGGTCGAACGCCTCCATGGGGCCCGTGCGCTTGCTCAGGTTGTCGAAGGCGCGGGTGGCCTTCGTGCCGAGCACCATGCCGCGCTTGTGGGCCTGGCGAACGTGGAAATACGGGTGGAATCCAGCTCCGAACGGCATGGGCCCGTGAGCGTCGGACGTGGACTCGTTCGTGAAGCGCTGGGTGATCCGGAGCTTCTTGCCGCGCAGCGAATAGGTGTACTCCGCACGAAAGTCCCACGGGTACGAAGCTCGGGTCGTGTCGTTCGAGGCGAGGACGAGGGTGGCTTCGGCCGAGTCGCTCGTGCGGGTGGTCTCCACGGTCCACGGAAGGGTTCGTGCGAAGCCGTGCTGCTTCATGGCGTACGTGCGGCCGCCGTGAACGTACGCGTCGCCTTCGAGCTTTCCGGGCTGCGGAAAGAGCACGGGGTTGCCGCCACGAACATTCTTCGTGGAGTCGCGGAGCGTGGATTCATCGAGGAAAAAGGCGTGTTTTCCACCGAGCGCGAGGCGCGTCGCGATGCCACCTCGTGCGGGAGCGAGCACGAGTATGCTCTTCGCGTCTTCGTCGCGGAGCTCCAACGTTTCGATGGCGTCTGGTCGTTCTTTGACGGTGAACATGGGGCGGGACCTTAGCACCGAGCGCCGCTCTCCCGGACCCGGATTGCGTGGGCCTCGTGCCGTAGAGGCCGGGCCAACGCGTGCGGTTTTGGGCGTCCGAAAGTCCCCTCCTCGACCGGGCCGCGTCAGGATGCGTTACGAAACGGATGGACCGCGGTAACGTGGCCGGGTGAACGAAAAAGCTTCCACTCCGCCGCGCCCGAGGATCCTCACGGGGGACACGCCCACGGGGCGCCTGCACATTGGCCATTGGGTAGGTTCGCTCGAGAACCGTGTTCGCCTTCAGGACGACTACGAGTGCTTCTTTTTGCTCGCAAACATGCACGCGTTCACCACGCGTGCAGAGCATCCGGACGACATTCGTCGCGACACGCTCGAGATCGCCAAAGATTGGCTCGCCGCGGGCATCGATCCGGAGCGCTCGACCCTTGTCCTCCAGACGGAGATTCCCGCGATCGCCGAGCTTTCTTGGTACTTCGCGATGTTGCTCCCGTTCAATCGCGTCATGCGCAATCCGACCCTCAAGACCGAAATCGAGCTCAAAGATCTCGGCGATCGGTACAGCTTCGGATTCCCGCTCTACGCGGTGGGTCAGTGCGCCGACATTCTCGCGTTCCGCCCCGAGCTCATCCCGGTCGGCGAAGATCAGGTCGCGCACATCGAGATGTGCCGCGAAGTGGCGCGGCGCTTCAACTGGACGTACACCGCCGTCGAGCCCGAGATGGCCGACGAAGCGCACGTCGAGAACGGCGGCATTTTCCCCATTCCGAAGGCCCTCGTGGGCCGCATCGGACGTTTGCCCGGCACCGACGGCAAGAACAAGATGTCGAAGAGCCTCGGCAACGTCATCTACCTCACCGACTCGGCCAAAGAAGTAAAAAAGAAGCTCGGCCAGCTCTATACGGGGCGCCAATCCATGACCGAGCCGGGCGACATCACGAATGCGCTTTTTACCTATGTGCGCGCCTTCATCAAAGACCCGGCCAAAGTAGCCGAGCTCGAAGATCGGTACTCCCGCGGCGACAACATCGGTGACGGGCACGTCAAAGCCGATATCGCCACGGCACTCGAAGAAACGCTCGCTCCGATGCGCGAGCGGCGCGCCGAGCTCGACGGACCGAAGGGCGACGCGCGTGTGCTCGAGATTCTCCGCGCCCACGTCGATCGGGCCAACGTCGTAGCCGAAGAGTCCCTCTACGTTGCCAAACAGGCGATGCGGCTCGACTACGGTCGACGCGACCTCGGCATGCGTGGGTGAGTGAGAGTCGAGCGCGACGAGAGCCCGGCAAATGGACGAGAGGCCCCGCGGTTGGTGCGCGGGGCCTCGTGAAGGTCCAAAGGAACGGTCAATTGGATTGAGGCTCCGTGAAGCACTGGACCTTGCCGTTCGCGTCGGTGCGAGCGAAGGAGTCGAAGCTACCGGTCGTACGGTGGCAGAATTGACCGGTCGCGCACTGATCCCCCTTGGAAATGCTGCCGTATTTGCAGGTGTACGACGCGTAGTCGTGCTTGGGGTCGGGGTCGCAATAGGTGCCGTTCGCCTTTCCGGCGCAGTCCGTCTTCAGGCTCTTGGCCGATGGGCAGGTCACGCCATGGAAAGCTCGGGCCTCCTCGGGGGAAATCACTCCGACTGCGGTCCACGCACAGATGATGGAGTGCTTCACCCAGTAGGGGGATAGGTCCGTTCGGGTTGGGTGGCCGAGCTGCTTGCCAATCTGATAGACAATCATCTTGTCGGCGAGCATACGCATGGTCTCCGCGCCGCCGATGGCGTGTAGGGTGTTCCAGACGAGCCACTTTGCGGGCTCGAGGCCCATCTCTGCGGTAACCCCGAGGCGGGAATGGTCGTTGAACCCGCCATACGCCATGAGCGCCCAGGCTTGGCTTACCAACGTTGAATTGAAGTGGACATTTCCCTGGTCGTTCGAGTCGTTGAATGGCCGCGCCTTGGACATGTGTACGGCGCCGCCGTCGACTCCCCACGAGGGATGTAGGTAGTGTCGGAACGGCTTGTTGTCGCTGCGAAGGCCTTCTGCGAATCCAAAGAGCCCACTGCTGTTCTCGGTGATGCTCGCCTGGGCGTAGGCAGCGAGGATGTCGGACACTCCTCGTTGATCGCACCCGCCTCTCCGTTGAAGCGGAGGAATGGGAGCCTCTGGCTTCGCGTGCGACCGGAGGTGATGGCGAACGCCACTCCGTGGGAGTACTCGTGGGCGATGAAGTCCACGTTCACGGCCGCGGACTGACGCTCCCACGCGGTTTGGTCAGCGTTCATTTTTCCGTCCCCGATGGTGAGCGTTGCGTCGGATGCGTCGAAGAAGGCATTGCCGCGGTTCGACTTCGTGTTGCCGTTGCTTTCGTTGGAATTGCGGTGAATCCGGAGCTCGGTCCCGTCTTTGGCCCACGCCGAGAGAACGAACGTATCTTTGAAGTAGAGGGCGGTTCGGCTCACGTTGTAGAACGCATTCACTGCGGTCTGCTCGGTCTCTCCCGCCACCGAGACGAGCTCGGACGGGTTGTAGTCGAAGCGGTAGGTCGTGCCTTCTTGGACGCCGAAGACGGGCAGCGGAAGACCGGTGCCGTAGCTAATAGCGGTGATCGTTCCCAGCGGCCCATTGCCACCAAGGACGGCGCGACCGTCCCACGTGCCCGACTCTACGGGATACCGGGCGTCGGGTCGCTTCTTCGGATCGGTGCCTTTGTAGCGCTCCTCGGCGCCGAACGCGTTCACTGTTCCAGCTGAGGTCAGGGTCGCCAAACGTTCCTAGCGCTCCGTCGAGTGGGCGGCCCGGCGTGGCGCCGCCGTTCTACCAGTCGCGGTGGCCGCTTAGTGCCTCGTCGGCGTTCGATAGCCCGACGAGGCTCGCCAAGTCTTCCAATCGGGCAATCACGTCGCTCGCTTCTCCGGTCTCGATGCAGCCCTCGCGATCGTAGAGAGCATTGAAACGCGTCACGATGCGCTTCAGAATCGTGGCGCGTTGACGCTTGGTACCACCATGCGGAGCACCGACAGCGTCGAGTGCGATGAGCTCGGTCGTGGCTTCGGCGAAGATGGTTTGCGCTTCGCGTACGATCTTGGCTGGCCAGTGCGAGCGCCAATGGGCGAAGGGCTTCTCGCGAAGCATTTCCGGCAAAGTGAGCGAGGCGTGGCGCTGGGCTTCGCGTCGCGCACGAGCCTCTTCGGCCTGCCGCCACTCGTCTTCGACGGCTGCCCGATCGTGCTCGAGTCGAAAATGACGAAAGAGCTCGCTGCGAAGGTGCTCGGCGTTTTGAAACACCATTGGGCCCTCCGACGTCATCCGTGCAAGATCGGCGGAGGTCGGGTCCTTCACGCCCGCAAGCACGAAGTCGGAAGGAACCTCGCCCCAAAATACGCCCTTCCAAATGTCGGAGTCGTGCGATGCGGAGAGCGGCTGGCCGGCGACCTCCGCCGCGGACGGGAGGTTTGGCCAGGTACCCTCGAGAACCAGGAAGTGCACTTGCTCTTTGACGAGCTTCCTCAACACCCGGTAAGCCTCTCCAATCCCGAGGACCCACACGGCCGCGTAGCGACCGTTCGGCAATGGAATGGCCATGAGCGTGCCGACCGAGAGTGGCGTGGGCAGCGCCGCGGGTACAGGCGACGTGTTCTTGGTGGGCTTCGTCACGCCCAGAGACCATCGGACCACGGAGAGCGTGTCAAGCCTCGACTGGGAGCCGGTCCGCAACGCCAAACGTCGAATAGAGCAAGGTCCAGGCTTAGCCGTCCGCTAGCGGAAAGGTCAGTCGGAAGAGTGCCCCTTGGCCGTTCGGTCCAACCGTCCCATGATCCAAATACAGCGTTCCTCCGTTGGCTTCTGCGATGGCGCGCACGACGGCGAGCCCTAGCCCCGAGCCTTTTTCCTTGGTCGTGAAAAAGGGCTCGAAGACCTTCTCGCGGAGCTCGGTCGGAATGCCGGGGCCGTCGTCGGACACCTCGATCACGGCGCGCCCTGCTTCGCGCGCGACCCGAACCTTCACCGCTCCGCGCGGAGTCGCCTCGAACGCGTTATGGACCAGGTTCAACATGACCTGTTCGAGCTGCGTTCGGTCCAAAAGGCAAACCAATTGCGATTCGTTGGTATCGAGCTCCAAGCGGCCTTCTTGCGCCATCCCCTCGAACAATGGACGCATCCCGGACACCACGCCCATCACGTTGACGCGATCGCGTAGCAGGCGCCCATTCTTTGCAAACACGAGAAGCTGCCTGAGGATTCGCCCTTGCCGCTCGACGGCGTCGCCCAGCAGCGAAACGGCACCTCGTCCCGTTTCGCCGAGGCGCTCACGCGCGAGCACGTCGACTTGAAGGCTCACGAGCTGGAGGAGGTTCGCGAGATCGTGCGCGACACCTGCAGCGAGTCGGCCGAGTGCGGCCATCTTCTCTTGTGCGGCGAGCCGGTGCTCGGCCTCGGCGCGGGCATGCTCGGCTTCGGTTCGAGCGGCTTGTTCGAACGCAAGAGAGACGAGGTCCGCCATGCTTCCGGCAAAGTCGATGTCGCGCGTGGACCACCCGCGCGGGCCCGAGCCACAATGCTCGTGGCACACCACGCCGACCACCTTGCCCGATTGGTAGATGGGGGCATCGAGCATCGAGAATATGCCGTTCGGTATCAGGTAGGCGTCGCGAAACTCGAGGGTTCGCGAGTCTTCGCGGGCGTTCTGCGTCGCGATGACTTTGCGTGTCCGTCCGGCTTCGGAGTACCTCGGGTACTCGGTCATCCGAAACGCAACGTTGGTTTCCACGCGGCCGACTCCGCGCACATGGAGATGGATGCAGTGAAGCTCTTCGCCCTCTGCGTCCAGCATCCACACGCTGGTGCGCTCGACTCCGAGGGCCTCGCTTGCCACGGCGGTCGCTTTTGCAATGGCCGCCTCGAGCTCGGCCTCGGACCCAACACCCACGCGCGCGACCGTGAGGCGTGCCCTCTCGAAGGCACTCATGCGATCGTCGTTCATCGACCTCTCCAGTTGGTCGCTCGCGCTAGACGAGCCGGTCGCCTGCGGCTCCCTTGCATGGTCATGAACGCATGATGCACCCGCTTGGGCCCGAGGGCCAGCTGCCCGCGTGGTCCGCGCTCGATGCTCAATAAATGGCCTCCAGGGCGCCAATTTGGGAGGGCCCTCCCCTGTCGCGAGGCATGGCACGCGTGACGCCGTAGAGGCCCGAGGCGAGCGTCAGCGGGTCAATGCCCACACTCCTGCAAAAACCGAGACGATCAGAAGAATGGCAACGACGAGCTTTGCGTTCGCAAGGGGTTTTGGGCTTTCCGTAGCGGAACGCGTATTGGACTGCACGGACGGAGCGCTCGTCAGGGCCCTCTCGGGCGCCTTGGTCTCTTCGAGGGCCGGTGTGCTCTCGTCTTCGATCGCGCCGTGCATGGGCGCGAAGACGCCACCGGTCGTGGGGAGAGTCGGCAGCTCGGCTTGGAGTCTGCGGCCGTCCATCTTTGGAGTGCGAGACTGCGCGCTTTGGTCGCGCGCGCGCGCGGCGCCTGCCACGAGAAATGAGATGGCCTTGTCGACTTCTGCCCGTGTCGCAGAAAACGCGTGCGAGAGAGCGCCGGCGACGGTCTCGTCGGTTACCTCCGTTCCAGTGGCGATGTACGCCCGAAGGGCGTCCGCCAGTTCGGCCGCCGTTTGGTAACGAGCCTGCTCGTCCTTGTCGATCGCTTTCATGACGATTGCGTCGAGCCGCGGATCGACGTCCGCACGGGCGTCGGCGAGCCGTGGCATGGGATCGTTCACGATTCGTCGAAGGATGGCGAAGGGCTCGCCCTGGAAGGCGGGGCGGCCAGCGAGTGCCTCCCAGAGACACAGCCCCATCGCGAAGACATCGGAACGGCGATCGGGCTCGCCCGCGACCTGCTCCGGGGACATGTAGGCAAGCGAGCCCTTGATGACGCCGGCTGCGGTTTCGCTCTCGTTGACCGAGGCTTTTGCGACTCCGAAGTCCATGACTTTGACTCCGCCTTCGTAGGTAACGAAGACGTTTCGCGGGCAGATGTCACGGTGAACCAGACCGAGCGGCGCCCCGTCCGTATCGACTTCTTGGTGGGCGTGGTGGAGCCCATCGAGCGCTCGAGCGAAGATGTGGCACCACATGGCCGCGGTGAGCCGAGCCATGGCTTCGGGGCTCTTGAAGACGTGCTCGAGCGATTGGCCCGACAGGTATTCCATCGCGATGAAAAGCACCCCGTCGCGCTCACCCACCTCGTGGGTGGTCACGATGTTCGGGTGCCGAAGGCGCGCCGCGATGCGCGCTTCGTCGAGGAACATGTCGACGGTCCCCTCTTCGTCGTCGACGATGCTCGGAAGCAGCTTGAGAACGACGAGCCGCGGCTTTTCTTCGTGAGCCTGGGCCAAGAGCACCGTCGCGGACCCGCCCGAGCCGATGCGCGCGAGCAGCTCGTAGCTCCCGATGGCCAGTGACTCGGGGGGGCCGGTCGTATCGTCCTCGATCATCGCGCGAAACTAACGGAACTACCCGAGTCGGGGGCCGAAAAACGGACCGAGGCGGGCGCTGGGACCTCTTCAGCCCCAACGGGTCGGGCGACGATCCGACGGCGCATCCCGCTTGGCGACTCGGTCACTCGGAACCCGGAGCCGCCTTGCCAAGCCCACGAGGCACAAAATGCCAAACGGCAGCACCGGCGTGCCGCCCTCGCCACCCGCGCTCGAGCATCCCGCGCACCCACCCCGAGGAGGCTCGTTCGTGCCCGACTTCGTGGGGGGACCAGGCTGCGACGGCAAGGGGCCAGCCGCGCTCGGTCCGGCCGTTCCTTCGGCGCGGGCTGCGACGTCCGAAGGAAGAGGAACCATCGCCGCGGTGCGTGGACGGCACCAGAACGTGCCGTATCGACCGATATCCCAATACTTGTCGCCTCGCGAAAAGCCATAGGGCACCAAGTAGCTGCAATCTTGGTAGTCGTTCGAGGACGAATCGCCTCGTCCTGCGCAGTGCACGCAGTCGAACGAGCGCGCGTGCTCTTCCTGGCGCTTTACGTCGTCGGGTGTTGGAGGCGGCGTCGCCCGTGCTTCGCGTGCATGAAGCGACGAGAGCACGAACGCTGCAAAGACGAAGGCCTTCATCGTGAACGAAGGTAGCACGCCCAATCGGGGCCTGAGCCCGAGCGGAGAACGCTGCTCCCGCTTGCGCCGAGAGGGTTTCCGGGCTCCTCCTTCGTGAAATCCAGGCTCAGCCCAGCTCCAAGAACCTCGCCAGGACTTTCATCTCTCCCCAGCCCGGGAAAAAGGCAATCACCGCGGGCTCGTTCAGCTCCAAAAGCTTGACCACTTGGCCCACTCCGAATTTCTTGTGGCGGACGCGCGCGCCGCGGCGGAGCCCACCACCCACATCGAGGGGCTCGTGGGCGGTGTCGTCGTAGCGCTCGTGGCCGTCGTCGCGATCGACATA
>JAYUKI010001036.1:0-2822 GCA_043764595.1 Myxococcales bacterium | reverse complement strand
GATCGGAAGGTCTTTCGCGCGGAGTACGCCATTTCCCGGCTGCCGGCTCGCGAACGAGCGGTCAAGGGTGCGGGCGACGTCTGCGCCGAACACGGCGTTCAGCTTGGTGACGACGTCGGTGGAGAGCTTCCAGGCCTTGTCGAGCTCGGCGCGGACCTTGGCGCGGTCGCGGCGCACGGCCGGATCCTTGAGGGCGCCGTTCTTGAGCGACTCGTTGATCGTCGCGAGCGCGGACGACTGCCGGTTCGACATCTCCGCTTCGGACTCCTCGGCGATGAAGTCCTTCTCGACCATGATGCCGTAGCGATCGATGAGCCCCGCTGCGGTGCCGTAGCTGCCGCCGGTCGAAATCTCGCTGGAGGAGCGGCCGTTCGCGAGTTGCTCGAACCAGTGCCAGTAGGTCCAGTACGACTCGGAGGTGTTCAAATCGGTGCCGGTCGCGCGCTTGTTGATCGCCTCGACCCACGACGCGACGGCATAGAGCCAGCAGTTGCCGATCGACTGACGCTTCACCTTGGTGTCGGTGGTCTGCGTGATGTCGTCGACCGACACGCCCTCCTCGTCGACTTGTTCTTCGACCGCTGCGGACGAGCACCCCATGGCGCCTCCTCCGAGACCGAGCGCGATGACGGCGCCGATAGAGAACGAGCGGGACTTCGAGAGAAGATCTGAAAGCGACATGTTTGGTTGCTCCTTGAAGGCCCCGCCTGGGGCTCCTTCCGACGTGGTGCAGTGTTGCGAAAGGTGTGCCGGCTGCCTACATGTAGGAAACCCCGCTATTTTGAGGATCTCATACCTTCGCCTCGGGGTCGAATGGATACCGACGGATCCACGACGGCGATCCACGCGCTCCGCGCGACCCTCGGCTCAGTCGGTGCCCGCGTCTTCCCCAGCGCCGCCGGCGTCTTCGCGCACCGGGGGCGAGCCCGTCGTGACGACGGTGCATTGCCGCTCCACGCACCGCGCGGCGAGTGGAGCGCAATCGGCGAGGCAAGGCTTGGCCGGCTCCCTGCACGTCTGACGGAAGGCCTGCTCTTCGTCGAAGAACTTTCGCTGATCGTCGACGGCGATCGCATAGTTCGGGCATTTGCACGTGTCGCATGGGGCCTCGGCAAAGCTCACGAGCACGCAGTCGGCGTTGGTCGTGCAGGCCTTGGCATAGGTGCTGCGATTCGGCTTCTCGCCCGACCCCTGCGGCTCTCCATAAGGCGGCCTCCGTCCCGTCGACGAGGGGGGCGTGAGCGTCAGGTAGGGATCGTCGATCGAGCTCGAGTCACTGCCACAGGCGGGGGCGAACGGTGCGAGCAAGAAAAGGAGTGAGGCTTTTCGCCAAGAGCGCGGCATGGGCAGACTCTACATCGGGAACCCGAAACGTCGAGGGTACGCTCCGCTCGCACGGGTTCTGGAAAGCCCAAGACCGTGTAGGCTCCACGGATGGCGCTACGGATTTGCACAGCGTGTGACCGGCATCGAAAGTCGACCGAGCAGGTTTGCCCATTTTGTGGAGCGGCCTCGGTCCTCTCGGGGCCTTCGCCCAATTCGGGCCTCGTGTCGCGCGCAGCGCTCGTGTTCGGTGGCGTGGCCCTCGCGGCCGCGGTGAGCTGCAGCCCGAAATATGGCGCGCCCCCCCCGCCGGATCCAATGCCTTCGCCGCCTCCCACGGTGCCCGAGGTCACGCCCGCTCCTACCGCCGAGCCGCACGCGGATGCCTCCGCGGGTCCGCCCGCATCGGCGGCGGCTTCCTCGCCTGCGGCCGCATTCGGTACCGTTCGGACGGCTGGCTCGGGACGCGCTTCTGCTCCGGCCTACGGAGCTCCGCCACCCCGGAAAAAATAGCTCAGGCACGCACTTCGAAGACGCGCGTGTACCACCCGAGATCGAGGCGCCGCTGAGGCGTACCGATGGGCTCGATGCCGAGGCGAACGCTATGGATCCCGGGGGCCAGCGCGGGACCCGTGTACTCCCAGATTCCCCACGTGGTCGCGCTGGCGGCCGGGGTCTTCACGAACAGAGGGTCGCCCGGAGCCTCGTCCAAAAAGAGCCTCATGAGCTCGGTGGGTTTGTTGCCGCCCCAAACGATCCCACGCAAAAAGAGGCGGACCTTGCCACCGACACGCCGGTGCTCGGCGCGAATGCAGAGCGCTGCGGCTTCGACGAGGGGCGCGGAGTATTGGCGCGCCAAATCGAAGGCGACATGCTGGTGGGTCCGCGCGGCGAACTCCTTCATGTGGTCGGTCGCCGGCGCGTCGTCGGCCACGAGGTCGATGCGCTCGAGCCACTTGATGCATGCGCAACCGAAGAAATTGGGGACCATGAGACGGATGGGGGAGCCGTGGTCGGGCAAGAGTGGCTTGCCCCCCATTCCGGTCGCGAGGAACGCTCCCGCTTTCGCAAGGTCTGCACGGGAGAAAACCCAACTTGCACCGGGGGTGGAACGGCCGCCTTGCGAAGCCTGCGAGTGGTCGTCGAACCCGGCCACGAGCACCCGTGCTTCGGGCAGAGTGGACTTTGGCGTGATGCGCCCGAGCACTTCGGAGAGCGGTACGCCGTCCCACGCCGTGGCTGAAATCAAGCCGAACGCTCCGTCTTTGGTATTGCCGGAGCACTCGAGCAGATGGACGCCCATTGGACGTGAAAGGGCGACGAGCTCGCTCGTCGGGATCACGATTTCGCGCTCCACGAGCCCACCCAATCGGAGCTCCCGTGGCTCGCCTTGGGGCAAGCGATCGGGGCGCTCGGTGCGAACGAAAAAGGCGTCTGCGCCCACGTCGAGACGTTCGGAGCCGAGTGTGGACAGGTCGATGCGCGTGCGTGCATCGAGG
>JAYUKI010001035.1:0-2822 GCA_043764595.1 Myxococcales bacterium | reverse complement strand
ACAGCATCGCGGCGCTCATGAATGACGAGGAGCTTGCTGTCTTTGATGCGAATCAACAAGCCGATGCGCTCTCGGCTCTACTCCGTATCGAAAATCCGGGCAACCACAGTCCCACCACTATCGATTGCGGAAATTGCCACATGGCCTCCCCAGTAATGTCGCGCCAAGCGCCGTTGTTCGGGCTTTCGCGCTCAGGGAACCCAGCCGCGTTCGTTCCCGATGGTACATGGGTGCTCCCCTCGGAGATGCAATCGATAGAGCCCAATACAGGGTTTCTCAACGTGCACGCATTCAGCTACACCTTAAGGCGGCAAGTCGCCGTGAATCAGCGCACTGTCAACGAGTCTGCGGCCGTCGTGCAGTATCTCAATGCCAACCTGCTGAAGTAGCGATCGGATTGACGCTCCCCTAGGGCATTTGGCCGCAAGGGTGACGCCGCTTTTCTTCGCCAGCGGGCCGAGCAGCCGCTCCGCCTCGACCAGGACGTCGCCGAGTCCGACGTCGCGGCGTGGCGCGCGCCGAGGCCGAAATAGTCGTCGCAAGCGATTCTTGAGTCGGTCTGATTGTATCCGTCCGGGATAGCGAGCCCATTGGCCCCTTCCGGCGGACCGGCAACGGTTCGACACTCGCGTGCGCATGGCAGACCGAGCGAGCAAGGCGATTTGGGTAAGACGCGTGGCGGAGCTCGCAGCGTCAGGCGAGACGACGGCTGCCTTTTGCAGGCGGCGTAATCTTCGGCAGAAGACCTTCGCGTGGTGGCGTTGGAAGCTCGCCACCGAGGCCGGCCATGCGCCAGCGAGTCCTGTCCGATTCGTCGATCTCGCGATTCGCGCACCGGCCGGCACATCGTTGCCGGTCTCCACGCCGATCGAAATCGTTGTCGACGGCGTCGTGCTGCGTGTCGAGGTTGGAACTTCGACTGGATACGTTGCAGCCCTCGTCGCCGATCTTCGCGGGCGATGCTAGGCCTTCCCGCAAGCGTTCGTGTCCACTTGGCCGCCGAGCCGATCGACCTTCGACGCGGTCATGATGGGCTGGTCGCGCTTGTCCGAAACTCGTGGAACCTGGACCCGTATGAGGGCCACCTCTTCGTGTTTCTCGGAAGGCGAAGCGACCGGGTGAAGGTCCTCTTCTGGGACCGAAACGGCTTCGTGCTCTACTACAAGCGACTCTCGCAAGGGCGATTCCGGCTGCCGAAAGTTGCGGCCGGAGCGACCCGCGTCGAGATCGACGGCACTGCGCTCGGCATGTTGCTCGACGGAATCGACGTGAGATTCGTGGCGCGCCCCGAGGCCTGGAGGCCGTTGGCAAGAGCGGCAAGTCGCTAGGCGCACAATTTTCTACGAGGGGGATCGACACGACGCCCGGAGCATGATCAAAGATCATTGTTGGCGTCGAAAAAGCACGATTGCGAATGGCGTGAGCGCGCGGCAGAGCTCGAAACGAGGCTCGCCGAACGTGATTCGCAGTTTGCTGCCTTGATGTCGCGGGTGAACGAGATAGAGCACAAGCTCTCGCTCTCGAAGAAACACGCCATAGGCCCGAAGTCGGAGCGCATGCCGACGCCCGAGCAAGAGGCCAAGGCACGTGAAGGCGAGCCGCCAGTGCGCGGCGGTCACACGAATCCCGAGCTTCGCAAGAAGAACGCGAAGGCTCGAGAAGAGCTGCCGACGTGCATCGTCCCTCATGCCATTCCCGAATCGGAGCGACAGTGCTCGACCTGTGGCGAACCGGTCAAGCCATTCGGGGGAGGCGATCGCTCCATCGAGTACGAGTGGGTACCGGGCCGAATCGAACGCCGTGTGCACGTCGTCGAGACAGGCCGATGTCCGTGCAAGGCGCACTACGCACGAGGTCCCGCACCCGTGCGAGTGCAAGAGGGCTGCGTGCTTGGCCCACGCTTTCTCGCCAAGATCGCGGTCGAAAAGTTCGGCGACGCAATACCCATCTACCGTATGGAGAAGTCTCTCCGACGACAAGGCATTCCGATACCTCGCAGCACGCTGAACGATGGCGTGTTGCTCGCCGCGGAAGTTTGCGCGCCTCTGTGGCGCGTGATGCTTGCCCAGATTCGGGCGGACGAGCACGTGCAGGCCGATGAGACCAGTTTTCGGACGCAGACAAGGAAGGAGCGGGGTTTCGTGTGGACCTTCCTGTCGAAGGTGCATACCGCATACATCTTCGCGCCGAACCGCAGCGGCGACACTCCAAACAAGCTGCTTGGGGGAACAAGCGGCGCCATCACGATCGATGGCTTCACGGGATACAACACGGTCACCAAGGTCGGTGGCCGCGAGCGCTCCGGATGCTTCTCGCACGCGCGGCGGTATCTCTTCGACGCGTTGCCGTACACGCCAGAGGCTCGCGATGGGCTCGACATCATCCTCGATCTCTTCATGATGGAGCGTGCAGTCGCTGAGCGCGGAATCGTCGGTACTCTCGAGCACCTCGAAGTGCGCAAGGCGCTCGGGACGCCGATTGTGGACCGCCTTCGAGCGTGGCTCGAAGACATGCTGCCTCGTTTCGAGCCGAGAACCCCAATGGCGATCGCGCTCCGCTACATCAAGAACCAGTGGCCGCGTCTCATCGTATTTCTCGGTGACGCGGGAGTGCCGATTCACAACAACGCTTCAGAAGCCGCGCTAAGGGTCATCGCGCTCGCGCGCAAGAACTCGCTCTTCTTTGGCAGCGTCGAGGCCGGCGCGAAGCTAATGGCGCTCTACTCCCTCATCGCAACGTGCGAACGCCACGGCGTGAATCCCGAGGTCTATCTCGCGGACGTCATGATCCGCATTCAATCGCACCCCGCCAAGCGCGTCGCC
>JAYUKI010001034.1:0-9657 GCA_043764595.1 Myxococcales bacterium | reverse complement strand
TGTCCGTGTAGATCACAATAAATTCCTGATCACGCCCCCTGAGAGACAAGAGCCCTCACGCCACTACGCGGAGGCGACAACTTCTCTGACACAGGGGGCTTTCGCGTGCAAGATTCGGCGCCCACGACTGAGCGCTAACGTTAGGCAGAGCGTACACACGTACGACCAAATGCAATGAGCTCACGACTAACACTAGCTCCTAGTAAGCACCCGTCCGTCCCCGAGTCCACAGTTCGGCTGAGGGTGGACGTCGACGAGTCCACCTGCGCGACATCACCTGATATCGACCGAAAGCTCGCCGGATATAAGCTCTCCGGTTTCAACGTGCCGATATCACGAATCGTCGCATATGCGGGTATCCACTACGACGGCGAAGCCCAGGATTATTGGGACATCGGGCAAGCTCGAGCCCAAATTCAGAGCGCGTGGCAAGACATCTGCAATTGGGAACCGCGGCGTGAACTCGACAGCAATGGCATCGGCAGGCTGGCTTTTTCTCAGTGCGTGAACTCGCGGCGTCAAGCGAACTTCTCGGAGGTCATCGCCGTCGGGGCTGGGCTCGCGGTCGGCGCCATCTTCTACGACCTGCCCTATCGCTTCTGGCGGCCGACGCCAGGGCTGTCTCCGTACGATTTTCGCGCTCCGGGTCCGAACGGCTCGGAAATACAGCTCGAAGTACGCGGTCGCTTCGACGGACAAGGCATCGCTCAGGCAAAGCAGCAGGTCCGAGCGAAGTTCGGGGCCAGTGCGAACCTCGCGCACCAGCTCGGGGTTATTTTCACACCGCACACCGAAGTGGACTCAACTGCCGTTGACGTGATTCTCGTCGACCCAGAAAGTGACGGTGCTGTCGACATGGCATCGCATCGCGAGCTTCGAGCCTTGCTGCATCATTATGCGCCGTTCTTCGCTCGTCAGAATTTTGGCGACTTCGCCAAGCGCCTCACCGAGCTCGCCGAGGCCACAGACCCAGAATTTGCCGTCTACCTCGCCCAGGGAGACACGACTCTTCGCAACGCTAGCGTCAAGAGGACTACGTTCAGATTCGACGCGGCGGAATTCGTTGGTACCGCCTTCGATGGAATCGCATGGCCGCGCGCCCTGGCGCCCGTGAGTACAGACATAGACTTCTCGACAGGCGCGTTCTACTGGGGGGTCTGGATCGCGATCGTGGATGCCTTGCGGAATGGGCACTTGCGAGACCTCGCAGACATGAAGGTGACCGCCGGCACCTTTGTTCAAGGACGGTGCGTATACATCTTGCTCGACGACGGGACTGCGTTGGCGTGGGCGCCAACTCGCGAAGAACTTTTCAACATGCCCTAGCGCCCCGACAGAAGCGTAGGCCTGCCCAACAAGGCGTTGCACCTGACGATCGCCGACGGCCTTCGGGCTCCCTCTGGCGCTCACAGCTGAACGCCCGGTTGGGCCTTTGTCGCGAGTCCCGCGCTTGCACGACGTGGGCGGAGTTCGCGGCCGGGTGCCCCGGGCCGGGACGTAGACCTTCCCCCCCCATACGCAGCGAGCGTGCGGGCGGGCACCCTCGGGTTCGCGCTCGAGGCGGGATCTCCCGTCAACGTAGCCTCGAACGGCCTTGCGAACGACGCGAAGACCGGCCAAACTCTCCACGGGCGATCGGTCCACATAGTCAAGGGTGCGAGTCGCATCCGTCCGTCAAGGAACTACTAGTAGCTGCCGTGTCGAACGATCGCCCGCTCTTCGTTCAGGAGCCATTGATGCCGCTTCAGACAGTGGACTTCACCTTGCCTGAAACGCCCAACGAGGTCTCTGTCGTACTGAGTGCGCCCTGGGCTCTGTTCTGCGCACTAATAACCCCGGAAACAAAGTCCTCCTTCTATCGTCAGCACCGCATTCCCCGCAAGAACCCCAAACCTGGGGCCACCCACCGCGTGGTCTGGCAGTGTGCTAACGATGAGGTCGCTAGCCTTCACCGAGCGTTCGCTCGCCGCTTTCAACAATTCATCGGTACACGCTCGAACTTATCCTCCATTGCGCACGGGTATGTCCCGAAGCGGTCCACGGTCACAAACGCCACAGTGCACGCCGGCGCCCGCTTGCTTTTGCGGCTCGACATAGCGGAGTTCTTCCCAAGCATCACGGCTGCGCAGGTGCAAGACGCTCTCATCTCGGCTGGCATTCAGGCCCGCGCGGCAGGAGCGCTCGCGCAGTTCTCTACCATTCACGACGCACTTCCACTTGGCTTACATGCAAGCCCCGTGATCGCCAATCTCATCTGCACGGAGATGGACCAGGAACTGCTTCGTCTAGCTGAAGCATTCGGATGTCGCGTTACGCGTTACGCGGACGACATCGCATTCTCGGGCGACCGCGTTCCCGCGCTTGACGACGCCATTCGCGTGATCCAGCAATACGACTTTACCGTGGCACGCTCAAAGTGTCGCCTCACGAAACGCGGGCAATCGCACTACGTAACCGGTCTTAGCATTTCCGAATCATCTCCCAAACTCCCACGCACGGTCAAACGGCGCATTCGGCAGGAACTCTATTTTATCACTAAGTTCGGATTGAGCGCGCACCTAGGACGCCGCGGTGATGCGAGCGTCCAAGCCGGAGTCAATCGCATCGACGGGACTCTTCGCTATTTTAACGCGGTCGAACCGCCGCTCGCCGCCCGCATTCGACCGGTCTGGAACTCGATTCTTCGAACTGAGGGGCTCGGTCCCGCATACCATCCTCAAGCAGGCGCCCCGGTTCGGGCACCAGTCACGTTATTTGTTGACGAAACCGACATTCCCTCACCGGATGGCCAAGTTCTAGCGATCGGAATGACTCTCATAGTTGACATTGGGCTCGTTGAAACTTCCCTAGCGAAAGTCGAGCGCGAGCACCTTATCGACCCGTATTCGACTGGCAACAAGTCTAAACTCGCGACGACGGGCCTTCACTATTCGGAGAACTCCGAAGACCTTCACACTTCGGTTTTTAAGGCACTTGAGACGCTTCCCCTTCGCTCGTATGTGGCATACGACATGGTCTCTTGTGCGGACGAATATCGTGCCACTTACGAGAAGCTGTTACGCGGGCTCTTGGGCCACCGCTTCCGCTTCTGCAGTGGCGCCGAGGTGGCGCTCGTTATCGAGCAAAATTCTAAGCTCGACCTTAGTGCACTGCGAGCCATTGTGCGCGACGAATTTGAGAAGCTGGCGCGCTCGAACGATAGACGCCCGAGCACGCTGCCGACTCTTCGCTTCGGGACCAAAAAGGGTGACCCTTGTCTTGCCGCGTCGGACTTCATCCTTGCCGCGGTTCGGCAATATGCGACCGTTGAAAGCCAAGGCGCGCCGAGCAAGAACAAGGGGCGATCACCTGGCGAGCTTGCAAAAAAGCGCTTCGAGCGGCTACGTGACAAGATTCGCCTCGTTCGCGCGCTTCCGATTCATCGGAACTTCAGTCGTAAGGACCCGTTCCTCCCCTGGTCATCTGGACGGCCGACGATTTTGCGGGAGCCGTGACAGAAACGGCCACCCCGCACTCCTTCCCGTGGCGTGCCTGGAGCTTCGTTCTCCGCCCCTGTCGGCTCCCTCTCGCCTTATCCGCCACTAAGAATGAAGACTCCTCCTTCGACACCCCACCACCGGCCGGTATTCTATGATCGTCGACCATGCCCGTGCAAAGAAGCGCGATGCCCGAGCTCGACAAATGGAAATGTCCGGACCTGATCGAGATGCTCTGGACAGGAGCTACCGCAAGCACCAGGTCCAGAGTCGTCGACGCCAAACCAGGCAAGCGCAATGCCGGTTCGTGTAGGGATCGTCGAACCAATGTCAAATGCGTAGACGATGAACTCGGCGCGGCGCCTTGTTGGCCGTCGCACCTAAATTGGTGACCCGAAATCTCGCGTGCTTCGGGGATTCAGGCAAGGAACCGATCTGATATGCCGACCGATACTGCGACGAAGCTCGAGGGGATGACGAACCGAGCGGACTTCGAAGTCCTTGCGCTTCAGATCCTTCGTCGCGAGCCGAAGTGCGCCGCAATTATTCGCGCTGGAACGAATTCGAAGGGCGAAACCATCGTCTCTCCGGTAGACGGGTTCTGTCGTGTGCCGGGCAGCTCGCCGCCACACTTCGTGATGTTTGAATCAACGACGACCGACGCAGAGGGGTTGGCGAGGAAGTGGTTGTTTGATCATCAGAAGGTGCCGCCGCCCTCAAGGACGAAGCGGCGCAAGCCGAAGCGGCTTCGTGACGAATCAGATGACGGCGATCTTGTAAAGGCGGCGCGTGAGTCAAAGAAATTGCTCGCGGCCCATCCGACGGCGAAGTTCACTGTCGTGCTCGCGACGAACCAGGTCGTCAAGCGTGAACTTCATGACAACGTGGTTGCCGCCGCGGCTGTTCTTGGCGTCGATTGCGATATTTGGGAGCAGTCACGAATTGCAGACGCCTTAGATACGACGAGTACCGGTCACTACTTGCGCTGGTATTATCTCCGGACGGCTGCGGAGCGCCTGTCGTCCGACCTGCTCATGCAGGTCGCTCGCCAGAATCTGGAGGCGTATGCGGGCTATGCCCGAATTCCCGGTCCCGCGCGATGGATCCCGCGTGATGTTGAGCGCAGAGCGAGCAACGCACTGAGTGACGCGGCCGCATCAGTGGTTCTCCTTGTTGGGGAGTCTGGTTTCGGGAAGACCGTGGCTGCGTATAGGGTAATGGAGTCATGGCTCAAGCGAGGCGGGTACGCCCTCTGGCTCTCGGAAACCATCATCGAGCAGGCGGTGTCCGCGGAGAACGCCATCGACCTCGTGCTGCGTGACCGCGTGCCGTCGTTGATCGAATCGTCCGTAAGGGTTCTCCCCGAAATTCTCGCTGGTCAACGGCTCCTCGTCGTCGTCGACGACTTAAATCGTGCGAGTCGACCGCAGGAGCTTCTTCGAAAGGTCACAGCATGGGCTGCGGGGGCGGGCGCAGCGCCAAAGTCGTCAGGGCCATTCCTCTTCTTTTGCCCACTTTGGCCGCGGGTGAGGGACGGCTCCGACGCTCGTTCGCAACCGCATGTGCGGCAGCTGTCGGTCGGAATGATGAGCCCGTCGGAGGCGTGCGATGCCCTTGGCCGCGAGACGAACCGGTGCGAAGAACTCGCCGAGGACTTGGCATTCGACCCGTTTGCAATCGCCCTCTACAACGAGACGCGTGCGACCGGCGTTCAGCAAGGTCGTGTGACTGCGCGCGAGATACTGACGCAGTTCATAGGGCGATGCATAGACGCCGTGCAGGGCGCTCCGGGCTCGGTCTGCACCTCCGGTGAGCACTGGGACGCAGTGGAGTGTATGGCGGAGGAGAGTGTCTCAGCGAAGCTGCTAGCACCTCCGCTGAGCGCGGTGCGCGGATGGCTGGCAAGCGATCGGCGCATCAACGCTTTTGGTGAACTGCTCAAGCACTCGGGGGTCCTCTGGGAGGACGCCAGTGCTGTGAACCTGCAGTACAGACACGATCGCATCCGTGACCGCGTGCTCTCGTACGGCATGAAGAGGGTAGCGCTCGGTGGTCGAAACACGGAACTGCTCGTCGACCCGTTCTTCGCGGAGATTGTGGCGAGCGCTCTCGTTGACCTTGGGGTGGAGGCCGCACTCGTTGAATTGTTGTCGAAGCGCGCGCCGCTTGTGTTGGCGTTAGCCTTGCCGATCGTGCACGCCGGCTCCAACGAGGAGCAGCGGCTCGAGGGCGGTCTGCGGGCCTGGGCCTTGGCGACGCGTAATACCCATAGCCAAGTGGCAGTCCAATTCAGGTTTGCAGGTGCCGCTCCGGATGTGTCGTCAATTCATGTCGCCGGCTCTTTCAACGGCTGGCCGAGTACCATCGAGGCGGGTGGATTTTCATTGAAGCGAGTGGAGGGGACCAGTGATTGGAGTGGAACGTTCTGGGTTCCTCCAGGGCGCCATCTCTACAAGTTCGTAGTCAATGAGGATCGTTGGAGTGAGAGTCGAACCGCCCGCGACCGTGAGGCGGACGGATTTGGGGGGTTCAATTCGGTCTTCGAAGTTGGTCTCGCGCAAGCCACGAGCTTGACTGCGTTCAAGGATGTCCACAGTCGACTCGTGTTTCGCGCGCTTGCACGCATGGACACGCCGGTCATTCTCTCGCTTGTTGATGTGCTGCCTTCCGACGACATCGACGTGCTTCTCGCCCGCTTCCGCAACGGAGACGCCGTCGCCGGGATACAGTTCTTCGGGTCTCATGCCGGCGAACCGACCGTGTCCTATACGGATAGGGATGAGGCGGTCGCCGCTGTTCAACGCTATCACGCGGCCTCCGTCGTGGATGCCATCTCATCGCTCATTCCAACGTTCGAGGAGGACCGACACAGGACCGGCGCGATCATCCTATGCGGCTTTCTGGCGACGCCGGACGCACTGCGGCTTGCAATGGAGTGCTGGCGAAGTGCGACCAGTCGGAACTCGCTTCTGGCGGCTTGCCTCTGGGCCCAACTCTCGGCGAACGGCGCGCCCGACGAGGCGTCAATACACGAACTCCTCGGAGCGTACGCTTCTCTCTCGGATGAGGAGGGCGGAGCGCTGATGAGCCAGCGTACTGCTGTCCACGAGTATCTTCGGCTTGGCAAGCCAATGATGTCGCCCGAGATGCTTGCCGTGCTGAGAGATCGCACTATGCGCGAACGAACACTTCGTTCGCTTGCGTGGACTCTTTTCCGGGGGGTGGACCATCCGACGGCAGTCGAAGTGATGTCGAGGTTGGGCGCAGAATTGGAAGAGCAGGTCAAGGCGGAGGGAGGCGTGCCCTTCGGACTGATGACATTCACCGACGAATGGACACGCGGCAGTCGTCGGATGAGCATCGCGGCAACCGCGCACCTCCGAGAGCTGTGGACGCGAGAGTCCGAGCCAGCGCTGGTCCGAAAGTATGCATTTCGACTATGGCTCGCGGGTGACGCGTGGGACCTGAACGAACTTGCTGGTGTTCCAATCGACGGCTCGTTCGGTGATGACGTAATCTGGGCGCGCGCAAAGCGCGCCGATCAATCCTGCGCCTCACTTGTGGCCGAACGCTTTGCCAAGTCGACTCGATGGGCGAATGTAGCCGCACAGGTGTGGACGGATGCGATCCGTCGCGTAACC
The DNA here is from genome assembly GCA_043764595.1 of Myxococcales bacterium. Classification (GTDB taxonomy): domain Bacteria; phylum Myxococcota_A; class Polyangia; order Polyangiales; family Polyangiaceae; genus JAAFHV01. The sequence continues at coordinate 2,540 of JAYUKI010001034.1, read as the reverse complement.
GAGGCCTATATGCAGAATTTGGCCAAGCCGCTCTCGGACCGGGCCCACGACGTTGCCCAACTCCTGATGCGCGCGCCGGAACAGGATGCGCGCGCACTCATGGAAGCGCACTGGGAGCGCATACGCAGGAATCCATATTTTATCCACGCGGCAATCGCGATTGGTGGAGATCGACTTCAGGAGCTCGTGAAGGAGGCGATTCAGACGTGGCCGGAGGGCGAGGGGTCGCCATTCAAGCACCTCACGATGCACCTGCATATTCACTTCGAGGACGAGGCACGATTCGTCGACCAAAAGGTCATTGAGCGGTTGCTTCCGTACATTCCGAGTCTGGAGGAGTTCGATGTCGTCAGGATCGGGGAGGCCTGTCGTCGTCGGGGCTTCGCTTCTTGGGGTCGGGCGCATGTGGCGCCGCTGATGTCGGAGTCGGCGCGTCGAAGAGTGTTCCCGACCGAAGAAGACCTTATGCGAGAGCTAGATGATGCTGTCGCCAGGAATAGGGACCGCCCGGTGTTCCCAGGAGGACATGTTTGGGCCGAGCGGGCGAGGGAACGCGTCGACGAGGCGATCGATCTTGTCAAAGTGATTGACGTTTGGCTCGAACGCTCTTCGGTTCCGAGGAGATTGGGCGTGGCTGCGGACGCGCTGATAGAACTTGGGGAACGTCGAGGAATTGAAGTTCTGAGCCGAAGAGTCGACGCCAACCATGCGCAACAGCAGGAAGTCCTGAACCGCGCAACCACGCTGATACGGCGGAGGAGCCTTACCTAGCCGGCTGCGCACCGTCCGCCGCGTGACCCATCAGCGACGCCAGGACGACTGCGCACCAAGAGCGCGACGGACCGAGGCTCAGTCGTTGTCTCGATCCTCAGCCGGGATGCCCGTGCCATCGAGGACCATCAGCGCGACGAACCTGGCTTCCAGGGGGTTGAAGAACGCCGGATTGACCCTCTGGGTCCCGAGTTCGATCCGAGCGATCGGGACGGTCGCGTATTTTGGATAGAAGGCGGTCTTCCGGCTGGTGAGGCGATGGCCGTTGAATGCCCACGGTTGGACCTTGCGCGTCTGGCAAAGCTCAACGATCACGGCATTGTCTCGGTAGAGAGACGACGTCCCCCACGAGACAAAGGCAATATCCTCATCGTTCCCGAGGATGATGAGCGGACGAGGAGAGTTCTTCCCGTCGGCGAGCTTGATGGCCCAGCCCGCGAGAGCCCGAAGGCTTCCTTTGGCTGGGTTCACTTGTCGCGGTAGGCTTCGAAGTACTCAGACGCGTCGCCAGCCATCTCGATGGCTTTGACGATACCTTCACGCACGTACGGCGCAAGCGGACGCCCCTGGTCGACCGCGTAGACGAGCGTCAGGTGAGCCATGTAGCCGCACAGGAAGTCGAACATCCGGCTACGATACGCCGGAGGGATGTCCTGCGAATAGACCGGACCGAGGTAGTCCGTCATGGGGGGGGCGGTCGGGAAACCGCCGCGAGTTTCAATGGCCCTCGTTCGCGCGGCGATCTTGCTGGTTGCGGCGAAGAAGCGATCTGCACCTTCCTTGCCGAAGGTGCGTGCGAGATGGTCGTGATCGAGCGGAGGATGCGTCGTCTGAGTCGCCGCGGGACCCCAGTCGTTAGCCCGCATGATCGAGTCCTGAAGGGCGTCCTCGAAGTCGGAGGCGTCCTTCGAGCCGACGATCTCGATCGCCTCTTTCAAGACCACATCCGGAACGAAGGTCTGCGTAGGAGCAACCTCCGCCCCACGCTTCTCGAAGGTCGCGACCATCGCGCGGAGCGCTTGAAGAGGGGGCGCCACCATCTCGGTGGTAGGTCGAGCGTCGTACGCGAGCATTGAATGGATTCTATCAGCTTTTGGCGGATTATCCGCCGGGTTCGTCCGTTCAGCACAGGCCGCGCATGGCCGGCTTGCGCGCCGCCGCGATTGTTGGTCATCCGGACGGGCCGGTTCCCTGCATTGTTCGGATGGACAAGGCGGTCTAACGTGCTTCGAAGACAAGGAAAACCGCGGAGGGGTGCGTAATGACGATCCGTGCATGCGTGGAGACGTTGGCGATCGAAGATTGCGTGTCGGTGAGCTCGGCTGCGCGCCGGCCCGTCGCCGTGAGCTCCAGCACCGCCACGGAGGTCTAAAGTGGCAGGTCGTTCCGTTAGGCTGTTCTTGGTGGACGGTACGCCGCAGGGAATGCGGACGGCCGAAGTGGGCAACTGGACCGGCCTTGCCGTCGTGTGCCCGCGAACGGACCTGACGCGGCTCGCGTTGCGTCCCGAGGTGAAGAAGACCGGCATCTACATCCTCGTCGGGCCGTCGGAGACCGCGGTCTCGGGCCTTGCCGTGTACGTCGGCGAGGGCGACGAGGTTTGGACGCGGCTCACGAGCCACGACATCAACAAGGACTTCTGGACGTACGTGGTGCTGTTCGTCTCCAAAGACGAGAACCTCACGAAGGCGCACGTGCGTTGGCTGGAGGCTGCTCTCGTGCGCGAGCTGAGGCGAGCCAAGCGCGCCGAGGTCCAGAACGCGACCGGG
>JAYUKI010001033.1:0-9664 GCA_043764595.1 Myxococcales bacterium | reverse complement strand
ACGGATCGGATTCCATGGTCTGCTCAGCAGCTTCCTTCGGACCGAGAGGGTCGCCGATCCGGCGGCGAATGGCGAGCCTATGTAGCGATCACGATACGCATGGATGCCCCCCTCGGTTTCGGCCGTCCGCAGCTTTCCGAAATCGAGGGGCCAACAGCACGCGGCAAGAGACTCGAGCTTCCTCGCTCCACGGCGGCTATCGACAACGAGCGGAGCGCGCATGGTTTGCGCGAAGCTCGACGGTTCCTGCCATTTGCTGGGCTTGGCCAAGGCCGAGCCAACGGTTGGGCCGAGTCTTCTATTTTCCGAGCCGTCGGCGGCGACGACCGAGCGCGAGGCCCACGCCAGAAAGGGCGAGCAGCGAGAGCGCAGCCGACCCCGACGGACGACCGATCGTTTCGCACCCGCAGCCCGAGTCGGAAGATTCCCCACTCGCCTCAGGCCCCCCGCCAGCATCGGCACCGCCACCGCCGCCTCCGCCACCGCCGCCTCCTCCGCCTCCGCCTCCTCCACCGCTTCCACTATCCGCGGCCGCCCCCGCGTCTGCGACCGCCCTGCACTCGGGGTCGGAGGCGGGCACCTTCGGGAAAATGCGAACGATGCGCGACGTCGTCGGTGTTGCCCCGATGACCGCAATGTAAAGGCCACCGTCCGGCCCCGATACGATCTCCACCGGCCCCGTATTCACGACACCTGCACCGGTCGGGGCGAGCCCCATGAATACCTTGCGAGATCCCTCCACGAGCCCGTCACGGCTTGGCGTGGTGGCCATCGAATAAACCTTACGCGTCTCGTAGTCGGCAAAGAAGTACGTACCTCGCCAGCTCTTCGGGAACTCGCAACTGTCGACGATGACGCCTCCCGTAATCGACTCGCAGTCACGAGGGGAGTGCGTGCAAACATGGGCAGGCTCGACACAATCGCCCGTACGAGGCACGACCTCACTGCACTTGGTGGCAGGGTTTGGTCCGGCCCCGGGCGCTCCGACCTTCCCTTCGATCAATGGCCAGCCAAAATGTTGGCCGGGAGACTTGATGACGTCGATTTCCTCGTAGGAATTTTCCCCAACGTCCCCGACCCAAACGTACCCCGTCACGGGATCCGCCCAAATTCGAAATGGGTTCCTGAAGCCGACGGCATAGATGTCCTTGCGAACGGGCTCTGTCGTGGTCGGAAGGGTCGCGCCGGGCTCACGCACGCACTCGCCAGAAGGAAGCGTCTTTCCCGTGATGGCTCCCGTGGCGTTCACGAATGGGTTCGTGGCGGGTGCGGTTCCATCCACCGCGACCCGAAGCACTTTGCCGTTCGGAGAATTCATCGAAGTTCCACGCAAGTTGCGATGGAGCCCTACGGCTGGAATGTTTTCGTTGCAGCCGTTGTCGCCGACACCAACGTAGAGATAGCCATCTTTGCCGAACGCCAGCGCACCACCATTGTGGTTCGCCGGCCCTGTCACGTTCTCGACCAGCTTCTTCTCGCTCCCGAAATCGAGAGTGTCGTTTGCGCTCAAGACGAAGCTCGATACTGCGAGCCGATTGGCAAGAGACCCACCTTGCGAATCGGCGCGCGACCAAAAGAGCACGATGCGTCGGCTGGTCGCGAAATCAGGCTGTACGGCAACCCCGAGAAGGCCGAGCTCTGCGCCATTGGCGACCGGAATGGTTCCCGCCGTGCTCAGCTTTCCGTCGAGGGCACGAATGCGAATGGCGCCCGTCTTCTGGACGAAAACCAATCGGCCGTCCGGCAAAAACCGCATACCGGTGACGAGCGAGGAGTCCTCGGTCACGTAGTCGGTCACGGCGAAGAGCGTCTCGGGCTCGCCGGGCGACAGGGTGTCGTCGGGCGCCGCCGACGCACGGGCGGGAACGATCGCAGTCAGAGCAAAGACGAGGGCAAAGGCAGTCCGCTTCATTCGCGACACTCTGACCGATTTTTCGGCTCGCGCCGCGACGAAACGACTCCGCGACGTTCAAAGCGGCAAACCACGCGCCGGTGGCCCTACGTCGCGATTCCCAATGGAATCGGCCCAGACCAGCACGCTCGGACCTGCGCGAGAATGGCGTCGCGCCGCTGCACGCCGATGCCCTCTTCGGAGAACGCGTTGGCCTCCCAGAAGAGGTAGCTCGAGAATACGGTCGCGTGCTCGAGCGCGATCTCCGCGCGGACGTCCTCGTTTCGGCCAAGAGCGCCGTGGAGCCACACGAGCTGTGCGCGAACATCGAGCCCCAAAAGCGCGCCTGCAACCGGAGCGTCACCGACGTAGTCACGTCCGAAATAGGCCGCCAAGACCCGAACACGGCCAACGAGGTGCGTGTTGAAGTCCTCGAGCTCCTCGGCCGGTACCCAAAGCTCCTCGTGCTCACGCGCCCCGACGATGCGGCGCCCGAAGCGAGCTGCGTAAGCATCGTCGACCTCGAAACGCGTGACGAAACCGCCGAGGGTGCCACTCGTGGTGTTCCACTCCTTGGCAATTTGTGCCGCGTAGCCCTCGTTCGTGACGGGGTAGAAGATCGGCTGATCCGGGAGGCGAGGCGGGAACCCTCGCATGCCGGAAAGGTAAACAAGCCGAAGCTCTTCGAGACCAACGGGACGAAAAAGCTCCATCCGCGCATCGTACCATCCACATCGCCGACAGCCGGACGGGAAGGAATTGGAGGTCAGTGCCCAGGGACGGAATCGAACCGCCGACACGGGGATTTTCAATCCCTGCCGAAGGGTCGCTTTCTCCCGAAGAAAACGCACAAATCGAGGCGGACTGTCCGGCTAATGTCCGGCAGGTCGCGGCCGAAAAGCCCGAAAAATCCCGCGGGCAGCTCGAAGACGCTCTCGACCGGGCGTCCGCCGCGGGCGAGTGGGACGTGGTCCGGCTCCTCGCGTCGGAGATCCGAGACCGGCGCCTCGAAGGCGCTGGCGTCGTTCAGCTCGACCCCTCGAAGAAGGGACGGCGTTCGTGAAGTCGCTTTTCGTAACGCTCGTCCTTCTCCTCGCGTGCTCGAGCCCGGAGCCCGTCCCCATGCCCGTGGTGGTGCGCTTCACCGTGCGCTTCGAAGCGAGGTTCTCCGCGTCGGAGCGGGCGGAGCTTCGGGCGGGGATGGCCGCGTGGGAAGGCTCCGGAGCGGTCGAGCTTGTCGAGGGCGAGCCTTGGAGGACTCTGCCTGCGCCGCCGGCGGAGGGCTGCTCCTCCGAAATCCTCGTCGCGTGGGCGAGCCCGGACGACCCCGTTCTCCGTGGCGAGCTCGCCGAAGCCGTCGGCGTGGGAGTGGTCTCGTGCGGCGTGCGCTACGCCGCCATCGTCCACGGCCGGGTTTCGAGGGCCGACCTCGCGCGAGTCGCCGCACACGAGCTCGGGCACGCGATGGGGATCGAGCATGTCGACCAGGGGGTGATGACTCGGACCCTTCGATTTGTGGAGCCTCGCGCCACGTGCGACGACTGGGCGGCATTTTGTGCGGTCTATCCCTGCCCTTCGGACCCATGCCCGTAGACCCGTCGCCGAAGGCCTCGCGAGACACGTCACGAGCTGCTCGGGCCGACACGTCACCCGCGGCCGCGGACGACACGTCACTTCGGTCCATGGTGGACGTGCGGGTTTTGGGCCCATGTGGGTGGTGTCGAGCCCCCCTTCGCGACGTACGTTCGCGCTTCTGCCGCCACGCCTGCCGACAGGCGGCGTACCGGACCCGCCGGCGGCAAGAGGTCGTTTCCGCCGAAGGCCGCCCCATGCGCTTCGCCTACGCCGATCCGCCCTACGTGGGGTTCGCGCACCTCTATAAGGACGAGCCGACCTACGCCGGCGAGGTCGACCACGCGAAGCTCATCGCGGATTTGCAGGCGGGTGGCTACGACGGATGGGCTCTTTCGTGCTCAAGCAAGATCCACTCGCTCCGGGAGATCCTCCCACATGTCCCAGCCGACGCGATCGTCGGCGCTTGGGTGAAAACGAGCGGAGCGCGGCCCGATGCCCTCGGCCCGTGGAACCGTTGGGAATCGCTGATCGTCGTCCCCGGCCGGCGACTTCGAGGCGCTCCGCCCGATTTCCTCGCCACGCCACCGGCGCGAGGCGGCGGAACCCTCGTCGGACGGAAGCCAATCGCCTTCTGCACGTGGCTTTGGGCGATGCTCGGAGCGTGCGCCGGCGACGAGCTCGTCGACCTTTTCCCCGGAACGGGCATCGTCGGCCGAGCCTGGGCTGAGCTTTCGCGGACGTCGCCGAAGTACTCCGGCGACGTGTCGGCCATGGAGAACGGTGACGTCGACGATGGAGGCGCGTGACATGTCGCTTTTTCCGACCAGAATCGAGTACCCATGAAAGACATGACCGAACCCAGCGCCCCGCAAGAGACCCGCATCGCAGTGCTGGAGGCCGAACTTGCTGCACTGCGGGAGGTGGCGAAGGCTGCGCGGGACCTCACTGACTGGAACTGGTACCACCTGCTCGAGGAGTCCAAGTATTCGGACGAGGTAATCGGTAAGGCTCAGCGGATTGTCGCTGCCCTCGCCAAGGTCGCTGCCCTCGCCAAGGTGTCGGCCCCGACGGAATAGTCAAAGCCCGAAAGCCAAGTCAATCGAGCGCCGGCCTCCCGAGCGGAACGCGAGGATGCACGATGCCGCCCATGTCCTCGTTTGGCTCGACGGGCTCGGTGCCGAGCAGCATCCGCCACGCGCCGTCGGCAACGAGGTTGAGGTCGACGTAGTTCCCCTCGCCGAATCCCGGGACGGTGTTGCCTGGCAGCCCGGGACCTCCGCCCGAAAACTGCCAGATCGCCCACTCTTTCCAGGGTGCGAGCTTCATCGGCCTTTGCGCGTCGGTAGGCGCCCACGGTCCGAGCCGCGAGTACTGCGCGACCCAAAGCGGGTATTGCGCCAGCTCCGCCACACGCGCGCCTTGTTGCCACTCCGGGCCGTAGACGGGCGCGGAGTAAATTCCCGCACGGTGGCGCTGTTCGCGGATGCGGTCGCACCACGCGAGAATCCAATCGACGTAGGCCGAGTCGCCTCCGAGCCGATCGGAGATGCCCTTCTCCTCGCAGTCGAGCCACACGGGGAACTCGCCAGGATCGTCGCCAACACCGAGCCCGAGGTCGACCACTCGGTCCGCTTGCTCGCGCGCTGGTCCTGCTCCCGCTCGAGCGAAGTGGTAGATGCCTGTCACGAGCCCCTGCTCCTGGGCGCCTTCGAGGTGCATACGCGTCTCGGGGTCGACGCCTCGAGCCCCCTCGGAGGCCTTCGCGATGCAACCGCGAATGCGCCCAGGCGGCACCCCAAACGCTGCCCCAGGATCGTGCGCTGCGACCCTCTTCCAGTCCGCGTCAATCTGCACGCTCGACACGTCGACTACGTAAATACGTCCCATGTAAAGCTCCTATTCAGAAGTAGACGAATCGAGCGAAAGCGCTTCATGCCAGGCGACGTTTACGCCCAGTTGCCACGTGCCGCCCGCGTCGAACAGAACCGGCGTGCGCAACGCGAGAAGCTGTCCGGGTTGGAGGATAAGGGGGGCGGACTCGGTAGCCGCGAACTCGAAAAGGAATTCCTGAAACGCGCCCGCGTTGCCTAGGTGCGTAAGGGGCATTTCGGCCACGGGGTTCGTCTCGAACGTAATGCCCGTGACGGTCAGCGCGGCCGTCGTGGCAATGCGCGCATCACCTCCGTTTGCCGCGTCAACCTCGGACACGTTGCCTACCGCCGATCCCTTCCGCACGGGGACTAGCCCGGTACCGCCCGAAGCGGCAGCACCATTGCCGCGAAAGAGGCTAAGCCTACGGCCGGCCGTGATAGGCACGGTGAACGCAACGATGGTGGTAAATTGGACTCTGAGGCGTTCAATGAACACTTGCCGAGGGCTCGCGATGTCGTTTCGCATCGCGAAGACCGAAGCGTTCGCTGCAAGGGCCGCGGCAATAGTACCGCTTGTCCCAGCCATAGAGAAGTTACTCAGGACTCGCGGGACGATAGCCCCGCGCGAAGCCTTTGTGGAGTTCTCGACTGCCTGGTTTGCCGCTACCGCACGCCCGTCTTGAATGAGTGCCATTTCAAAGCCTCACGTGAACGCCCCCGAGGGGCGCCATCGTTGAAGGGTGGAGTCATAGAAAAACGAAGCCCCGGTGATCGTCGTGAAGGGCTCGTAAACCGCTAGTGCGATTTGCGCTACCAGGGGGGAAGCGAGTGCCACGTTCAACGCGTCTGTTTGCCCACGCACGGTCAATCCAGCGGTGCACCCTAGCCACAGCACGCGGGGCTGTCCGGCCCCCGGTGCGCGAATGCCTGTCAGGTCCGGCGAAGCGCCGTCGAAGATGAGGATTCGCGCATCGCCCGGGTCCAGGTTGTCTATCTGGCCCGCGGTCGAAATGAGAAGCTCAGTCTCGCTTACTGGCGTGTTGCCAAGAAGGTAATTGACCTTCACGAGCCCCGCCACGTTCGCGCCGTTGCCGCATGCCGCAACCGTGACGCGCACCACGCCCGTGCTCGGAACGTACGCGGACACGGCAAGCGGGCTTAGCTCGAACTCCCCGTTATCGTCCGTGCCTATCGAGGCTAGGACGTGTTGCCCTACCCCCGCCAAATCATCCGAGATATCGAACACCCTAGCGGGGTAAGGCGTCGCGCCGAAGTCGACGGTGGCTTGCGACACACCGGCCGGCCCTCCGCCGCCTCCGCCCGTCGCGCCGTGGTCCACCCACGCGGTCCCGTCGAAGACGTACAGGTGCCCGTCAGTCGTTAGTACGCAAGCGTCGCCCTTCGTCGCGCCACCCGGCAGGGCGGCAACGACGGCGAATCGCAGAACAGAAAGGAGCTCCTTCGCCATGTCAGGCCAGCACGGTGACGCGCAGAGCGTTCAGCGCTGGCGCTGAAGCGAAGTTCATCCGCACCTGAGTCGTGGAAAGCGCCGTGCACTCCACCATGACCTCTTTGTCGTCCGAGACGCGACGCACGAACACATGCACGTCCTTCGTTCCTAGCGAGTGCGTGATGTCGATCTGGGTGAGCGCGCCGTCTCCGATTAAAGTCGAGTAGCGAAGGGCCCGTCCGGCCCACGCAGCGAGCGTGGCTGGGGTCACCACGAGGTTGGACGGACTGGCCGCTCCCGAGTCCACCTCGCCCTGGATCGCGAGCTCCACGATGCCGCTCGTGGTCGTGGTCGCGTTGGGCGTGGCCGACGACATGGCCGAGAAGGTGAGCGACGAGCCGATCGTCGGGTTAATTGTGGTCAGCACCCACCGCGTGGAGGTGTTCGCCGTGCCCTCCTCGACGGGGACAACGGCGCCCTCAATCTCGGAAGTGGCGTCGAAGTCGGCCGCGCGCGTCATTGCCGAGGCCGCGCCGTTCCAGATCCAGATTCCGTTTTCTGCTGGCGCGGTCTGATCCTTCAGCAATACGCGCTCGCTCGCCGCCAGTGCGACGCCATCGATCGAGGCGCCGGGAGACGCCGTGTTGACGTTCGCGGTCGATGCGACGCGGACCGTGTCTTTCCACGCCAGCCCCGAGACCGCGGCCGCGACGGTGATGTCGACGTAGGATTTGTTGGCCGCGTCTCCGGCCGAAACGGGCGTCGGAAGGTTGAGCAGCTTGGCGATCGATTGGAGATCGAGATCGGAAAGAAGAGGCTTTGCCATTGGTCAGGTCCTTAGGAGAGCCGGGCGGTCCCGGTGAACGGAATCAAGAATCGAATTTCCGTGAGGGTCGTGGAGATATGGGCGACCTCGGCCTCGACCTCGACCCCGCCTGTAGAAGCGACGGTGACCGATGGGTAGAATCCGAGGTTGTGAGCGATCGTCCACGTCGAGCTCGGGACCGACTGCGTGTACACGTAGCCAGCCCCCGAAGTGCCAGATGGGCCTTGTGGTCCGGGAGGCCCCTGGAGCGGCAAGGCGATTGCGCCAGCGAGGCTCTGAGCGACCGCCGGAGACACCGTCACGGAGCGCGAGAATGCCGTCGCGCCGAGCTTCCGTGGCTCGGGAGAGCTGGAAACCTGGAGCTTCACGGGCCCCTCGTGGGCGGCGTCAGCACCTTCACAAGGAAGGTGGCCGTCGAGCGCCTTGTGGGTCCTACCGGGAACGTCATTCGGACGTTCCCGAAGAGCGTGCCTTGCGGCCACAACGCGGTGACCGCGAAGGCTGCGACGAGTCGGAACTTCCCCGTGTCCGTGAGCTGATCGAGCGTGTTGACCACGAGTCCCGTCGACGGGAGTCCTGGCGCGAGCTCTCCCGCGCCGTCCCGTAGATGGCACTCGATTGTGACTCCGGTCAGATCGACAGGCGCGCCGGAGTCGTCGGTCCACGTGAGCACGGGATCGAACGTGTCGCCGGCGTTGAAGGGGAATTCGGCAGTCATCTAGTCCTCGCGCAACTCCGGGAACTTGGCTTTCGCCTCGAGGCTCTCGACCTCGGCGGCGCTTCGGAGCAGAGCCTTCCGAAGTACGCCAATCGCGTCAGCGTCGTTCTGAGCCCTGAGCCCATCGGCTACGGCTTGTCCGGTGGCGAGCGCGAGCCCACCGATGAGGTCGCGCACTGCGGGTGAGAGGCTCATCGCGTGCACCTGCCCGTGTAGGTCTCGCCGTGGGACGCAGCTACTCGTCGACGGCACGCGACGTAGCCTTCGCACGTCGACGTAGCCTTGCGGCACGCCGTGAGCTCCGCCTTGTAGTCGGCGGCCTCCTTCACGGCGGAGGCAGTGTCGACAGCCGTGCGGGGAACGCACGAGGCGAGGAGCATGCAAACGGCAACGAACAGGATTTTCATGGTCGGTTCTCCGAAGACGGCGACGAGCCGTCCGGTGTGTGGTCGAGGAGCCCTCCGCGAGCAGCGCACGCCGTGACAGCGGAGCTCGCGATGCCCGTTCCGAGGAGGAGACCCGCGACGGCGAGCCCACGCTGCCACCAGGTCCACTCGGGACGAAGGCCGGGGATGAGGGCATCCTCGGCGCGTTCTCGGTCCGCGTCCTTGCCTTGCAGCTCGAGCACGCGCGCCTTGAAGGCCTCTTTCCACGCGAGGTCGGCCGTATAGGTCTCCTCGAAGCGCTGGTGCAAAATCACGAGAGCGCTTTTCAGCGTCTCCTGGTTCTGCATGCTCGAGCGGTGGAGTCGGAGCGTCGTTTCCGCGATTTGGTGGTCGCGCATGGCGAGGTCCTGCCGAAGCTCGGCGAGGTCGTCTTTGACCGAAGCCGCCACCTCGTCGAGCTTGTCGAAGATGGCTTTCCGGTCATTCGCGACGTCGTCACGTACCGAGTGAATGTCGCGCCAGAGTGCGTCGTATTCGTGTGACGTGACGGACGAGCCCTTGCCCTCGCCAGGCACGACCATGGGCGTGGAGCTCACGGGCGCACCATTGGCAGCGGAGGAGCGGGAGCGCTCGTCTGGAGCGTCACCAGAACCGGAGTTGGCGCCGGCGGTGGATCGGACTTGAGGGCCTTGGCGCCGGCGAGTAAAAACCCGAGCACCGTGATGATGAGCGTCGCGAGGGTTTTTGCGTCGAGGCCCGCGAGCCCGTTCACGGCTTGTTGCGCCGCCCTCGCGCCGAGGTCGTTCGACGGCGCAAGGGCGAGCGCCGCGGCCCTCGCTTCGTTTGCGGCCTGGATAGCCGCACTGATGTCCTTGTTTTGCGAAACGTCCGACTTCGACAGGCGGGCATGACCGCGCTCGATTTCTGCGATCTTCTCGTGGGACGCG
>JAYUKI010001032.1:0-2824 GCA_043764595.1 Myxococcales bacterium | reverse complement strand
GGGGGTCATCTCGCTTGTCCTTCCCATGCCCTTCGACTTGGCCAAGAGGGCGTCGAGTGTCGGGTAGGCCCCGTCGTGAAAGAGCTGCGGGCGCGTCGAAACTCCGGCCAGCGTAGGCGTGACGAACTTGCCACCCGAGCCCACGTCGTGAACCGCTCGGTCGCTGTCGAAGCCGCCTCCGGTATGGCACGTCGCACAGTCGAATTTTTCCGAAACGAAGAGCGCGCGACCCTTTTTGGCTTCTGCACCGAGGTCCTTGGGCACGGTTCGTTTTGGCGCGCCAAGGGTGCGCACATAGGCCACGAGCTTTTCGCGTTCGGCATCGGGAAGACCCGTTCCGCCGAGCTGCCTCTCGGTCATACGCACGTGCTCGGCGAGGGTTTTGTGCTCGCCTTGCCAACCGTAGGGGCCCGTACCGAGCTGACCTTCGAGCGTTCGCGTGCGACGCTTTCCCTGGGGGGTGCTCCACACGATGGCGTCGTCGGCGCCATCCACGTGGCAGCTCGCGCACGCACGACCGTCCGCCGAAATGCGTGCGTCGAACGTCTTTGCAAAGAGCGATCGCCCCGACAGCCAATCAGCATCCTTTTCGAGAACGCGAGGAATGGCCGACGCGTAGAGCTTGGTGTTCATGGGGGTCTCGAAGCGAAGGCCAAAAGGCTCATGACGCGCGTCGAGCACGTGCGCCGAGAGGGTGCGCGACGTCGCACTCCAAACCATCAACCTTCGGCCATCGGGGGAGAGGGCCAGGGCTTCGGGCGAGTCGGGAACAGTTATGGCGCGTTTGATGGTCGTATCGGTAGTAATGGTCTCGACCCGCGTCGTCCCCGAGCACGCCACGTAGACGAGGCCCGTCCGTTTCGACTGGAGGGCCGCGACGGGTAGCAGGCACTTTGGCCCTGCGAACATCGTCCCCGACACCGTCGAAGACTTCTGGTTCGCGACCGAAACCGCGCGAAGCTCGAAATGCTCGGGCGGGCCGCTCGAGGCCGACACGCCATAACCGGTGATGCCCCCCCCGCCGAAGCCCTGCGAAGATCCGGAGCCAAACTCAAAGTCCAAGTCCCCCTGGCGCGGCCTCGGGACCATTGGCATGGCCATCTTGGTCGCGAACATCATCGGGCGTGGACGGGCCTCGACGAGAGGGGCGAGCACCTGCTCTTCGCCCGCGACGACGGCGGTGAGGAGCACGTGACCGTGACGCGCGAAGTCGGTCATGCAGTCGGCCTCCGGCGACGGAGCCGCTGCACCTCCGCACGATCCGGCACCTTGTGCGATCGCGGTCGGCTTTGCGTCCCCTTTGACCAACGCGTCACGGAGAGCAACGGTGGTCGCGCCGAAGGTCGCGTGGGACACGTAGATCTTCGAGCCGTCCGCGCTCGTCGTCATGCCCCGAGGACCGCGCGGAAGGTCCGCACGCCCGAGCTCCTTTCCGGCATTCGCGTCGTAGGCCACGAGCGTGTGTGTCGCGCCGGAGGTCAGGTAGAGAGTCTTGTCGTCGGGGGAGAGCGCGAGCGCCCGAGGATCGTCGGGGGTCGCGATTCGGCGCACTTCGCGGTAGCGCGCACCGTCCACGTGCCGCGCGAGGACGGCCACGGCATTCTCGTCCGGAAGCACGACCGCCACGGTTCCATCGCCGAGTACGAGACCTCCGCGCGGCGCACTGGTGAGCTTCGTGGACGCGAGGAGGGCGCCCGTCTCGAGGTCGAGCTCGTCTATGGCGGTGTCGTCCGCATCGGTGACGAGCGCCACGGCGCGTTCGCCCGTCTTTGCGAGCAAGAGCGCTCCCGAGCGCCTCACGTCGTCACCGAGCCGAGCGACCGTTTGCGGGGGCAAAACGAGCGGCTTCTTCTTCACGATCGCCGCAAGCTTCGCCGCTACGCCTTCGTCGTGGGCCGCCTTCTGGTTGCACCCGAGAAGCGCCGATACGACGATTGCGGCCACGAGAGCTGTCTTCGCTTGCATGGCCGGACGTCGCGAAGGCCCGCCCGAGTGTGACCCTTCCGTGCGCATTTTTTCGTCAGAGGCCATTTTTCCCGCAGAGACCCTCGACCCCGCGCACGGCCCCGACTATTCAGCCGTTCGCCATGACCTCTTCGAACACTCCCGATCCCAAGGCCGAGTCCCACCCTCAAAAGGCCTCTGCCGAGCAGGCCATCATCGAAGGCCGCAAGCAGAAGGCAGCACGCCTCCGCGAGCGTGGAGAAAACCCCTTCGCGAACGACACCGTCCCCAAGAACGGCGGCACCACGTTCGCGCTTGGCGCCCTCCGCGACTCGGTCGTGGGCGCACGTGGAGAAGGCGGCAAGTACGACGAAACGAAGGTCAAAGAGCTCACGCTGCGGGAGGGAGCCGCCGGCATGTTCCACGTGCGCGGCCGCGTCCTCGCGATTCGGGTCGCAGGTGGGCTCTCGTTCCTTCGTCTGCGGGACGGCTCGGGCGAGCTCCAGCTCCTGTGCGACGAGAGCAAGCTCGGTGCAGAATACAAGAAGCTCGACGACCTCGACATCGGCGATCTCATCGAGACCGAAGGAACGCTCACGGCTTCCAAGCGCGGCGAGCTCTCTCTCGAGCCTGCGCGCATCCGGATGCTCACCAAAGCGTACCGCCCCCTCCCGGAGAAGTGGCACGGCCTCCAAGACGTGGAGACCCGCTACCGCCAAAGGTACGTGGACCTCGTCGCCAATCCCGAAGTGGCGCAGGTGTTCCGCGCGAGAAGCTTCATCGTCCGCGCCGTCCGCAAGGCATTGGACGACGCGAGCTTCCTCGAGGTCGAGACTCCGACCATGCACACGCTCATTGGCGGCGCCGTGGCCAAACCGTT
>JAYUKI010001031.1:0-9671 GCA_043764595.1 Myxococcales bacterium | reverse complement strand
CCCTCGCTGCATCGCACGCTCCACCACGAGTTTGCGCTTCGTTTTGGGCTCCAGCCGTTCATCGACAGCGACCGCTACATCGAAGAAAAGCTCGTGGGTTGGCTGCGGGTGCGCATGCCCGAGGTGGATCCCGACGAGCTCTCCACGCGCGCCTTCGTGGCCATTCGGGCCAGCCGATCGGTCACCATCCACGCGGTCGCCGAGGGCCTCTGCGAAGACCGAAAGAACCGCGTTCGCGCGGGGGTGAAGGACCTCTTGCTGCGAACGCTCGACGCGCCCAAGCTCACGTAGGGCCTACGACGTCTCTGCGCCGTCTCTTGCGGTCGCTCGAGATCGACACGGGCCTTGGCCCGTACGGAGGACTCGCTCGAAACAAGGCTCAAGGTGGCGCGTCGATGCTCGTTACTCGAACCAGTTTCTTGTTCACGAACTCCTGAATGCCAGCGTTCGAGAGCTCGCGGCCGTAACCGGAGTCCTTGATGCCGCCAAAGGGCAAGTCGGGCGTCGTCCACGTGGGGTGATTCACGAACACCATGCCCGTGTCGATTCGACTCGCGATGCGCTTGCCTCTCGCGACGTCTTTCGTGAAGACCGAGCCCCCCAGACCGAACTCGGAATCGTTCGCGAGCGCCACGGCTTCGTCCTCGGTTCCGACTCGGAAGAAGAGCGCGACAGGACCGAAGAATTCCTCGCGGAACGCTGGGTTGTTCGGCTCGATGTCCTTCAGGATGGTGGGCTGCATGAATGCGCCCGGGCGGTCGACGCGGCTTCCACCCGTGACCAACGTAGCGCCGTTGGCTACGGCGCGCTTCACTTGCTCCAGCAGCTTGACGAGCGCATCCTCGGTGGACAAGGGAGCAAGGGTCGTTCCCTTGTTCATTGGATCGCCCGGCTCGAGCGCTTCCAATGCCGCCTTGAACTTCTCGAGAAAGCGATCCGCCAAAGCTTCGACCACGATGAATCGCTTCGCCGCAACGCAACACTGTCCCGTGTTGTTCATCTTCGCCCAGACCGCCCACTCGACGGTCTTGTCGAGGTCGGCATCCTCGAGGACGATGAAGGCGTCGCTGCCACCAAGCTCCATGGTCGACTTCTTGAGGTTTTGTCCGGCGAGGCGAGCGACGCGCTCTCCCGCTTCCACGCTGCCCGTAAGCGCTACGCCTTTGATGCGCGGGTCGGCGATCACCCGCTCTACTTGCTCGTACGAGATACGCAAGTTGGTGTAGGTGCCCGCTGGCGCACCCGCCTCGAGCCACAACTTCTCGAATGCAATCGCGCACTGCGGAACGCTGGCGGAGTGCTTGACCATGACGACATTGCCCGCCATCAGGTTGGGCGCGGCGAAGCGTGCCAGCTGGTAGTAAGGAAAATTCCAGGGCTGGACGCCGAAGAGGACACCGAACGGCGTGCTCTCGACCTCGGCCTCTCCCGAGCTCGGCGAAAGCTTTACGGGGCCCAAGAACCGTTCCGCGTTCTTCGCGTAGTAGGCGAGGATATCGGCACTCAGCAGGACCTCGCCGCGAGCCTGCTCGATGAGCTTGCCCATCTCGAGTGTGACGGGGTTCGCGAAGTAGTCGACGCGTGCGCGCAGGATCCCGGCCGCTCGTTCGAGGATTTCGGCGCGCGCCGCGAACGTGGTGCGTTTCCAGGTTTCGAAGGACTTCTCCGCAGTCGCAATCGAGGCCTCGAGGTCCTTGTCGCCGAGCTCCTCGAAACTCTGGAGGAGCTCGCCATTGTAGGGGTTGACGCTTTGGTATGGCATTTGACGAATTCTCTCGGATCGGCAGTGGGCACTACGCAGCCTGGTTTCACGCTCTACGGCTGGTGCAACGTGCTCTGGTCGTGGCCCGTGGCCCCTCGGACCGCGGCGCGGGCAACGAACGGCCCCGTCAGAATCACCTTTCCACCGACATGGTCCTCGGCCAGATCTTGGGCTTTGCGTGCTTCAGCGAGCGGGAATCGCTTCGCAATGGGGATGACGAGCTCCCCGGCCGCGACCGCCTTGGCGAGCGCACCGAGACGCGGGGCATCGGGATGGGTCATCGCTCCACGCACCACGAGCCCCTGCTCCTTGGCGCCCGCGGGATCCCCGACCACGGTCCCGATGGTTCCGCCTGGCTTCATGCGCACGAACAGCTTGCTCAGGGTCGGGCCGCCGATCGTGTCTGCAATGGCATCGAGCAGCGGGATTTTGGCGAGGTCTTCGTCGCGGTCCAATGCGATGACGCCGTGCGCGCCCAGGGCTATGGCTTCCGCTTTTTGCGAGGCTCGGACACCCGCCCAGACTTGTGCGCCCGTCGCTTTGGCAACGAAGACCGCCGCGCGTCCAACGCTTCCTACGGCCCCCGTCACGAGGAACACGTCCCCCTTGCGAACGCAAACCGCCTCCTCGATGAGCTGCGCGCCAGTGAGTAGGACGAGCGGCAGCGCGGCGGCATCGACGAGGTCCATCGTTGCCGGGACCTCGGTCCACGCTTCGGCCGGCGCGACGACGAGCTCGGCGTACGCGTCGGTCACGAGACCCATCACGCGCGCGCCGACCTTCAAGTGCGAAACGGCCGAGCCAACCGCGACGACTTCCCCCGACACGTCGCGACCCAGCACCGCAGGAAATACGAGCGGCATCATGGCTTGCATCGCCCCGCTTCGAAGCTTCCAGTCGATCGGGTTGATGCTGGCTCCCGCCATCCGCACCTTCACGTCATTGGGGCCAACCTTGGGCTCGGGCACATCGCTCAGTTCGAGCTTGTCGGTGCTGCCATAGGCAGAGAGAGTCACAGCTTTCATGTTGGCTCCTATTCGAGGTGATGCGCCCTCGCCGGCACGGCGGGCACTGCGCCACATGTGCAAGAGTGCTGCCGTTCGATTCCGTTCGCGGGAGCAAGCTCACCGTGATGGCGTAGGGTCGAAAAGCGCGACGACTCCAGGCCGCACGGACGAATCGCATTCTGCGGGAACGTGGTCGAGGGCGAAGACCTCGAGCGCACATGGTCCATCGTTGTGAGCGACCCAAGCGCCATTGTGATGGGCGCGTCTCCCGAACATGGGCCTCGTCGAGCTCGCGTGGACGCTTTGACGCCGAGCCCCGCTATTCCTGCTTGGCCTCTTGGCGATTCCGAGCGGCGTCCGCGAGCTCTTCGAGGGCCACCTGCGCGGCCCGGCGCACCGGGAGATTGGGGCCACACACCGGCGTCGCACTGTCCACGCCGTAGGTACAAACCTGGCCTTCGACCACCGAACGGTCCCTTTCGAGCGCCACGAGAAACGGCCTCGCTGCGGCGCTGCCGGTTTTTCCGAGAGCTTCGGCCACCGCGGCGCGGAGTACGATCTCGGACGAACCGGCGAGCGCACCAAGGCGCGCGGCGACACGCGATTGCTCGCGTGGATCGAGGCTGCCTTCGCACGTGTGCATGACGGAGGTCACGACCCTCTCGGTGCTTCCAACACCCCAGCCGCGCCGTTCGGATTTGTTGCACGGATCGTAGCCACGATCTTGGATGAGTCTCCCGAGGGTGTGGATCGCGCGAGCACGCGACGGCACGGCTCCGCCCTCGGCGAGCGCAAAGAGCCTGTCGAGTGCGCCCTTTCGTGCCGTGTCGGCATAACCCTCGATGGCTCGGACACGCGAGACCCAGTCTTCGGTGCCAAGCCGAACGAGACGCTCCAGAGCGTCTGCACCTACGCCGTTCCCGGCTCGATTTGCCGCTGCGAAGGCCGTCTCGAGAATGGCGCGCTCTTCGCGGTTGTTCGTGAGGAGAGCCCCGCGGTAGAGCCTCTCCACGTCGAACCCGGCGCGTGCGAGCCTCGAGGGTCCAGTCCACGGGTCGCGATCGAGAACGTAGAGCCGGTCGGCAAGCGCCGCACGGCATCCCGTGGTGCGCTCCGTCGAGCGGAGGATCGCGCGCCTTTGGTCGTTCCTATGCGTGTCCGTCGACGTCCCGCACATGCCTCCGCCGGGCCGCGCGCGGCGATTGAGCTCCGTGGCCGTCGCGTCGTGCCCGAGAAGCTCGTGGCTCCGGGCGGCGTCGCGCAGGACGAAGGAAAACCCTTCGCCACCCCAGCGAACGTCGCCGTCCTCGCGCGTGCGAATGGGCCCCGGAAAGCCGAGCGAGCCCAAGTACACGTCGGCGAGCTTGGCATGCGTCTCGATATCCCCGTCCAAGAGCGCCTTTTGCATCTGGCTTGCCATGCGCTTGCGCTCGAGCACCGCGGGATCGTCCGGAGCTTTGGCGGGACTCGCGTGGTCTTCTTGGAAAACCCCAACCTCTGGACCTTGCTCCGCGATGGCCGCATAGAAATAGGCAAGGTCCCGAAGCTCGCTCGGCGTCGGCGCATGCACGCGCCAGACACTTTTTGGGGAGCGTGGACTCGGTCCGTCGACGACGACAAACCCCTGCAGGGATGCGCTCGCCTGAGCGATTTCAGAAGCGGTCGGTGGGGAGCAGGGGCCAAGCGCCGCTTCCGTTCGCCTCTTGAGGACCTCGCGCAGCGCAGTCGTGGCCCTCCAAAGGCCACGCGCTTCCAAGCGCACCAGCAGCCGCATGGAGGGCCGCGGTGCACCGGCGGGCGCACCCGACGGAATGCTCCGGCCGAGCACTCCGAAGAGCACGGAGAGCAGGTCGTCGAAGCCGTTCGCGTCGCTTCCGAGCTCTTTGCACGCGGCTTCCGCGGCGTCGTGGGCGTCCAGGCATGCGCGGGCCAAAGCCTCGAGCAGAGTGGCCGCCTTGTCCTCGGTCAGGCCCACGGCTTTGGCTCGCAAAAAGCCTGCCTCATCCACGACCCCACTCGTGAGCACGGCCTTCACGACGAGAGCCTTTCCCTCCGCGCGCGCCGCTTCGGGCGTGAGCGGAACAGGAGGCATCCTGCGCGGAGTGGGCTTGACCGCAGGCAACGCCACCACCACGGGCGGGCTTGGCGTTGGCCTCGCGCAGCCGTGCAAGGCGATCCCGAAGGCCAGAAGGCACCCAAGTTCCTTCGCCTGAGCGAAAAGCTTCACCTTGCTCCTTCGATGGTCGTGGAACGTGCGCGACCGACGTCCTCACGACTATCACTTTGGGCGACACGCGGTCCCGCCGTCGTACCGCTCGACGTCGAATCCCGAGGTTTGGGAGAGCCCAAGCGACGGCCTGACGTATAGGCGAAACGTCAGGCCGCGACGGCGAGCGCGGGCGCGAGCCCTGCCACGAGCGCTCGATGGGTTCGACCATCGGGCATTCCGGCAAGCGTACGAACTTCGGGGCTTGGCTCGAGGTGCATGGCCTCGAGCTCGGCGATCGCGGCGGCGAAGGCTTGCCTGACGAGATCGTTTTCGTGAGACGTGAGCTTGCTGGACGCCCACGCGGCGATATCCCACGACAGCTCCGCGTGCTCGAGCTCTTCCACGCCAATCTTCGCGAACGCAGCACGCACGGCCGGCAAGGCAGCGTGCTCGGCCTGATGCGCCGCGACGAGGGCACCGTACGTCTCGCGAACGCAGCCTTCGCGCGCATTCTCGAGGGCAAATTGGAGCAGAGTAGACTCCGTCGAAACCTTCCCCACCAAAGGTTCGCGCGGCGTGCCACCGAAGCAAACCGCCAGCGCGCGGGTCTCCGCTGCGTGCTCGACTTCTTCCGCGCGGGCCTTTCTTGCTCGGTTGACCAAGGCGAGCGGCGCACCAAAAAGCAAAAGCGAGTCGACGAGATCGTCGAACGCGAGGACGGCCGCGGCCTCCATGTGCGCGATTTCCGCAAAGTGCTCGCCGAGAGAAGCGAGCCAAGGTGTCCCGATTTCTACGAGCCCTTTGGGCCGTCGGCCCTCTGCACAACCGCTGGACGCACTGGTGAGCTCTTTGGAGGTAGGAGGGCCCAGAACGCCATCTTGGCCAACCGTGTACAGAGTCTCCGACGAGCCGCCGCAACCTCCTCTGTTGATCGCTTTCACCACATAGCCGTTGCCTTGGAGCGTGACGTTGGGTTCTCCACACGTGGTCGACGGCGACACCGCGAGCTTGACGAACGCGACGGCCTCTTCGGGCGTATCAATCGGCGCAATCGCCTTGCCGAGAGCCTCTGCGCTGTCCACGACGAAGACCTCGTCCCCGCGGGTCGCCACGCCATACTCATCTTCGGGATTGCCCTGTCCCCCGTTCAGGACGCGCCATCCTTTGAGCGAGGTGGTAGCGGCGACTTTCGCTTGGCACGCGGGGACGTCCGACGCTCGTTTGCAGATCGTGCCGACGTCCGCGCCCACCGCCAAACTCGACTGACGGGAGCCCACGGCGCGAAACGTGATTCCATCGATGCCGCTCGCAAAGCTGAGGGCCTTGTACCTCCCACTGTCGGCGGATGGACAGGCCGCGGTGATGTCCATGGGGGTCTCGCTGCTGCACGCAGCGAGTGGAACGATGGAGAGAAGAGCCGGGAAGAGACGGCGAAGGTTGGGTGGGCGCATGGGAACCCGATGTGCACGGAGCGTGCCCTGCCTTTTGTCGGCTAAACCTGCGTATCGACGGGGCTTTTGGCGCAACCTGGCGCACGGCGGAAGGCCCGTGGAACGCCCACACGACGCCGGCGGCCACGACGCCGAAGCTTAGCCACCGCGAAGTCGACACGCCCCACAAGAAGCCGGGAGAGGCGTCGGCCCGCACGAGCTCGATCGCGAACCTTCCTGCAGCGTACGCATTGAGATCCTCTGCACCTGGGCTTGGGAAGCAGACGTTTCTGACGTGCCCGAGATGCGGCGGGAGCGTGTAAAGTCGCGCGGATGCGCGTCCTGGTTCATGTGGATGCGCGGACCGGCGAAGCCAGGGCGATGAAGCTGCGCGACACGCTAGTGGATCCGCTGAGGACCCTTGTGGCCAAAGTGCGCCGGCGTCAAACGGGCCTTCTCCTCGACACGAACGTCCTGCTGCTCCACCTCATGGATCGGACAGACCCCGACTTCGTGTTCGAGTGGAAGCTGACGCGACAGTTCGCTCACGGCCACGTATTTCTTCTTCGCGCAGCTACCGGCGCCGCGCCTCGCCTGGTCACCACCCCTCATGTCCTGACTCAGGTGACCGATCTGGCGGAACAGGGCATCCGAAGTCCCGACCTTCGGGGTCGGTTTTGGGCACATCTTCAGGCGTACGCGTTGACCACGTGCGAGCGCTATGTCGACGCAAGGCGTGTCGCGAGCGACCCTCAGTTTTCCAAGTTCGGACTAGCCGACCTCGCGCAGGCCCTCTTCTCGAAGCACCGGACGCCACTGGTTCTCTCGAGCCACCATGAGTGGATCCGGGGGAGAGCCGGTGAGGCTACCGTGCACCGAGTTCTCACGGAGGATGCAGGTCTCTACGGCGAGCTCGAGCAACGGCGCCTTCCCGTGGCCAACCTCAATCACTTTGCCTTTCCAATGGAATGAGCTGGCGGCCTGCCTGCCCCGCGGGGGTGCGACGGCGCCTACGCGAGACCGTGCTCCACGGTGCCTTGTGCGAAGCCGTGTCGGCGACGGCATGAACAAGGCCCAAGGTGCCATATACGCGTCGGAACTCGTTTCGCGACGCATTTGCTCGTGGCGCGGTACGACATTCGTACGATTCAGGAGTTGTTCGGGCACAGCGATGTGAGCACCACGATGGTCTAATTGCGCATGTGCTCAACCGCGGCGGGTTCCGCTTGCAACGGCCACTGACCGGTTCGCGGTTGGACGTGGGACGCTTGGAGGAAACAGGTAAGGCGCGGGCCCACATGCCGTGCGCGAGAGGCGCGGTTTTTGAACCGTGCCAATGGGCAAGCGCGTGGGCGCAGAGGTGGGGCGCGACGGCCAAGTGGCGGAAACTGCTTGGGCGGTCGTGTGGGGCCTACGTGGATTCCATGAGGCTTCGGGGATCCACTTACGCCACCGGTGGCGCGCCAACTTTGGCGTAGTACGCCACGAGTGGCGTGATTTGGCGTGACGAACATCTGTGCGAAAGGCGCGGAAAGTCGTTGACACGAGTGGTTCGTGGGCGGTTCACTCGACGGAGACGGGCGGTGCGGGTGAAGTCGGGATTCGACCGTTCGGCCGAGCAGGGTTTGGTGGGTCGCGGCGGGCAGCGAGGGATTCCGTGGGACCTGCGGAATTCGATTCGAGATTAGTTTGCGGGTTGGGTTTGGCTCTTGCCATGCTCGGCTGTTTGGCGCCGGTTCGGCGGATCGACGCTGGAACGGGGCGGCTCGGTGGTGGAACCGTAATTAACGTTGGGCATCCGGAGAGCACGTGAAGCGAAACCCGATCAATGCGCTCGAACAAGCGAAGGCCTGGGACCTCGATGTTCGTCAAGCTCGCTATAGTGAGTGGGGAAACTTCTACGGCCTTCTCGATCGGTTCCCGGCGGCCCTGTTGGATGCTGGCGGGTACTACCTTGTTCGCACAGCCGACGACTTGAATGTGGCCGGCATCTCCGTCGGTAAGCGAATCAACGTTCCTATGCGGATCGGGAGCTTGGCGGCCTACGTCGAGGTCGCTCTCCCTGATGAGATTTCGTCCCACGAATCAGTCTGGGAGGGCGCGAAGCAGAGCATTACGGTCAACGTGTACGAACGTAAGCGCAGTGCGCGGCGCGCGTGTGTCGAACACTGGGGCACGAGATGCGCGGCATGCGAACTTGACTTTGCTAAGCTCTATGGCCCGGATTTCGAGGGCACGATTCATGTTCATCACGTCGTTCCACTCGCGTCTATCGGCGGGACGTATCAACTCGATCCAATCGAGGATCTTCGGCCTGTTTGCCCGAATTGCCATGCTGCAATCCACAGTCGTCCACGCCTTCCGCCGTATACGATTGCTGAGATCCGAAACCGGCTTGCACAGGCGAAGCATGGAGGGTGAGTCGAGAACGCTGCCCAACTAGTTAGTTCGAGTCAGCATGTGCGATTCGGACCATTCAAGATCGGCCGCCGGACAATCGACGGTCCACGAATGGCACCGACGCTGTGGAAAAATGCGATGCAGCTCCGCGTCGAGCTCCCCCACATTGCCGCGGATATGGCGCCTTCTCGTGCCTGAGTGCACCTCTAGACGTTCTGCACGAGTTCTCTCGTTCGCTCCGACCAACGTTGTGATTTGACCAACCGATTCGAGGGCCTACGGCTTGGAGGCGCAAGGTGTCAGATGACTTCCTCTCTTTCATGACCAACAACGTGCTACCGCTCCGGCCTGCTCATCCGGACCGCCTTCGACTAGACGGCCAGCGGTGCGGCGGCAATCGGACCGAATTTGGCCGATTCCGATGGCGCGAAAAGAAGTGGGTAGTCAACTCCGACACTCACCTCGAACCATTGCTCCTGGCCTACCAAGCCGTACAAGGACCCTTTCGTCGAGGAGTCGACTCCCGGTGGACGCTGCTGCCTGGCTCTTACTTACCAGGGAGCTACAGGCCAAACGAGCATCACCGCACAAGCACATGTACATCTATCCGTCTTGAAGATGACGGTCGAAGCCCAACACAGCGTTGCAACGGACAAACGTCCTCCGTCGCCCCGCTGCGCGGGCTCCCGGCGCTTGCCGCGGAACGCAAACGTTCGCAGAATCCAGATTGCTGGAGAACGAGAAGTCTCTATTTCAGGGGAGGAGCCCCCTGTGTCAGAGAAGTTGTCGCCTCCGCGTAGTGGCGTGAGGGCTCTCTTCTCTCAGGGGTCGTGACTAGGAACTATTGTGATCTACACGGAAAG
>JAYUKI010001030.1:0-9686 GCA_043764595.1 Myxococcales bacterium | reverse complement strand
TGCTGCTCACCTTGCCGCCCCTCGTGGTGTCGGCGAGCGTCGTGGGCTGTGGAACGACCGACGACGCTCCACCGGCCATCGACGCCACGACGACATCGACTCCCAACGATGCGCGAATCGAGCCCGAAGCGGCCGTTCCGCAGTGCACCGCCGTGGACATTCCCGTGGGCCAGGGCAAGCCGTTCTGCGACCTCCCCGGCGTCGACGCCCCCGAGGTCCAAGTGCCCGCCGACTTCTGCGTGCGCGAGTTCACGACGGCCCCCATCCACGAGGCGCGCGTCCTTCGTTTTGCTCCGAATGGCGACCTTTTCGTCAGCGCGCCTTCGATGCCGACGGTGGGCGGAGCGCTCGGCGGGCCCGGAGCCATCATGGTCTTGCCGGACGACGACCATGACGGACGCGCGGACGCGCAGCTTACCTATGCCGGGCCATTCCCGAGCGAGGGTCGCCCTTGTGCCGGTTTGGAGAGTGATCCGAAGAACCTCGCCTGCGTCCACGGGCTGTCGTTCGCCGACGGGTATCTGTATTTTACACGGAGCGACGAGGTGCGCCGGGTGCCGTACGTGGCCGGGGACAGGGTCGCTCCTGCCGCGGCCGGCGAGCTCGTGGCCAATCTCGGCGGTGCCCGCATTCCCGACGTTCGTTGGACGCATACTTTGGAAAGGACCAAAGGCGGAAGCCTCTACGTTTCCCGTGGCCGTATGGACGCGACCGTGTGCAACGACGAAGAAATGTCGCGAGGCGTGGTCTTCGCGCTTCACGTCGAGGAAAAGGGGCGGCTCCCACTCGTCCCGGAGGTCGTCGCCGACGGGTTCCGCAATCCAATGTATTTGCGTTGCTCGCCCAGCAGTTGCGGGGATTGTTACGCGAGCGAGCTCAGTGGGGACAACTGGGACGGAGTGGGTGGCCACGAGAAGCTGTCGCTTCTCACGAAGGGCGAGTCCTGGGGATATCCCTGCTGCATCGCCCACGGGATTCCCCATCCGGACATCGGCACGCGTGATTGCTCCAAGATCGGCCGAGAGCTTGCTGCGATTCCGCTGCACGATACGAACTTTGGACTCGACTTCGATCGTGGAGGCTTCCCCGAACCGTACCGTCATGGGCTCTTCGTGGCTTTGCACGGCGTATTTACCTCGTTCGGAGGCACGGCCGTCGTTTGGCTTCCTGCGCATCCGGTGTCGCTGCGGCCCTTCGGCGAAGCGAAGTCGTTCGTGAAAGGATTTGCTCCGACCGGCCGCGCGACCGACGTGGCCTTCGCTCCCGACGGGCGACTGTTCATTGCGGACGACACCGCCGGCAAGATCTATTGGGTGGCTCCTCGTACCCTTCGCGCGCCGCGCTGAGGCACGACAGCGGCGTGGTCACTTCGGGGGCGAGGCCGCCGCGCGGACGTCCATCGCGAGCAGACACGCGTCCATGCCGCTCGCGTAAACCACCCGCGCCGTCGACGACATCCAGCTCGGATCGACGGTTTTCTTGACGCGCAAAAGCACTCTTCCGGACGCGAGCTCGACGAGCCCCACGCGCACGTCGTGCACGCGTTCGCCGTCGAGCTCGGAAGGCCCGGTGCCACGCCCCGGTTCGTCCATCGCGTAGACGAGGAGCTGCGCGCGGGCGGCCTTTTTCGCACCTTCGATCGGTGCCTTTTCGAGCTCGACTCGGAGTCGACCGAGATCTCGTGCGCCTTTGGCATCGGCGACGTTCGCTTCCCAAGAGGGCGCCAAAAAGGGCAGCCCAACGATGGCCTCGTGGAGGAGCGCCACGTTCGGAGTGCGCGTCTCGGCCCCTCCCATGTACACTGCACGAACCTTCTCGAGCACGTTCCTTTCGTCGCGTGTCTTCGGAGGCTCTATCAAGCAAACGAGCAGCGGGTCCTTGCGCGAAGCAGCGGCGGCTTCCGCAAGCGTTTTGGGCGCTCCAAAAGCGGCAATCGGCCCACGCACGTACACGGTCGGGCGTGAAAGCCAGGCGCCGACTCCGTCCTTGCGGAGCTCGTCGTCGACGACGTCGCCCGCGTATCCAGAAGAGGCCTCGACGAGCCACGGCGAAATCCTGGCGACGATGCCCTTCTCGCCCTCGGACAGAGCCGCCGAGTGGGCACGAACGTCGTTCGACAGCGCAGCACGGGCGCGCTCGAGCTCCGACACCTGGGCGTTTCGGAACGACACGAACGAACGCGCGGCGAGCACCAACAACACGACGAGGAAGACGCGTGCGAACGAAGCCACGAGGCGCCTGCGGCCCGAAGAGCTCGTCTCGGCTTTCGATCGTGACGCTCCCCGAACGCTTGCTTCGAGGCGTGCGCGGAGCGCCGGGGGCATTTTTTTGGTGGCGAGGAACGTGGGCATTCCGTCAGCCCGTTCGGCCTTCGTTCGCTCTCGCGATGTTTCGCTCGACGAGGGACAAGAGCTGCGTGCCCGTGACGCCGAGTCGCTCGGCGGCTTGGCCTGCGAGCGAGGTCTCCGCGACCCCGGGAACGAACTGGTAGGTTGGCTTTTGACCGGAGCCGAGCTCGACCTGCAAAAAACGCAGAGCGTCGATGTCTCCCTCGCGCTCGAGCCGTCCGGCAAAAGCCAAGAAGTGCGTCGTGATGAAGGTTTGGGGACCGAGCTTGCTCAGCATGCGAAGAACGAGCTCGAAGATCTCCTCGCCTTCGGAGGGGTTCGTTCCCGAGCAGAGCTCGTCGAGAATGACCATCGCGCCCGGGGGCAAGTCCTCGAAGAGCTCGCGAATGCGGAGAAGCTCCATGCCGAGCCGACCTTCGGCCTGATCGGCCCTTGTCTCTTGGATGAGCGAAACCACGAGGCTGGGGGCGAGCGCGAGGCGGCCCGATTTCGCCGGGACGAAGAGGCCCGACTGCGCGAGCAGCTGCGATAGACCGAGCGACTGGAGGAGTCTCGTTTTGCCGCCCGAGTTCGGCCCGGTGACGAGCACGGTCGCGTCGTGCCGATCGACACGAATGTCGCACGGCACGCATGGCAGGTGGGTTCCAGTGGCCAAGAGCAGCGGATTGTAGAGCTGCTCGAGCACCCGGGGCTCGTCCTTGGAGACGAGCTCGGGAAGGCACACCGCGAGTCCAGCCGCGATGGCTTTATCGCGAAATCCGAGGGCCCCGAGGTAAAGCTCGCAATCGCCCAGGAGCTGGACCAACGGTGCGAGATCGTCCTCGATTCCAATGAAGACGGCGTCGATGAGACGCGCCATGATTTCGCCGTCGCCGAACGAATATCCGCGCAAGAATAGCTCGAGCTTGGCCATCCACTTTTGGAACGTGGACCCCACGAATGGATTCGACGCATCTTGTGCGACCGACACGATTCGAAAGCCACGAATTTTGCCGTCGGCGCCAATGCCAATCTTGAGATCGAGCGTGGCGAGGTTCTCGTCGTACTTGAGGAGGTCCGCGAGCGAGCGATAAGGCTCGCCAGCCTGTACCCGAGCGCCGAACGAAGCCAGTCGGGAGAGCCCGGACTTCGAATCCGCGAAGTCGTCGGTCGTGCGGTCGAAGATCTCTTTGGCAAGCGCCAAAAGGTCGAGTTGGCGTCGGTTCGAGTCCCATTTCCCGGCCGCGTTCGCGCCCTCCAACAAGCCCCGGAAACGACAGAGCGCGGCATAGAGCCCTTCGAGGGCTTCGCGAAGCTTCGGCACTTCGGATAGCTCGCGGAGGACTTCGCGCCTGTGCCGTACCGAGGCGGGATCCGAAGGGGGATTCGTGAGCATCCGCGTGAGGTGCTTCGTCGAGAGGATGGCATCGAGTCCTGCAATCCGAACCGAGAAGCAACTCGCGACGAAGGTGGACACGAAGAGATCGTTCGCAAACGCCGGAGCATGAAAGGTGCTCGGGGCCGTCTTCGCTCGGTCGAGCGCATCGCCGAAGAGACCTCCCGAGACGCCACTCGCGAAGGCCAGAGCGATCGAGAGCTTCGTCTGCTCGGCGTCGATGCGGCAGATCGGATCCGCGTGGCAGAGGTCCGGAAAGGCGTGTGGCGAAGGCGCTGCGGGGCCGGTGTCGGCGGTCATGTCTGCCGGACAGTACGCGGACATGAACGTTCCCGGAACGCTCGTGGACTTTCCACAATAGAATCCAATGCGTACGGACAAATCCGAGGAAGCCAGAATTTCGGTCAGGAGGATGTTTTTGTTCGGGATCGAGCGCCGTGTGCGGGCCGTGGAAACGAAAGCCCTTTACCTCGGGACGCAGGGTGCTAGTCGGCCGAGAGGCTCGGAGCACCAACGCGCACGCCTTCGCAGGTTCGGGCCATGGAGTGGGAAATGATGAATCGCCAGTATCGTTCCGTCGGGTTCGCGAGCTTTTTGGCCTCGGTCATGTTCGTGGCGTGTTCGAGCACCGGCGCAGGCCCTTCGGGAGGGACCGATGCAGGCTCGGATGGCAGCGTTCCGTCCGAGGCCGCGGCGGCCGAGGCGAGCGTCCAGCCCGAAAGTGATGGAGGCACCGCCGACGCTCGTGCCGAAGCGGCCTCTTTCGATGCGGCCGCCGGGGAGTGCGGGTTCCATCCGAAGCAGACCGCATGCACGAACTGCTGCGTGGCCGCTCACAACGACGGTGCAGGGGCGTATCTTTTTGCCGTCGCCGAGTGCATGTGCGTCGAGGCGCGCTGCCAGAAAGAGTGCAACGACACCTTTTGCGCGCCCGAGCCCAGAGACCCCGATGCCACCTGCAACGCGTGCATTACTGCGAAGACGGGAGAGTGCTCGGGGCCCATCATGACCTCGTGCAACGCCGATCCCGATTGTGTGGCCTTCGATCGCTGCATGGGCGAAAGCGGCTGTTTGTCGAAGCCGCAGTAGCTCCCGCTTTCCCACGGTTCGTGTTTGAAGCTGTCCCTAACCGAGCTTCAGAACGTGCCGCTCAGGAAGATCCCAGTGCCCGCCACGCCCGCGCGCACTGGGCTCTTTTTTGCAGTGAAATAAAGGACGACGCCACCCACCGTGGCGATGCCTCCCGCGACGAAGAGCAACGTGGCCACTCCCGCACGCCCCCGAGTGCTCGAGATCGCGTCCTGGCCCGCGGCGTCGCAGCCGGTCGGATCACACGACGCGCTCACGGCGGCGTCGTAGTCGCTCTTCGCGGTAAGGGCGAGGACGCTTCCGATGCCCACGAGGACGAGGCCCGCGCCCGTTGACACGGCTCCTGCGACGCGCTGACCGCGGCCCGTCGAATCGGATTCGGACGTCGGTCGTCCGTCAGGTGAGGTCGCGGACTGGGCCGGTTTTGGTCCGCTTCTTCTCGCTCCGAGGCCGAGGGTCACGGTGCGACGCTCGCCCGGGCCGAGCGAGAAGGATTCGGTGCCGTCCTCGAATCCCTCTCCCGACACTTTGGCGACGTGGTCTCCGGGGTCGATCTCCACGTCGGTCGGCGTGGCCTGTTTCGTTCCGTCGATCGACAGCTCGGCTCCGGCGGGTACTTGGAAGGTCACCCGCGGGACGCGTGGCTCGATCGCGGCGATTCGGGCGTCGGCCACGGACGCGAGCTCGGGCTGCTTCTCGGACTCGGACAGGCGTTTTCCTTCTTTGTAGTGGGCACGCGCAGTCAGGAATCTCCCAGAGGATTCTTCGCATTCGGCCAAGTTCAATACGGCTTTTGCGGATGGCCGTTTTTCGAAGCTCTCGCGGAGGAAGACCACGGCTTCGGCGCACTTTCCGGCTTTCTTGAGCTCGTAGCCCTTTTTGAGGGCGGCCGTCGCCGCGTCGTCGTCGGCGGTGGCCGTCCCGGCGAAGAAAGCTGGCACGAGGAACGCGGCCGCAACCAGCCCACGCTTCAAGCGGATTCGATCAAGGCGCAAGGGGATCCTTCGCGGGAATGGGAGGCTTTGGCACACCCACCCGCTTGCCCGAAGGAAGCGACGAAGGACGTGAAGAAGGCAAGGCCGAGGGGGTCGTGGCGGTGCTCGGCGCAGCGGACGGAAGGGTCGGAGGAGCTTCGGAAGGAACGGGATGCGCCGTGGTCGGAGTCGAAGGCGTGCTCGTGGGTTGGGCCGTCACGTAGGGATTGGCCCCGGTGGGCGAATCTGCAGGTTTTCGAGAAACGAAGAGTGCAATCGTGAGGATCGAAACGGCCACTCCGAGCCCGATAACGGCCACCCACAATCCGCGTTGGCTTGGCACGTTGGGCAGTGCTGGGGGTGGCACCGTCGGAGCGAACGCGACCGCCGCGTCGGTGGTTGGATCTTGGGCCCCTTGGGGATGGCGGAATGCCGGGTGGCTTCCACTTCCGACCGGCGGATGCCCGTACGCAGGATAGGGCCCCGAAGAAACCCGATCGGTTGTTGGCTCGGATCCGCTGTTGGAGAGCGAAGGGCGGGAGGCGAGCGCCAGATGGGGAACGGAGACGTGCTCGCCGTGTGCGGGCCCGACAGGATGTCCAACGGGCGATATCCCGAAGAGGTCGGCGCCAGGAACCATGAGCGGCGCCGGGCTTCTTTGGGGCATGGGATGCGCGGCGGCTTCCACGGCGCGCAAGTGGTCGCTCGGAGGCGGGCGATTCGGAAGCGTCGCGAGCGGAGCGAGGGCGGCAATGACCTCTTTCGCGCTTCGGTAGCGCTGGTTTCGGTCCTTCGCGAGGCAGCGGTAGACGACGTTCGCGAGCTCGGCGGGAACGTGAGGTGGCAACGCTGGAGTGGGCTGATTGTGGACGCGAATGAGAATGGCGCCCACGGACTCGTCGTAAAACGGAAGTAGGCCCGAGAGGAGCTGGAACATCAGCACCCCGAACGACCAAATGTCGGCCCGGTGGTCGACGGACTTCGAAGAAACGATTTGCTCGGGCGACATGTAATAAGGCGAGCCCATCATCAGGTTCGTCTTGGTCTTTCCGAGCGAGTCTCCGTCGTGCTGCTGTTTCGCAATACCGAAGTCGATGAGCTTCAGGACTTCTTTGCCACCCTTGACGCTGACGAAAACATTCGACGGTTTGAGGTCGCGGTGAACGATTCCTTTTTGGTGGGCTTCGGCGAGCCCCTCGCAGATCTGCAATCCAAAGTGGACTGCGCGCACCGGGGAGATCGCATTCTCGGCGACCTCCGAGAGGTCTTTGCCCTCGAGGTACTCCATGGCGAGGTAGAGCGACCCGTCGGGCAGCACCCCCACGTCGTAGAGAGAGGCGATATGGGGCGACTTCAGCTCGGAGAGAATGCGCGCCTCGCGCAGGAACCTGGCGCGAAGATCGGGATCGGGCATGGCGTCCTCCGCCATGACCTTGAGCGCGACGGGTTGCTTCAGCAGAAGGTGGCTCGCTTTGAGCACGGTGCCCATGCCGCCCTCGCCCAACACGCCTTCGACGCGGTAGCGCTCGGCGACGACTTGCCCCACCAGGGCGAGCGCGCGGCGGACGCTCGGGCTCTCGACGTTCGCCTCCATGGGGAATGGAACGTTCGCAAACTGGCGACGGTTTGTACAGCCGAGGTTCTTTTCGCCATGGAGCGTGCATGGGAGGGCCATGTCGCAGTGCGGCTTTTTCCCGCCCTCCCGATGACGTAGGCTCGACGCCATGGGTGTCGGGCGCTTGCTTTCCAGGGGTTTGGCTTTTTCCGGCGCAGTCGGCCTGCTCGGTGCGGCGTCGTGCTCGGCCATTTTGGGCTTGGACGAGCTTCCGTTGCGGGTCGCGCCAGACGGTGGTCTGGACGCAGCCATTCCCGTCCCTCTGCCCGAGGCGGCTCCTCCAGTGGACGGGTCGCTCGTGCCCGAAGCCGGGGACTCGGCACCGCCGCCTTGTGATCCAGCCAAGCTCGACACGGATCCGAACAACTGTGGGGCGTGTGGGCGCGTGTGCCGCGCCACATGTGCCGCAGGAGCCTGCGACGCGGACCGACTCGTGTCGGTTCCAGGCGCGCCAAGGGGCCTGTTCGTCGCTGGAAACACCGTCTATTTTGGGTCGCTGGACGGGACCACGGCCACCATCGCGTCGTGCCCGGTGGCTTTCCCCTGCGCCACGCCGAAGATCGAACGACGGGAATCCGCCGACGACGTGCGTTTGCTCGCAGCCCTTCCCACGACGCCGGCCACCCTCGTTTTTCGGATCCTCGGCCGCTCCGGCGAGACCTCGTTCTTCTCGTGCGAGGCGGACGCGTGTGCCGCCGCGACGGCTCGAAGAACCGAGGCCGGCGCCGTGCTCGAAGCCGCCGATATTTCTGTAACAGGCTTGAATCACTGGATTTTTTACACGACCGCCACCACCGCGGTGGCGTACAGCATCACGAACAACTTTCCGCGGGTCCTCTCCAGTTTGGCGGGGGCCCAGCTGCTCGGTCACAACGCGAAATACCTCTGGGCACGTCAGTCGACCGGCTTCCAAAGGGTCGCCCTCGACAGCCCCACGCTCGCCACCACGGCCCTGCCCCTGTCCGATTTTCCCGATGCGCGCCAGTTCGTGTGGAACGGTGGAGACACCACGATCTTCGTCGGCAACACGAGCGCCGCCACGTGTGTGGGGGCAAGCACGGATTGCGTGGCGCGAACGTTATGCGCGCTCGTCGCGACTCCACCGACGTTCGCATTCGATGCGACCTCCCTCCTCTACGGGCGCGGGGCGGAGCTCGTCACGGCTCCGTACGACTCGCCCTGCGCCCCGCAGAAAGTCGTGGCTGCAGCCACACCCGCCTTGCCGAGCACGGGGCGCTCCATTGCACTGGAGGCCACGTTCGCCGTCTGGATCGAGACGGCAGGTGCAAACAGCCTGGTGTTTCGACGCGCGCGCTGATCGTCCTGGCGCCGACAAAGGGCAACCGGTAGACGCTGGCATCGCTCCTGCTTACGGTAGGCGCGAACGCGCACCCGGACGCGAGAGACGGGTGAGGAGAACAGCCGATGTCGAGCGACGAGACCGATTCGCGATCCACACGCGCCACCGTGACAGTGCTCAATGGATGCATCGAGACCTGCACGGACGGAGAGAAGGGGTATGCCACCGCGGCCGCAGACGTGCGCGACGTCGGGCTAAAGTCGTATTTTCAAGGCAAATCCGAGGAGCGTGCGGACTTCGTGGTCGCCTTGCAAGAAGCCATCTCCGCACTCTCGGCCGTCCCGGAAAACGAAGGCTCGACCGCCGGCGCCCTTCATCGCGGCTTCGTGGGTATTCGAAAGGCGCTCGAAGGTCGCAGCGATGCGCTGGTGCTCGAAGAGTGCCTTCGCGGGGAAAAGGCGGCCCTCGTGGCCTACGAAGAGGCGATAGGGCACGCGTCCCTCGACGTCGCGTCGAGCACGCTGCGAGCGCTCCTGGTCCATCAACGCGACGCCATCCGTCGTTCGCTCGCAGAGCTCCAACACCGCCTAGGCGGGCACTGAGGTTCCCATGTCGCTCGACCGTTTCCGCAGAGACGTGCAGCTTGCCGCCGAAGAAGACCTCATTCCGGACGTGGCGCGCATGATGCGCGATGCCAGAGTGGGCTGCGTGGTCGTAGCGCGAGCCGGCCGACCCGTTGGCATCCTCACGGATCGGGACATCGCCCTGCGCGTGGTCGCCGAGGGGCGCGACCCCACCATCACCCGCGTGTCCGAGGTCGTGACCTACGACCCCATCGTGCTCGTGGTGGACGCCGACATTTCCACGGCCACGGCGCTCGTGCGCACGCACGGGATTCGCCGCATCCCGGTCGTCGACGCCTCGGGGCAGGTGGTGGGCATCGTGACCTCCGACGAGCTTCTCGTGCTCGTCGGAAAGGAGCTGT
>JAYUKI010001029.1:0-2833 GCA_043764595.1 Myxococcales bacterium | reverse complement strand
CCTCCTGCACGGGACACGAAGAGCTGGCGGTTCGTCGTCACGACCGCGACCACGTCCGCCTTCTGCGACGCCGCGAGTCGCGAGCCCTCGAGACCTTCAGGCAGTGCGAAGAAGCGTGCGGGCGCGTCGGTCTCGGGTGGGAAGCGCAACACGCCGCCATGAACCATCGCGACGACCTCACCGCCGAAGCCCCACTGCGCGTCGACCAGATCACGCTCCGTCGCAAGCAGCACCGTTTCCATCGGCGGAGGTGGGGCGGCCGTCGCGGACGCCGACGCGATAGCCGGTGGAGCACCCGCCTCTGCTCGAACGTGTGAGACGGACGCCGACTCGGTTGCGCGACAGGCCGCCAGCGCAGTGATCATCGCGAATCCGGCCCATCGACTCGCTGTCCGAAGCTCGATCATGTCCGCCCCATCCTACGCGGAGCGAGGCCGGCCGATTCCCGTATTGTCTTCGACTGTCGCGGATCGCGAGGGCGACGCGGTATCTTCCTCTCCCAACCAGAGCGCCCGAGGAGTCGCGGTAGTCGGACCATGTCGTGTTCATGAGCACGATGTGGTCGTCCTCGGGAGCTTCCCGGTGCGCGAAGATGCGGGCCGCGGTCATGAATGGAGTACCATTTCCATGAACGACCGACGTGCGTCCAGCGCCCGGCTACGACCGTCGCTGGGGGGATTGAAGTACCGGTTTGCAGACGTTTCGCTCTCCACGGAGAGCCTGCCGTCGGTATCGTCGCTGGAGCGCACGCCGCGGCGAACGTGCACGGCCCTTTGCGGGAGGTTCGAGCCACATAGGATGGCGCGATTGGCAGTCTCACCGGCCCGCCTTGCCGAGAGACGTCGATTGCTCGTCGCTGGGGAGAGCGAGGGTTTCCCAGTCGATCACGATTACCCGGGGCCGACTGCCGACGCTATGACACTCGCGAAGCTGTGGTATCTCGCAAAACTCGAACGTGATCGGATGGATTGGTCGACGGGCACGAGCTCCCTCGGCGCTGAAGCCTCCGCACTGTCGAAGCTCCTCGGGTCGGTCCCCATGACGATCGCAACCTTCGACCGCTGGTGGTCGTTGGAGCGAGTCGGGCTTCGGTTCGAGGACCTCAAAAGAGTGATCGAGAACGTTCCACTCGACGTCCTGAAAAGGATCGAAGGACCTCGCGAGCGGTCCCCTCTCGCGGAGGAAGCCGCCCGCGAGGAAGAACGTCGAAACGTCCAAAGCGAATTCGACGAGGTAACAGGACTGCCTCGGTCCGCAGTGACGTGGGAACGCCCGGGACTCTCGGAGTGGCCGTTGCCAGTCGGCACTTGGTGGGATGAGATCATCGCCGAGCGAGCCCACGCCACCGAGAGCAGGCCTGCTTCGAAGTCGACCGTACCTCACGCTGAGTGAGATGCTCAAAGTAGAGAGCGTTACGGCAAACGCCATAGAAGCTGCGCTGTTTGCTGGTCGCGTTCAGGCTCAGACGGTGGTTCAAGTGAGGAAACACAACCCGTGGGATTTGTGGTGGTTCAACGGGGTCGACCTCGGTACGGTTTATGGCCAAATGCCGGATGAGGCTGAGCGATTATGCCCTGGAAAAGTCAATTCGATTGCGACCTTGCCGTACTCATGGACTTCCTGGCTCGATAGCTCCCTACCAGCCGACGAGTGCGTCGCGCGAGGTGCAAGCAAGGCATCATACGAGCATCAGCTTGAAGGTCTCAGGAACGGAGTACCCCTCGCACCGATACCGGTGATTCGTAATGTCCTTTTGTGGTGGAAGGGAGATCCCACGAACCCAGTACCGCTGATCCTTGATGGGAACGCCTCCGCAGCCCCGCGCTTGGCGCCCCCGCGCTCCTACCCCTTCACCAACCGCAACCGCGGGACCGCAAACAGCTCGCGCGTGACGTCCCGAGCACATTCCATTCCCGATGGTGAGCACGGCGCTTTCGCCAGGTGAAGCGCCACCTCCACCAGCGGTCTTGCGTCTAGGTAGCCTTCGAGCAGGCCCGCGAAGTCGACGAGCGTGCCGGTTACCCTGCGGTCGTTGCTCGTCGACACGATGCACTCGTTCATGGCGCCGAGCTCGTTCGTCACCTTTTGACCGTCGACTCCCAAGCTCGTCAGCACCTCGCCCACCGCCTCGTTGAAGCGACGCAAGAGCGTCTTCGTGGGCGAGATCGGCAAAACCACGGGCAGCAAGGTGCGGTTGTTCACGGCGAGCACGACCTGCTTTCGGCCGATCTGCACGAAGTTCGCGCTCCAGTCGCCCATCGCCGTGGTGGACGGCGGAGGATCGCGATCGGGAGCGCCCAAGTCACCAACGCGAGTGAGGAGCTTTTTCGTGCAACGAAGGATGACCATGCCTCCCGACTATTCCACGAGTCGCGCGAGACCATCGAGACGCACCACCTCAATTGATCGAAAACACCTTCCCGATCTTCACATCCCCACCCGCGAACGGCGGCACGCGCACCTTCCGGAACTGCTCGGCAATGCAATCGCCGACCGCGGTCCCCGCGAAAGGGGAAACGTCGACGACCACGGACCTCACCTCACCGGTCGCGGCCACCGTGATGACGACGTGACCGCTGCCCGTCGGCCCGCCCGGCCTTTTGCACGACTGAAGGGAGACTCCGCCGAACGGATCCGTGCCGAAGCATCCGAACGCCTTCGCGGTTGAGGCGGCAGGGGAGGACGCGGTGGCCGCACGCAGTTGGTCCTGCAGCGACCTCCCGCCGACCGAGGCGTCGGACGGCTCGTCCGCAGACGCGAGGCGTGAAGGCGGAGCCTCTGCATCAGGCGTCACGTCGGGAGTCGCCACGAACGACGAGGGCAATGGCGACGG
>JAYUKI010001028.1:0-9700 GCA_043764595.1 Myxococcales bacterium | reverse complement strand
CGGTTCATGACGCGCATGTGCGGCCAAATCACGTAGTCGGAACCGGCGCTCGAGAAGAGCAGCGGAAGGTTGATGTACGTTCCCTCGGGATCGTCCTGCCCACCAAACGTGCGAAACGTCGTGAATCGAGTGTCGGCCAGTCCCGGGCTCTGCTCCTCGTCGTGGTGGAGCGGGTTCCCTCGCGCGTCCTTGATGACGACTCCGTCAATCGAGCCGGCTCCGACGAAGGCCGGCGAAACTCCGATGTCGACGGACATGCCCTTTGCGGCCACGCCGAGAGCGGCATCGCGCTGCTGGACGCGCCCGGTGATCGCGGACGTCGCCTCGAAGCTGTCTGCGCAGACGAGACCGCTCGCCGCAACGGTCGAAGCGAAGATGGGGTCCAGCGAGGCTTTGTAGGCCGCTTCGGTTTCCACCTGGGTCTTCCAGCGTGGCGAGGCGCAAAACGTGTAGTAACGCCCTTCAGCCTCGCGGGCAGTGACCCACGTTTGGACGGTCGCGACCATCGTTGCGTCGAGCGGTCCCGCCACGAGGATCGCCTCGAAGCGCACGCGCGAGAGCCGTAGCTGCTCGAGCGCCGTGACGATGTCGGCGTTCTGCATGCGCGCGGCCGTCGTCGTCGCAGTGAACGTCGAATCGGCGAGGAGCGTCCCGGCCGCGAAGTTGGCCGTGATGCCGGAGCTTCCGAGAGCGGCCGAGACGGCCACTCCGAGCGCCGTGACCGGTGACCAGTTCACTCCGTCGTCGAGCGAGTACTGGTAGGTCGCGCCGGTGACGCCGACGACCGCGCCCGAAATGAACTTGAGCCGCACACGCCAATCGTCGAGCGGGGTGCCGGTGAGCGTGACAACCGACGTGCCCGCTCCCGTGGGCGTTACGGCCGAAATGACGGCCGCGGTGCCCGCGGCGGCACGGACCGCAACGATCGACTTTTGCGTGCGGTCAAGCGTCCAAGAGGCGAACTCGGGCAAGATGCCCTGTCCGTACTCGGTGGATACGTCATTCGTTTTGGCGTAGCTCGCGGGAACGAACTGCCCCTTCTCGGCGGGCGCGATGATCGCGAGAACGCCGTCGGCGCCAGGACGAACGACGCCCGTTTGGCCGTCGAGTTTGCGAACTTTTACGGACGGAACCATGGTGCAGTCTCCTCAGGCCAGCGGTCCAAAATGCTTGGTGACCTCGCCGACGACATCCCGGTCAATGACCGGAGGCGCCGAGAGGAACGGAAATCGAATCGTGAGCGACGAAATCAACTCGACGCCATAGACGTGCTCTTGCGGGACCGGAGCGAGGCCCCAGTCACCCCATGCGTGCCAGCGACCTGCCACGGCGTGCACGGCTCGGATCACGTGCTCTTGCAGGTCGAGCACCGCTTCCCAGTGCGCTTCCTCGTCGGTCACATCGCGGTCTGGCGCGACCGCCCAAACGTAGACGACGAGGATGCCCGTCGCCGACGCGAGCTCGCGCGCGTTGTCAGCGGCCGCGCGCCTACCAGGGTGCTCCGTGCCCTCGATTTTGCCGAGCTTCCCGGAAGTATCGCCCGGCGAAAAAATCACGCGGTTCGCGCCGCCAGTGCCTTGGTTGACCTGGTACGACCGACGACGACGGCCGAACTCGACGAGCGCCGAGACGTTCGTCTTCTCGAAGTGCTCCGCGACCTTGCGGTGAACGGTGAGCAAGCCCATCACGCACCTCCCATGAGCTGCTCGAAGGCCTTCGCGGCGCTCCGACGAAGGACATCGGCGATGCGCGGAGTGATTGCGGCCGGGATGATTTGGCGCAGCACGCGGCCACGGGCGATACCCGAGTGGTGGAGGTGGTAGTGCCCACGCACGATCATCTCGAGCACGGTGCCAATCGCCCGAGCGGTGACCGCGTCCGCGGCGTGAGCGAGCGGCGCCGTCCCCTTCTTCGTGAGCGGCCAAGGTTTCCCGTCCGGCGTCGTTCCAGCGGAGGCGGTCTCGCGGACCACTCGCTGGAGCTCCGGGGCGGCAATGCGCGCGGCCAGGGTCCCCAATTGCTTCAGGGACCGAACGCGGCTGGCAAACGCGGTGAGTGCGTCGGCGCCGCTCATGAGTCCCTCACCGCGTCCCGCTGTGCAGAGCGCCACTCGTACGGATTCGCCTCGGAGTAGCCGAGTGGTCCGCCACGCTCGACGGCCGTCGCGCCGTTCACGCGGAGCAGCTCGACGTTCCCGTCTTTGGAGTCAACGGCGTCCGTGAGCCACGCTTCGGCGGCTTCGGAGGCCTTGACGACCTCGTCGTCCGGACCGGCGCCCGGAGCCCAGCCACGACGGCCGAACAGGCGACGAACCACGACGCTCGTCACGTGCCACCGAAGCGACTCGGCGAACGGAGCAGGTTGAGGCGTCACGTAGCGCTTCACGAGTCGTGTGTCGAAATACCGAGACACGGCCTCGCAAACGCCGTCGACGAAGCCCACGCCTTCGCGCTGCTCGAGCAGATCGACGTCCGACCTGGACATGAGCCCAACGCGCTTCACGTACGCGAGGTCGGAGTATTGGTTCGGGCCTGCCATAGCTTCTAACGCCCCAACCCCGGGGCTCGAAGCCTACCGGGGTTTTGGCGTGCCTAATTGGCACTCGCATCAATGGTGCTCGTCAGGGCGCTGCGCCCGCGAAGCACTTGTAGAAGAGGAACGGATGGCCGTAAGTGGCGGTGTTTCGACCGTCCATTGACCACTGGAACTTCTTCATTCGATTGAGAACGGCCTCCGTTTGTGGGCCGTACATCTGGATTCCGAACGGCATGCGTTCGGAGTAGATGAACCCGCCCATCTCGTCGTCGAGCATGTCCTCGACTCCGACGTAGAAGTTCGCCGGCTCGTCGTCTAGCTCCGGAGCCTTGACGACCTCGAGCCCGGCCACCTGAGAGACCGTGTTGCTGTTCTGCGCGATGATTCCCGCGCCCACCAGGAACCGGGCCTCGTCCTCGAGGTCGCTCGGAACGATGAGCGCACGAGGCTTGAGGCGCCGCGGAACTCCGTTCAGGAATCGCTGCTTGCCAATGTGCGCAATGACCTTGCCGAGGTTTCGGCGTGCAATGAGGCGCACGTCCTGCTCGGTCTGCGCGCCGGCCGGCGCAACGATCAACGGGACGTTCTCGACGATGTTCGAGTAGAGCCCACCACCTCCATTGGGGTTGATGGTGTGCACCTTGGAGAAGAACGGCAAACCGTCGTAGCAAAGCCCGGTCGTGCCGGCTTTGATGAGCTTGAATAGCGACTCTTGCGGGTGATACGCCGAGGACGCGGCCACGTCCTTTGCCCACTTCGCCGCATAGTCGAGCGCGGCCACATTGCCCGCGGTCGTCTTCAGTTGGTTGTCCTCAATCTCGTTCTTCGTGAGGTCGAGACCGGCGCCGAAGTCTTCGACGTCGAGCGAGTGGGACGCGGCCACGATGTCGTCGAAGCGCTTGTTTCCGCCATTCCCCTCGGGGTAGATGCGCGCCGTTTCGAGGAGCCACGTTAGGATCGTGGTCTTCGTGGATGCCGGACGGACCTTCATCACGCGGTCCCACATGAGCTCCGCGATGACTCGTCGCCAGTTGTCGACAACGATGCCTTTCACTTCCGTCTCGAATCCCACCAGGAATGTCGGGGTAACTTTGGGCATGACCTGGTATCTCCTTCAGCCGACGATGAGGTAATCGACGGTGCAAACCGCCGTGGCAATCGTCGCTTTCGCGTTATCGATCGCGTTGATGACGAACGAGCCGGCGCCGACGTTGCGGCTCGCGACAGGCGCGTCGAGTGCGGCGAACGCGGGAATCGCGCCTGCGCCAGGGTCCTTCATCGAAAGAAGGATTCGGCTGTTCGCGGTGATGATCTTCCCGGCGACGGTGATGGTGCCCGCGACGAGCGTCGCGGTGCCCGGCTGAAGACGAGGAATGCCCGCGTCGTCGGCCGACGTCGGGAACATGAGCTCGACCCACACTCCTTCCGTCGTGACGTCGTAGAGGACCGCGGCCGCGCCTTTGGCGGGAGCGAAGGCGGTGAACGTCTGGTCGTCGAGCGCCGAGCACGGAAGCTCGCGCATCGCCGTGGTGAGCGGTGCGCCGGCGTCGTTCTCGTAGAGCGCGAGGAGGCGCTCGCGAATGAAGTCGACGTCGACCAACTTCGCGCCGGCCGCGCCGCCGATATTGCTCATGGTCTCGAAGGCCTTGCCTACGAGCACCTCATCGGGATCACCCGTGGCCGGGCCGTAGAAGCCTGCCTTCGCGGCCACCAGACTGCCCTTGAAAACGGCGACGTTCGCCGCCATCGGGCGCTTTTCGCGCGTGACCGTCTTCATCGAAACGGGGCGGGCTTTTGCGAGGGTAGCCATTTACTTCGTGTCCTTTCCAGCGGCGGCGGCCGCGGCAATGCGCTCGCGCTCGCGGAACTGCGTGGGCGTGATCGTGGGGAGGACCAGGGCGTCCTCGGTGTTGATGATCTCGGGCGCCTTGCTGGGCGCTCGGCCCATCGCTGCCCGGATCTCCTCGACCTCGGCACTTGCGGCCGCCGTCTGAGCTCCAGCGCCTTGGCCCTCGCCGCGAGTCGGAGTCACGCGGGACGCCGCGATTTTCTCGGTCTCTGCCGGCAATGCGCCCAAGAGGCCCTGGACGATCTCGAGGGGC
Organism: Myxococcales bacterium; assembly: GCA_043764595.1. Lineage (GTDB taxonomy): Bacteria > Myxococcota_A > Polyangia > Polyangiales > Polyangiaceae > JAAFHV01. Next base: position 5,063 of record JAYUKI010001028.1, on the reverse strand, counting down.
TGCGAGGCGGCCCAACGACGCAATGAGGGCGCGAGGCGTTCGCCCTGCGTGGCGATGAGGTGGTCACGAGTCGACGCTTGGACCTGCGCGACTGCGACCGCTGCGGCTGCGCCGATGGCCTTCGTTGCGTCGGTGAGAGCGGGCGTCGACGAGGCGGACGCCTTGACCTTCGCCTTGGCTGCCACCTGCTCCGGAGGGCCCTTCTTCTCGTCGGTGTCATCCGCTGCCGCGGCCGTCGCCTCGGTGCCGGCAGGCTGCTCCTGGGCGTCGCCGGCGGCCTCCACGCCTTCGGCTGCCGCTTCGGGGTCTGCTCCGTCCCCACCGGCGCTCTTCTTGAGCTCCGCGACGAGGGCGCTGACCGACTCTTTGCAAACGGCCGGGTCCTCTGCCGCAAGCGCGGCAGTCAGAGCGGCCAAAATCATCGCGAGACCCATGCTGTTCTCCTTCGGTGTTGCCGACGCGAGAACCCTCGCGTGGTGTGTGCCGGGTGCCGCTACGAGCGACACCCGCGTGAGCTGAACGATCTCCCCCGTCGCTTTGTCGACGAGGTAGTCGGGAGAGAGGAAGCGGCGCTGACCACTGCGGATTTGTTCCGCGCCGTAGTCGCTCCACTCGAAGTGCAGCCAAGGTGCACCAGCGCGAAGCTCGAGCTTCGCGTAACCGCCAATGGGCGCAGGCTTGCCGTCGGCTGTAGTCACGCCAATATGCTCGACGTCGATCGTCAACGGGTTGCCGCGACGCTCGTAGTCCGCCATGACAGCGGCCGCTGCGCGCGTAGTCCACTTGTGAACGCCGTAGTCGGTCGGATTGTCTCCGGCGTTCCACAACTGGATTTCGCGCGGGGGCTCGCGTTCGACCTTGCTCGGCTCGTGCTCGAGCTGCGTCGTTCCGTCCTTCGACACGAAGAGCGACACGACTCCAGCCTTGATGCGCTTGAGGCTCATGCGGCCTCCGCAGGCGCCGCGATCGGCTTCCACTTCACGTGCCAGCCCGCTGCGCCGTCTTCGCCCATCGCGAAGTCGCGCACGCGCTCCACGCCGCAAAGGCGGCAGCGGTTCGACGCGCCGTGCTCGCAGCGCGCGACGGCGTGTTCAGTCATCTTCTGCGCGAGCTCCGCGGCGTGGTCGGGCTCGTCGGGTTCCGCGTCGTTCTGCGCGACCGGAGCTGGGAGTTTCCCGACTCGACCGTCGTTGACCTGCTGTTCGACTTGCTTGCGGATTCCGCCAGGAATCTTGAATCGCGTGACGAGCTCGCGAACGTCGACCTCGTAGCCGCGGGCCTCGAGCACGCGGCAGGCATCCTCGATGGCCTTCGACGCGGCCGAGATCGCTTCGGCTTCGGCTTTGAGGTCCGCGGGCGGACGAGTGTCCCAAGTCACGGACGCTCGAGCCGAAGAGCCGTACAGACGATTGACCAGCGGGCGAAGTCCCTGCTGGCTGATCGTCAGTGCAAGCGCGTCTCCGTCGCCTTGGATAAGGTCGCTGCGGATCGTTGCGAAGACGGCCGCGTTTGCGAATCCGCTGCCGCCAGTCACGGTCACAATCTGGCCCGCGAGCCCGATCATGAACTCCTTGTCGGCGCCCTCGATCGTCTGCATGTAAACGTCGTATCCGACGCCGTTGGACTCGATGAGTCGGACGTCCCATCCGGGCGGGAGTCCAAACACGGTATTGATTCCCCACGCCATAACGCGGCGGAAGAACGATTGCTTCTGTTCGTCGCTCGCGCCCTGCGGGCTCACCGCGACACGCGCGGGGTTCGCGAGCTTCGACGAGTAGTTCTCGCGGTACATGTACGCGTGCTCTTTGGCCACGAACGCACGACCGAGGGAGGGCCACAGTCCCTGATTCCACGGCTGCATGTAGCCGCCTGGCATGTGCAGGACCCAACGCCCGTCGCCTGGAGTAATGGGCAGTAGACCGCCCACCGACGCGTAATACCAACGGTCGTCAGTCCAGCGGTACCGGAGGAACTGCGGGTCGAGGCGCACGAAGATGGGCTCTTCGCGGCCAGGAAACGGAAGCATCTCGCCCACGCCAACACCGAGCCCGATGCCGTCGGCGTCGAGTAGCTCAAGCTCCTTCGGCGGGAACACGCGGTCGAAGAGCGAGTCGCCGTCCGCGCCTGGCTCGAGGTCGGCGAGGACGTTGTCCGTTCCTCGAAAAATCTTGGGCAGTCGAGTGAGCCCGCCCGCGCGCGTCGACAGGAGACCAGCAAACGCACCATCGCGACGCATCGAACGCCAAAGGCTGCCAGCGCCGGTGAGGTCTCCGGAGTCCGCCTGAAGGATCGCCTGCTCGATGTCCGACTGGAACCACTGCGTCGTCGACGACGTCGGTAGCGGCCGCTCGCGTCGCGCCTGCTCGGGCTCTCCCTCGTAGAGCGAGGTGAAAGGCTGGACTTGAATCTGCGGGATGAAGAGCGACTTGACCTTGCCCCAAATCGAGACGTCCGGAGCGGGTACGGGCGCCGGAGGACGGTCAAACGTGCGGACGAGAGGCAGCATCAGCCGGCTCCCGCGTAGGGGTTCATCGCGCGGCCGCGGTCGTCGTAGGGAGACGTGTCGTCGTCGTCGAGGTTCGTTGCGCCTTTGGCGGGTGCCGTCGGCGAGGCTGCGCCAGCTTCGTTGTCGTCCGCGGCCGTCGCGACCTCCGCGAAGCCAAACGTCGAAAGAATCAGAGCGTCGCCCTTGTCGGGGCTTCGACCGAGGAGCTTTTTCAGGTCCTTCTTCGAGGTGGCTGCGAGGCGCTCACGGCGGTCACTCCCGATCACTACGCGGAAGTCGGCGACCGTCGAGTCCTGTTGGAGCATGAGGTCGGTCGGGACCGCTCCGCCAGCGTCCAGCCAATCGCGGAGGTGCCCATAGCCCTCGTCGCGGCGCATGTCGTACTTGCTCGAGCGCGAGAGGAGCTTCTTCGAGCCTCGGAACACGACGAGCTCGAAGGCTTCGGGGTTGCGGAGCAGGTACGCACGAAGCGCGACTTCGACGTCGCGGCCGATGACGCCCTCGCAGTCGACGCAAATGCGTGGAGTCGGCTCGTGCGCAGTTCGGTATTGGGCCAGGAACCCGTGGACATTCTCGACAATCGCGTCGGTCGTGAGGCCGCGCCACTGAATGACGGTAATGACCTTCATTCCGCGCCGAACGGCCATTGCCGTCGAGTCGCCCTCCGAGCGGTCGCCAGCGGGGTCGACGCCGATCTGGAGCTGACCCACGAAGGGCGTCGCGTCCCAGACGGCTTCCGCCATCGTCCAAAGCTCGGGCGAGACGATCTTGCCCTCGAAGCCCGAGTGAAAGTTGCCCTTCACGCGAATCGCGTACTCGGGCGAATCCTCACCGGGAGAGGCCTTCCACTCCGCGATCCACTCCGGACCGGCGAGACCAGGGATCACGTCGTCGCCTGTTGCTCCACGCGCGTTCGGCGTGTCCTCGGAGCTCGTGTGCAGCGTCTTCCACTGCGACTTCTCTTGGTGGTGCGAGCGGTAGAAACCGCCGATCGTGCGCGTCGGGTTGCCCGCGTACGCGATTCGCGTGAGGCCACCGGAGCCCGCGCACGACGTGCCAATGGCCTCGAGCACGCCATCGGGAATGCCGCTCGCCTCGTCGCAGAGCACGAGCACGTTCGGCCCCGAAATGCCCTGTACGCCTTCGGAGCTCTGCGCGACGAGGCCCCAAATCTTCCGGTCGTCGACGGTGTCGTGCAGGCCAGCGCGGCACGACAGGTGCGGGTCGACGCCCATTGGCACGGTGGCGTTGCGGCAGAGTCGGCGGATTTCCTTGAAGACGCCGAATGAGATCTGCTCCTCCTTCACGGCCGTCAGCGGGACGCATGCGCGCTCGAACGAGCACCAGAACCACAACGCGGCGATCGCGAAGCCGGTCGTCTTGCCGGTCTTGTGCCCGCTACGCCAGGTGACCTTGCGGTTGTCTCGGAGCGCCTCGAGGAAATTCCGGAGCGCCTCCGTCATCGACACGCCGAGGACCTCGACGGCGAACCCAACCGGGTCACGCTGGTACCGCGGAGACGGCCAGCTCAGGACCTCGGTTCGCTCGACAATCCGCTCGCACACGGCAGCAAGAGCGCCGAAGGGCGTTCGCTCGCGTCGGCGTGTGCCGGTTTCGAGGGCGTGGACCACACCCGACCGTGGCTCGCTCCCGTCAGCGCCGCACTTACGAAAGGCGCTTACGGAGGGCGCTTACGGTCATTTGTAAGTATTCTCGCTGTCGAGGGCGCGGAGCTCGGTCGCGAGGGCAGCGGCCGCCTCGGGGTGTTTAGCTAGAGCCTTTTCGTGGGCCTGCTCGATGCGTTTCCAGACGGGCAGCTTGAAGAGCCTCGAGCCGAGCTCGTACTGCCCCGTGATCTTCGCCAGGTGGGCAAGCGTAGCCGTGCACGAGGCCATGACCTTCGCCCGCTCGAGCGGGACCATGCCGTCGTCGCGACGGGCCTTCAGCAGCATGCCGTAGAGCACCGATTCGATGAAGCGCGCTTTTCCGAGCACGCCTTCGGGGATCTCGTCCTCGACTAGCTCCGGTTCACTGGGCTGCGCGCGAACCTCGGCGCAGTGTTTGCCGTAGAGACCCGCGAGCTCCGCGTTAGCGTCCTCGTCCCACGCGTCCTCGGGAATCCCGTACTCTTTGCGCATCTTCTTCCGGGCCGCTGGCGCCGGCTTGGTGGTCCCGTTCTGCCAGTGAGACACCGCCACGCGGGACACACCAATGGCCTGCCCTATCGCCTCCTGGGCCTGGGCCGTGCGCGTAAGAAGCACGGCGCCCCGGTTACGCACTTGCCCTCTTGGCGCTTACGAATTGGGATTTCGAGTGGATTGGCTCGTAAAAGCGCCACCCTTGGGCGACGAACCTCCCCCTACTGTTCGGGCCGCCCCTGCCACGCAGACGGGCCGCCAAGGGGCGACCAGAGCGGGGCTGACCAGGCGAGAGGGTCCGGCCACGGGGAGTGCAGCGGGCATCCTGGCCTAGGGACTCCTCGCCGTGAACCGGACAGGGTGAGTCGCCCGCTTCCCAATGGCACCGACAGCCGACCGGCCGTCCCTCGGAGTCGCCC
>JAYUKI010001027.1:0-2841 GCA_043764595.1 Myxococcales bacterium | reverse complement strand
CTCCAGGACGGCCGCCCCTCGTGCGTCTGCTCGACGATCTCGCCGGCCGCGACGTTCCCCTTCGTCTGGGCGCGCCGCGAGCGCTGGCCGAGGTGCCGAAGATCCGAGTCTTTCTCGAACGTATCGCTGAGATGAGCGCCTTCGTCCGCGCGCAGAACCAGACTCGGTAGCTCCACCACCTCGTACGCGTGTGAGCGCGACAAAGCTCGGCGTCAGCGACGGCCGTTTCGGAGGGCGCCGCGGCCTTCCTGGTCTGCATGTCGATCCCCATGGGGCATCGCCCCACTGCGCGAAAGAACGCGGCTCACACCGGGGGTACGCGAGATCTTCGCGCGCGCGCGTCGAGGGCGCGACGCCCGACCGGAGCCGCAGGCCGTAGCGGCAAAGGCGCTCTCCGCCGAGGTCGTCGTCGGCCGAGATGGTGTGGCTCGGGTGCAGGTCGAAGCCTGACGTGTGCCGGCTTCCGATCACGGGTGCGCCAAATTCGGCCACACGTGGATCGCTCTTCGGCCAACCGGCGCCGATCCGATCGGTCAAGCTTCCCCCGTTCCCGCCACGATTCGCAAGGAGCTGTCCACATGCAGAAAACATCGCGAAGCGCCCGTCACGACAAGCATCACGAGAAGCCGGAATTCACGAATAGGGGGACGAGCCACTCGCCCCTCAGAGGTTCGTTGGCATGGCTTCTCGCCGGCGCCGGGCTCTGCCTCGCAGCGTGTGCATCGAACGCGAACGACGCGGATGCGGTCTCGCCGACGAACGAAGAGCTCGGAACCTCGCAACAAGCGCTGACGAACCTCCCGACCCCCGAAATTCCGGCCAACCCGTATCCGCGTGGGGAGATTGGCAAAATCGTCGACTGGATCCAGCGCGAAACCACGATTCAAACGACCCCCTTCTGCTACAAAAGGACCACGTACCGCGACGCTGGAATCGTCCCCAGCGAATGCACTGGCGGGCGGGTGAAGCAAGACGGGCTATGTTACCAGCCCTGCCAAAGTGGCTTTCACGGCGCAGCGACGATGTGCTGGAACGACAAGCAGCTCTCCTACAATCCGGGGAGGAGGTGTACCGAAAAAGATTCGCTCGGCACCTGCTGGGCGTGGGCGATGAATTCTTGCGCAGATGGCTACAGAAGCGACGGCATCGCCACGTGCTGGCTGACGGAGAGGCTGTCCTACGACCGTGGGATAGGAATCGCGCCCACGGCATGCCTGTCCAATCGCCACAACGAGGACGGTCTTTGTTACGTGACCTCGCAGACGCCGGAGGGATCCACCTGTCTCGCGCTGAACTGCACCCAGAACTGCGTGAGCGGGACCACGGCCTGTGGCCTCCTCGGATGCGCGAAGGACCAGCAAGCGTGCGGCGAGGTGATCGCGGACCAGATCGTGAGCCCGATCATGGTCCTCGCCGCCATCGGCACGGCCGGTGCGGCGGGATCCGCATCCGCCACCGTGAGGGCCGCGAAAACCGCCTATCAGGTTGCCACAATCGCCACCGCGATTGAGGACGCGCGACGCATCCTCCAGGGCGCGATCGAGCAGTTCATGGCCATGGCCGAGAACAATCTCGCCGCCATCTCGACGAACGACGTCGCCAGCGCCGTGGCACTGCGATACGGAGTGGGATCGCCGACCTACAAGGTCATTGCGCGAACCTGGGCGATGCGTCAGATGATCCTGTACCTGGCCGACCTCGTTCTCGACCTGACGACCTTGGTGGTGACGACCCTGGATCCGACCGGCGTCACCTCGGTCATCGACGCCTACGCGCAGCCGTCGTGCAACCACCCCCGGCCGATGCCGGAGATGGTGCTGCCTGTCAGCACGGCCATCGACTTCTGGCGGAAAGACACCAACCGGACGTCGAACGGTTTCGACTGGGCCAATAAATTTTGGAAGGCCACCTGCGCGGACACTGAGGCGGCGGCCGGTCTTTCGTTCGATCCGGCGGGCGCTTACTCGCACCGCGTGCTCTGCCGCCCCTACGGGTTTACGCGAACGCCAACCACGAGCTCCGGCGGCGTGATCCTGGCCGTTTCCGCCAGCGATACACGTCGCTCTTCGCGGGAGGGCGACTGGGCTCCGGGCGAGATCAAGACGGAGTGCAACGTGGACGAAATCGTCTCGGGCATGTCCCAAGCTGCCGACTCCAGCGGCGCTCTCGGCCACCTGCGATGCTCGCCCGCCGGGGCTCAGTTCACGGACCGATGCGAAGTGCGCGACAACAGCTGGGCCGTGGGGGGTCAGAACGACTGGGACTTCGGCTACGCGAAGGCCGAGTGCGCGGCGGACAAGTTCGTCGTCGGGGTGAGCACCGTACCGGGGTCCCGGAAGGCGCGGAAGATCCTGTGCTGCGCCAAGAAGTAGCAACGTAGCAGTCGTCGGTCGAGAGTCGGGTGTCGGTTCCCTGCGCTTGCGGAGGGTGGGTGGGATGCAGGCTGCGAGGTCGGGGCGCGATTGGTCGCCTCGATCCCGCAGCCGCGCTCGTCACGATCGGACGGCGGTGGAGGCCTTCTTCCAGGACCGGTCGAGCTGCGTAACCGCGCACCTCGCTACGCGAGAGTAGAAGGCTAAGGGCCCTCGCCCTCGCCGCCCATCACTTCTTCAAGAAAATGTCGCTGTAGGTCGCGAAGAGAAACAACATGAAGAACATGACGAGGCCCACGACGTGGACCTTCGCTTCGGTCTTCGCGTCGGCCTTCCGGCGCGACACGCCCTCGTAGATGAGGAAGATCATGCGGCCGCCGTCGAGCGCGGGGAACGGCAAGAGGTTGAACGCGCCGATGTACGCGGACAAACCTCCGAACTGCAGGAGGGCCTCCGCGGCGCTGTCCCG